>CAZQPM010000191.1:0-8000 GCA_964595195.1 uncultured Burkholderiales bacterium | reverse complement strand
TCAGCAGGGCGGGAGCGTGACTGACGCAATAGACGCAGACCATCAGGCCCCACTGGATCCGGGCGCTGCGCTCCAGGAAACGCTCGGTGTCTCCGGCCATGGCCGTCCGGGTGGGCAGCAGCAGGAAGGCGTAGATGGGGATCAGGATGGAGAACAGACCATACCAGTTGAGGGCCACCAGGTAGTACTGCAGCGGGATGAAGACGAAGAAGGCCCAGAACAGGGCGCGGTGGTCCCCCAGGCGGGTCGGGGTCATGGTGATGAACTCCCGGAAGGCCACGAAGGACATCAAGCCAAAAAGGACGATCGAGCCCAGTCCACCGGTGGCTGTGGCCGCCGCGAAGACGGCGCACATCACCCACCAGGCGCGGATCCGGGCGTTGAGGTTGGCGACCACGGCCCGAGGCCCGTCGCCTCGGGCCTTCCGGCCCAGGACCCAGCCGATCAGGCTGGCCAGGACCAGCAGGGCCAGGACACCCCCGAAAAGCAAGAACCTGGGATCCTGGGAGGTCTTCATGGCTTCTTCAACTCCAACACGGCCGCTCGAGCCCGTTCCAGGAAATCAGCCTTGGCCTCCCCGGGTGCGGGCCTCAGGGGCTTGCCGAAGCTCACGCTGCTGAAGAGGGGGACAGGCAGCACCTCACCCTTGGGCAGGATGCGGTTGAGGTTCTCCAGGTAGACTGGGACCAGTTCCACCTGGGGCAGGCTCTGGGCCAGGTGGAAGAGGCCGCTCTTGAACGGCGCCAGTTCCTGGCCGGAGCCCCGAGTCCCCTCGGGGAAGAAGATGATCGAGAAGGCCGACCCCATCGCGTCCGCCAGGTCCTGCAGGACCTGGCGAGCGTTGGCACCCGAACGGTCGACCAGGATCGAATTCAGGACGCGGCGGGCCAGGTAGCCCTTCAGGCCCCCGCCTGCCCAGTAGTCCAGGGCGGCCACCGGGCGGGTCAACCTGCGCACCGCGGGGGGCAGCGCCGCCCACAGGACCACGGCGTCCAGATGGCTGCTGTGGTTGGCGAAGTAGACCCGTTGGCAGGTGGAAGGCTGGCACCCCACCCAGCGGGCCTGGGGCCCGCACAGCAGCCGCGTCGCGGCGATCAGGGCCTCGGCCACCAGGCCGGCCGGGGTCATCGTTCCCGGGTCCCCTCGGCCTGCGGTTCCCGAAGCGCCCGCAGGATCAACCGTGTGCGTCGCAGACTGGTGATGGCGCTGCCCACGCAGACCAGCACCAGGGCGCCGTAGAGCACGGGGTCACGTCCTCCCCAGGCATCCAGGCCGGCCGCCAGGACCAGCGCGACCGTCGTCAGGGCCATGCGGTGCTGCTTGGCCATCGGGCCCACGAAGGACTGGCCGGCCCCGCAGGCGCCCCCGAGCATCCGCACGTAGGCTGTGAACACGGCCAGCAGGCCGGCCAACCAGCCCAACTCGACGGCGTGGGGGCAGGCAGGAAGCGCGTAGCCCAGGCTGACCAGGATGAAACAGTCGGCCAGACGATCGGGAAGGTCATTGAAGACCTCTCCCGAGCGGGACCCCTGTCCACCCTCGACGGCCACCATCCCGTCCAGCAGGTTGCACAGCAGGCGCAGTTGGATTCCCAGGGCGGCCAGGAGCAACAGGGCCGGTCCCGCCCACCCGGTGGCCCCGGACCCGATCACCAGGCAGACCCCGGCGCCGGCCGCGACGAACAGGCTGGCCACCGAGATCTGGTTGGGACGGACCCCGAGGGCCGCCACCCTCCGCGCCAGGGCCTGCGCCCACAGCTTTCCCCGGGTTGCCAACTGTCTGCGAGGAATCGTGTGTTCGGTCATGGGTCCCCTCCTGTCGGGGTCCGGGGCCTCCCAGGAGCGACGGGTCGGAGTCCCGGACCAGCTCCTGCAGGGTTTGTCGGTCCCAGGGCATCTCCTGTCAGGTCCGGTCCCCGACCCGGCGGTTGCGGGAAGGTGGCACCGCCGGGGCCGCATCGGGGCAGGGGGAAGCGGGGGCCGGGTCCAACAGGGACCGAACCTTGAGTTCTGCGGAGGTCCCCACCTTGAGCATGAAGTTCGGCCTCAGCATCCCCAACTTCGGCAGCTTCGCGGACGTCCGCAGGACCGTGCAGTTCGCCGTCGAGGCCGAAGAGGCCGGCTGGGACGGCCTCTTCTTGTGGGACCATCTGGTGGGCGAGGCGACCATGGGGCCCACGCGGATCGACCCCTGGATCACCCTGGCCGCCATCGCCGCGCGCACGTCGCGGCTGCGCCTGGGGCCCATGGTGACGCCGCTACCGCGCCGCCGTCCCTGGAAGGTGGCGCGCGAGGCCGTGACCCTGGATCACCTGTCCGGAGGACGGCTGATCCTGGGCTTGGGGCTGGGCTTTCCGCGCGAGGAGTTCACGACCTTCGATGAAGAGGCCGATGACCGGGTGCGGGCGCAGAAGCTGGACGAGGGCCTGCACATCCTGACGGGTCTGTGGTCCGGCCAGCCCTTCTCCTATGAGGGGCGACACTACCGCGTGAAGGAAACGACCTTCCTGCCAAGTCCCCTCCAGACCCCGCGCATCCCCCTGTGGCTGGCTGGCGTCTGGCCCAACCGCGCCCCCATGCGGCGCGCCGCGCGCTGGGACGGAGCCTTCCCCATCGACATGGATCCCGAGCACGGCTTCATCCCGCCGGTGGAAACGGCCCGTCAGATCCTGGATTACGTGCAGCAGCACCGGTCAACGGACGGCCCCTTCGACTTCGTGCTGGCGGGCCAGACCGAAATCGCCACGGCGGCCCGCAGGATCGAACCCTACGCTCGGGTGGGGGTCACCTGGTGGTTGGAGACGATCTCGGACTGGTTGGGCCCTTGGGAGGCCATGCGCGCTCGGATGCTCGAGGGGCCGCCTCGGCTGTAGCGGCCACGAGCCTCCCCGGCGCAGGCCCCTTCATTCCTCGAGGAATCTGCGGACCGCCTTGGACAGGCCCAGCAAGCCGGTATGAGCCAGGCCATCGTAGTGGCGCAGCCCGGAAAGCCCCCGGAAAGCCAACCGCCTGTCCACCTCGGCCGCCGACAGATCCCGGGGGTCCAGGGTCTCCGAGGCCGTGGCGAAGGCCCAGGTTGCGTGGAACGAAGGGATGGAGGCCATCATCGTGGTCACCCGCGGGAAGGCCTGCTGCAAGGCCCGGCGGATCGTCCGATGTCCTTGCAGATGCAACAGATCGCCACGAGAGGCCTGCAGGGCCAGAATCCCTGGGGAGGCCAGCCGCGAGCGGACCAGGCGGAAGAAATTTGCGCCGAAGAGGCTCTGCGAAGGGCTGTCGGGATGAGGATCGGTCAGGTCGCTGAGGATCACGTCGAAGGCCTGTGAGGATTCTTCCAGGAAGGCCAAGGCATCGCCGAAGACCAGGCGGGTGCGGGGATCGTCGAAGGCCCCGGCGGCGTACTCCGGAGCGTGGCGCCGACAGATCTCGACCAGCTCCCGGTCGAGGTCTACCAGGAAGGCCTCCTGGACGCTGGGATGACGCAGGACCTCGCGCAGCGTGGCCCCCTCTCCCCCACCCAGGATGGCCACCCGACGAGGCTCGGGATGCGCCACCATGGCTGGATGGACGATCGTCTCGTGGTACAGGAACTCGTCGCGCGTGGCGGACTGGAAGTCCCCATCCAACAAAAGGAAGGTACCATACAGGCGGTTCCTGACCAGGGCAACCTGCTGGTAGGCGGTGCTCCCCCGGTAGATCTCCTCGTCCACCCGGTGATGGACCCGGACCAGGTCGTTCTCCTCCTCGACGATCCACGTCGGACCTGGGGCGGGGGTCCTGGGGTGGGTCGGAGGAACCGGAAGGGCGCACCCGGACGGGGTCACCGGTCCCTCGCGCCGCAGCCTGCCCGGTCCAGGGTCCTGTCCTGCGTGGGCTGCACCCGGTGGCTGTAGGCCCCCTCCGATCCGAGGAAGCCCCTCTCCACGGCCGTGGTCTTCACGCGGCCGCACTCGAAGAAGCGGGCCAGATGGTCGCAGGCGCGTCGGGGATCCGTATGGGTCCCGCAGGTGTAGACGTCGATGGCGGCATAGCCCAGTTCCGGCCAGGTATGGATCGACAGGTGCGATTCGGCGATGACCACCACGCCGCTGATCCCTTGAGGCGAGAAGCGGTGGAAGGCGACCTCGCGCACCTCGGCGCCAGCCTCCTCGGCGGCACGGATCATGGCCTTGCGCACCCCGGCCAGGTCGGCCAGGAGATCGCGCCGGCAGTCCGACAGTTCAGCGATGATATGGATGCCCAGAGAAATCATGCAAATCACCTTTCGCAGAGGAATTTGCGGAGTCCCACCTCCATGAAGCCTGGCCCGGATTGGACACGTTCCCGCCAGGACGGTCGGGCCGTCGCTGCGGCCGACCCGACAAGTCTAGCCAAAGATTCCTGCACTGTAAAGCGATGGGGTTACCGAGACTTCCCGCATATCCAGAACGGATTTGAGAAGAATCCTGTTGACAGGAGCCTTCATGTCCGGCGCAGGGTCTGGCTGCACCAGGTCGCCCACCCTCAGGGCAGCGCGGGCCTTCCGGCCCGGGCCCACCGACCCGATGCCACTCGTGCCGACCGAGCCATCCTCGTGCGGCCCGGAGGCCTCGAGGCCCGGGCGGTGCCTCCCGTCACCATCCGCAACCGCACGCTCCCGCCCTTTCCTGCCTGGGGTTCCTCATGTCAGCGGTCGATCGGAATCGTCGTCCAGGAGCTTCAGGGGGCGACCGGACGGCCCGGTCGATCACGGAGCCGCCCGGGTGAGGCCTCGTCTCCGCCTGCGGGCGACCAGCGCCGCCAGGCCCAGAACCACGGCCATGACCGATCCCAGGAGCAGCCCGGCCCACAGGTAGGGGGCAGACCCCGCGGAACGGTAGAAGCCGGGCCTCTGGTAGTGCACCTCCACTCCGGTCTGCGAATCGTACGAGGGGTTGTTCGGAAACACGTCGTCCGCGGCGTGGTTGTGACCGAAGCAGACCACCGTGAAGCGGGCGGGTGAGCTGGTGACCTGATAGCCCGGCGAGTAGGTATCCCTGCCGGCCGCAGGGCACCTCGGAATCCGGTAGAGATAGTCCGGGACCAACTGCTGCAGACGGCTGGGATACCGTCCGTGATGGTCCTCGGCCCACATCTCCAGACCGGTGGCGATATTCCTGACCTGGCTCTGGCAGACTCTGGTGACCGGCACGGAGGAATTCGCCCGGGCCTGGATCAGGGTGGTGGCCGCCAGGTGGACCAGGAGC
The DNA here is from genome assembly GCA_964595195.1 of uncultured Burkholderiales bacterium. Classification (GTDB taxonomy): domain Bacteria; phylum Vulcanimicrobiota; class Xenobia; order Xenobiales; family Xenobiaceae; genus CAZQPM01. Next base: position 2,776 of record CAZQPM010000191.1, on the reverse strand, counting down.
CAACCCAGGGCCAGGACCCCACAGAGTCGGCACAGCCAGCCCAGGATCCGCCGGGAACGCGGTCGCCCCAGGGCCCGCACCATCCCCACCGGGAACTCGTCGGACTGCATCCAGGCCTGGCGATGCCGGGCTGCCTCCCGGCTGACCCGAGCCTTGGTCAGGGCCCCCGGGCTCCCCTCGCCGGACGCGGGTGCGCTGCTCTCTTCCATGACGGCCCTCCTGACCGCGCCGGATCGCTGCGCGCACGCTGGCCGGCCGGGGCCTCAGACCCGCGCCAGCACCTTCTCGATCTCCACCAGCTCGGGGGCGGCGCGCAGGCCCCGAACCATGGCGTCGAACTCGGCCCGGTACAGAACCCTCCCCGAGCCGCCAGCCATCAGGGCCCCATCGCGGTCCTGCACGGGGATTCCCGCCTGCCTCAGGCCGGTCAGCATCTGGGGAAGGTCGCGATACCAGGCCTGACAGAGCGAACCGTAGGAGCGGTCCACGTCCCTCCAGGCCGCGCGCAGGGGGGACGAGGCCACGATCCTGCGGTAGACCTCGGGGTGGCGGGCCCTGCCGTAGGCCAGCCAGGCCAGGATATAACCTCGGAACTCGGGCCAGGCCCCCACCGTGGTATCCGCGTCGGCCAGGCGGTTCACCCAGGCGGCGGGGGATCCCGAGGGCTGTCGAGCCAGATGCCGGACCAGGTCCAGCCCTGCCCGTGTCCCGGCGTGGTAGGCCGCGAACTCGTTGAGCAGGCCATAGAGTCCGTACTTCTGGGTCACCATGTGGGGTTCCCGGGAATCCACGTAGAGGGAGAAGCGCTGCGCCCGGCGCAGGAAGGCGGGAAACGAGGGGGCTGCCTCGAGGCTGGGGAAGCAGGGTTGCCCCCGGACGCAGTGGATCTGGCCCGGCGCCACCACCAGGCCGACGGTGCCGGGGTGGTCCAACGACTGAGGGTCAGCCTGGGCGGCCAGCACCGGGACCAGATAGTGACAGGATTCGTGGACCAGGACGTTGGCGACCTCGACCAGGCGGTCGAGCGGTCGGTCGCGCACGAAGGCCGCACCATCCAAGCGTCCGAAGCGGATCTCCCGGGAACCCTGTCGCACCAGGGGAGGGTCGCCCAGGGAGCGGCCGACGATCCAGGCGCCCAGGGGACTGGATCGGCGCAGGGCCCCGACCACCTGGTCCAGCGTGAGAACCTGCCCGGCCGCCCGCGCAGGCCGAACCAGCGACAGGCTCCAGGCGCAGACGGCGCCGACGAAGCCTCGGCGGGTCATCCGGACCGCTTCCTCGGGCATCGGGGCCACCTCCTGGCAGCAAGGCTTCCCTGAGAGCGCGGCCGGCTCCTGCGAGGGGGAGTTCCCCGTCGACGCGAAGGACACGGTCATCCGGCGATCCAGGCAGGTGACGTGGTGCGCTCTGCAAAGCTCAATCCCTCCGGCGACCCGGCGGCAGACCAGACCCGCGTGGCCTACGGCGCCGCCCTGACCTGCCTGATGGCTGCGGTGGTGGTCTCCATCACCTTCGGCGCCTCGGGCCCCTGGGCCAGCCTGGCCGGCGGTCTTCAAGGCCTGGCCCTGCTGGCCACCCTGCACGTCTCGGGCGTCCCGCGCCTGGCCCTGGCCCAGACCGTGGCGGTGGTCCTCACAGCGGGTGCACTGGCCGCCGAACTGACGTCATCCGGGCATCCCATGGTGGACCTCGTGATCCCCGCCGCCTGGGCCCTGGTGGTCCTGGCCACGATCGTGGCCATCGGCCGTCATCTGGCGACCTTCACCCAGGTCGACACCCAGACCCTCCTGGGGTTGCTGGCCGTCTACGTGCTGTTGGGGCTTCTCTTCGCCTGGGTCTTCATGCTGGTGGGGCGCCTGGGGCCACCGTTCTTCGCCAACGGCGTCGGCGACCTGGGCTCGTGCGTCTACTTCAGCTACGTGAACCTCGCCACCATCGGGTTCGGGGACCTGACCCCCCAGCCCGGCCTGCCCCGGGCCCTGGCGGTCGCCGAGGCGATCCTGGGGCAGCTCTACCTGGTGGCCGTGGTCTCCGTCGCCGTCAGCCGCCTGGCGGCCACCCCCAAGGCCTGAGCCGGCACCCTGCGGGGTGGTTCCGGTCAGCTCCTTCCGGGCTGCGGTGGCCTCGGGAGCATCCGGGATCTCGGGTCGGCTCCGGGCCGATGGCTGAGCGACGCGATTTCGCGGACCGTTTGGATTCTGGCCCTGAACGGCTCTGGTCGCCGGAGAGACCCGTCGCCCCCGCGCCGCCCAGCGCAGGACCCCTGCACTGGACGCGGAATCCCAGGTCGACCTCGCGGTCGAGCCTCTTCCCCGGCCTGTGCCCACGGATCCTGACGGCCTTGCGCCAGGAGCCCACCTCCCACAGTCCGCCTCGGACGGCTATCCGTGGAAGCCATCGGAGTTGCCACCAGGATGACCCTACCCGCTGAATCCCTGACCAGACAGATTTCCCAGGCCTGCCGCGCCGACGCCCGGATCGTGGCGGCCCTGACCTACGGCGCAGTGCCCCAGGGCCGGGCCGACGCCTGGTCGGACGCCGAGTTCTGGTTCTTCACCCGCCAGGGAGCGGACTTTGACGGCGAGGCCTGGCTGCGCGAGCTTCTGCCGGACCTGCACCTGGTGGCCCACGGCGAGTGGGGCCTGATCGCGATCCTGCCCGGCCTGGTGCGGCTGGAACTGCACGCCGTCCCCGAGGATCAGATGGACACCGTGGCCTCCTGGCCCGCCCTGAACGCGCCCGTCGAGCGCACCCTGGTGCTGGACCGCGACGGCCG
>CAZQPM010000190.1:0-8058 GCA_964595195.1 uncultured Burkholderiales bacterium | reverse complement strand
ATGATCGGCTACCAGCAGGTCGTCCCGGTCCTGAACGTAGCGGACCTGCTGACCTTCCTGCGCGGCAGTGGCCGGGCGACCCCTTCCTCGGCGGCAGCCCGGATACCACACCTGCTGGCGGTGGACGACTCGATCACCACCCGGACCCTGATGCGCGGTCTGCTGGAGGCTGGCGGCTATCGAGTCCGAGCGGCCGCCGACGGAGCCCAGGCCTGGGAGTTCCTGCAGCACGAGGACTTCGACCTGGTGGTTTCGGACGTGGACATGCCCGGCATGACCGGCTTCGACCTGACGACCAGGATCCGGAACCACCCTCGCCTGGGCCGCCTTCCCATCATCCTGGTGACCGGCCAGGAACGCCCGCAGGATCGCCAACGGGGCCTGGAACTGGGCGCCAACGCCTACATCCTGAAGAGCCGATTCGAGGAGGGCATCCTGATGGATTCCGTGGAGCGACTGGTCGGCGCGGCCAGTCCCACGGCGCCGCGATGATCCGGCTGCTGCTCGCCGAGGCCGATGCCGCCCGAGCTGGCTGGCTGCAGCCGTTGTTGGAGGCCGCCGGTCTGCACGTCGTGGCTCGGGCCTCCTCGGGCGAACAGGCGGTGGCCCAGGCCTGTCAGTGCCATCCCCAGGTGGCCCTGATCTCCTTCCACCTGCCAGACTTTTCTGGAGCCGAAGCGGCCCGGCGCATCATGGAACTCCATCCGGTACCCATCGTCCTGCTGCTGGAACCCGACGACCGGGGCACGGCCGTGGAGGTGGAGGCTTCACGCTGCGGAGCGACCTGGGTGGCCCAGGCCCCACCCGAACCGGACCGACCCGGTCACCAGGCTGGCCTGGCTGAACTGGCCAAGACCCTGCACCTGATGCACGAGATCCCGGTCGTCAAGCGCTCCTCACCGAGGACTTCGGCACCGCCCCCCAGACCTGCTTCCGTCGGGCCTCCCCTCCTGATCGGACTGGCTGCGTCCACGGGCGGACCCGCGGCCGTCCAGACCCTGCTGCAGGGCCTGACTCCCGACTTCCCGATCCCGATGCTCCTGGTCCAGCACATCAGTGATGGGTTTGCGAGCACCCTGGTGGACTGGCTGAGCCGGACGACTCCCCTGCGGATCATCCCCGCCGAGGATGGCGTCGCCCCCTCACCGGGGACCCTGTACGTCGCAGCCGGACAGCAGCACCTGGTGGTCCGTCCCGGCCCGGTCCTGGGCCTGGAGGATGGCGCCCCCCTTCAGGGGCACCGCCCCTCAGCGACGCTCATGCTGCAGAGCCTGGCCCGCACCTTGGGTTCAAGGGCCGCAGGCATCATCCTGACCGGCATGGGGGACGACGGAGCCCAGGGCCTGCTGGAGTTGCACCGCCAGGGAGGGCTGACCTATGCTCAGGACGAACGAAGCTGCGTCGTCTACGGGATGCCACGCGAAGCGGTCCGCCAAGGGGCGGTGGGCTCCTCGCTCTCCCTGCCGGATCTGGCGGCGACCCTGATGAGACTGGCAGGCATGGACCCCCCGAAGAAGGAGACGAGCTTCTGAGCCGGCGGATTCTTGTTGTAGAGGACAGCCGCACCCAGGCGGCCTACCTGCAGATGCTGCTGGAGGGTGAGGGGTATCTCGTCGAAATCGCCGCGGACGGTGAGAGCGCTCGCGAGATGATCGAGGCTTCCCTCCCCGACTTGGTCATCTCGGACGTGGTCATGCCCCGCATGAGTGGTTTCGAACTCTGCCGCCACCTGAAATCCCAGACTCGGACGGGGTCCATCCCGGTGGTCCTGTTGACCGCCCTGGACAGCGCCCAGGACCTGCTCCGGGGCCTGGAGGCCGGAGCCGACAACTTCATCCGCAAGCCCTACGATGAGGACTACCTCCTGGCCCGGGTGCGCCGGATCCTGTCCAACATGGAACTCGAGCCGACGGCCGACCAGGAGTCTCCCCTGCGTTTCGCCCTGGGTGAGTGCAGGCTGGACCTGACGGCGAACCGCCTCCAGATCGTGGAGCTGCTGCTGTCCATGGTGGAAGACCTTTCGCGCGCCAACGAAGAGCTGGCTCGGGCCAATCGGGAGCTCGCCGACTCCCGGCAACAGGTAGCGGACTACACGGCCAACCTCGAGCGGATGGTCCAGGAACGCACCGAAGCCCTGATCCGGGCCGAACGGGTCTCGATCACGGGCGAGTTGGCTGGAGGCGTCGTCCAGGAACTGGCGACTCCGATCCGCTCGCTGATCCGCTTCGCCGAACTGTTGAGCAGCCGCCCCTTGGATGTCGACGCCAGGTCCTACGTCGACGGCATCTCCAGGGCGGCGCGCTACTGCCTGTCGATCACCCAGGACGCGGTGACGCCCGGACACGAGACGGCCCCCCGGTTCATCGACCTGGACCTGAACGAACTGGCCCGGACCACCGTGCGCTTCCACGCCGCCGAGTGGCGCAATGACCGCCTGGACCTGCGCCTGGAGCTGACCCCGTCGCTGCCGCGCCTCCAGGCCGACCCCCGGCAGATCCGGTCGGTCCTATCCAACCTGCTGGCCAACGCCCGGGACGCCATCATGGAGTCGGCAGGCAGCGGACGCGTCACCGTCCTGACCCGACAGGAGGGTGGCCTGGCCGTGCTGACGGTTGAGGACAACGGACCAGGAATCCACGCCGACGTGCTCCCCCAGGCCTTCGAGCCCTTCTTCACCACCCGATCCCGGGGCAGCGGACTGGGCCTGACCCTATGCCAGGGCATCCTGCACAAGCACGGCGGCGCCATCCGATTGGAGCCTGTCCCGGAGGGAGGCACCCGGGCCGTGGTGGAGATTCCCTTCGTGCCCCCCACGTCGTGAGACGCCCCTGCGCCTGGTGGACCGGCATGCTGGCCCTGGCCCTCCTTCTTCCGGGCCTCGCCCGGGCCGAAGAGGCCCGTCCCTGGGCCCTGGCGGCCTCCTGGGTCATGCAGTTGGACGCCCCGGACCTCAAGTCCCTGTCTGCCAGCCCGACCGACCTCGTCCTGGTCGACTACTCCCGCGATGGCAGCCATGCGGGACGCTGGACCGCAGAGGAGGTGCGAGCCCTTCAACGCAAACCGGACGGGGGGCGCCGCCTGGTCCTGGCCTGGATTCCCGTGGGGCAGGCGGCACGTCACCGCTTCTACTGGCAGCCCGAGTACCAGGAGGGCGATCCTCCGTGGATCGGACCTGCGGTGGCCGGTTGGGACGGCCTCTACCTGGTGCGCTACTGGGACCCCGACTGGCTGGGTATCCTCTTCGGAAGTCCGGACTCCTGGATCGACCAGGTCGTCGCGGCAGGGTTCGACGGGGTCGTCCTGGACCCCGCGGGAACCTGGACCATCTTTGCTGACCAGGGATGGACCACGGCGCGCCAGGACATGGTCGACCTTGTCTGCCGGGTGGCCGAGTACACCCGGGCTGGACCCGGTGGCCGCGACTTCGGAGTCTTCGCGTGGAATGAAGGCGACGGCCTGGTCAACGACCCCCGCTTCCTGAAGGCGGTGACGGGGATCGTCCAGATCGGCACCTGGTTCGGCGCCGAGGAACCGGGAACGGCCACACCTGCCGAGCGCACCGAGGCTCTCGAGGCATCCGGCCGCCTGCTGCGCATGGTCGGCGCCCTGGTGCTGAACGTCGATTACACCGACCGACCCGCGCAGATCCTCGAAGCCCGGTCCCGGGCCCGCCAGGCTGGGTTCCTCGAGTTTGCTGCGCCGCCCGACGACGGCGAGCAGGCCCCCCGCCTCTAGGCACCCAACGCCGGGACGCCGGCCCGTTCCGACGGCCCGGTTCCTTGCCGGGTCAGAAGGCGCTGGGGCAGGACCTGCCGAACGCGCCGCGCCATGAAGATCTCGGAAGCCTTGTACTTCTGCCTGCGCCTGCAGGACCTGACCCGGACCGGCACGTTCATGCCGACGTCCCGCTGGGGCTCACTGGCGTTGCTGCGCGAGTTCCGCCGCCGCCGTTCGCCGCGCCGGATCCTGGAGGTCGGGGCGGGAACCGGGGCGGTGACCTCGGTACTGGTCCGCTGCATGGAGCCGGGCGACCGCCTGATGCTCTGCGAGATCAACCCCGACTACGCGCAGTACCTGCGCCACCGCTTCGAGACCGAACCGGACTTCGCCAGGGTCCGAGACCAGGTCGAGTTCTTTGAAGGCAGCGTCCTGGACATTCCGGGGCAGGGGATCTTTGACTGCATCCTGTCCTCGCTCCCCTTGAACAACCTGCCCCCGGGCCTTCTGGAACAGGTCCTGGCCTCCTACCAGCGCCTGCTGGCCCGCGGCGGCAGCCTCAGCTACATCGAACTGGCCTGGCTGCGCTGGTTGCGCCTGATCCTGACACCGGGCCTGAAGGGCCGCCCCTGGCGCGAGGCCCACCAGGTCCTGGAACGCTACATCAACTCCTACCAGGTCTACCGTGAGACGGTCTGGGCCAACTTCCCCCCGGGCTGGGTCCGTCACTTCCGCTTCACCTCCGCCCGGACCGGGGATGTCGAAGTGCTGCGCCCCGTGGAGGGTCGCAAGACCCTGGTCCTGGGCCCGCTGCGGATGGCCTCGGATGTGGTGCGTTTCGCAGGCGCCCTGGGAGGCCTTTCCTGGTGGCTGCGCCGGGCCGGGGCGAAGGCCTGGGGCTGGCCCCTGCTTCTCCTGGCGGGCATCGCGGCCTTCCTGAGGGATCCGCTGCGCCAGGTGCAGCCGGACCCGGACCTGGCCCTGTCGGCCTGCGACGGCCGCGTCATGGCCGTCGAGCGGATTCGGGATCCCCACCTGGGCGACGGCGAGTGGTTGAGGATCTCCGCGTTCCTGTCCCTATTCGACGTCCACATCAACCGGATTCCGGTTTCCGGCCGCATCGTCGACCGCTTCGAGGTCAGCGGTGGGGCGGCTCCTGCCTTCCAGGCCCGCGCCGAACACAACCACGCCTGCTACCTGGTCCTGGAGACCCCCCAGGGTCGGGTGGTCACCGTCCAGCGGGTGGGAATCGTGGCCCGCCGCATCGTGAACTGGATGGGGCTGGGCGAACTGGCGGCCCAGGGGGAACGCTACGGATTGATCCGCATGGGCTCCAGGACCGACGTCTACCTGCCGGTGGACCGCTATGAACCCCTGGTGCAGCCCGGGCAGAAGGTGGTCGCAGGCCTTACGCCGGTCGCACGCTGTATCGACGACGCAACCAGATGACCGGCCCGCTGAGGGTGTAGGCTGCGGCCAGCGTCCAGGCCGTCCAGGCGAGGCTCAGGACCGCCGCCACGGCCACGGCCACCCAGAACCAAGCGGGGAAGCGAAGCATGCGGGTCATCTTGGGATAGGGGAAGACGCTGACCATCAGGGCCCCCAACAGGACCACCAGGGCCACGCCCAGGGCCGACGACAGGTGGGGACAGGTCAGGTAGGCGATCGCCACCACGGCTGAGACCGAGGTCGTGGGCATTCCCTGGAAGTACTGGGGGGGACACAGCGGGTTGGCGGTCACGTTGAAGCGGGCCAGCCGGACCGCCCCGGTGAAGACGTAGAAGCAACTGGCGCCAGCGATCAGGTAGAACGGCGTTTCGGGGGAGAACCAGTAGTAGGCCAGCGCCGCACTGCCGATGCAGAAACTGGTGAAATCGGCCAGGGAATCCAGTTGCGCCCCGAAGGGGCTGCTGACCTCCCACTTGCGGGCCAGGCTGCCATCGCACGCGTCCAGCACGACGCAAGCCAGCAGGCAGAGCGCCGCCAGGGGGAAGAGATCCTGGGTCGCATAGAACAAGGCCATCAACCCGAGAACCAGGTTCAGACCGGTAAAGCACGTCACGATCAAGAACCTGATCTGGGGCGTCGCAATGTGGATCCTGCTCAAGTCTACTCCCACGGCCCGAGGAGGGCCTTTCCTATTTCGCCGGGCCAGCGGCCGGCCCCTTCTCCCCAGACCCGACCCGAGTCCCGCAGGGCTACTTCGTCAAGGGCACGCCGGCAATCAGGCGCTGCACATCCAGGATGGTAACCAGCAGGACCACCGCCAGAAGCACGAACAGACCGACCTGGTGGACCATGGCTTCCTTCTTGTAGTCCAGCTCCCGACCCCGCAGGCCCCCCCAGGCCAGGACCAGGAGGCGCGCCCCGTCCAAGGCCGGGAAGGGAATGACGTTGAAGGCGCCGACAGCCGCGTTGATCAAGGCGACGATGTAGAGGAACTTGCCCAGACCCTGGTCCGACAACTCGAAGATCATCTGCATGATCCCGATCGGTCCGGACATCGAGGCCTTGACCAGGTCCGGGTTGAGGACCTTGGCAGCCAGTTGCTGCACGATGATCACCGGAGCCGCGATCAGTCGTCCGATCAACCAGAACGAATGCTTGACCACCAGCCCGAAGGTGATCGGCTGCAACTGCAGACCGAGTGCCTCGGTATCCGCGGGCCGGGAGGTAATTTCCAGGCGCACGTGGCTTCCCTGGCGTTCCAGGTCGAAGCGGAGCGGCTCGCCGCTGGAGGCTCCGGTCGCCAGTTCGGCCAGGACCGCATCCAGGGACTCGACGTCGGCCACCGAGCGGCCGTTGACGAGGTACAGGGTGTCCCCGGGCTGGAAGCCGGCCCGGGCTGCGGGGCTCTCGCCGGCCACGCCTTCGATGACGTTGGTGCTCTGGTCGATGAAGCGGAACTCGGTGACCTGCGCCGGCATGATGCCGATCTTGCCGACCGGCGTCGCCTCCGCGGCGAGCAGCGTGAGCACCGCCGGTTCCTTCTGACCCTGCCGATCTAGGGAGATGCGGATCTCCTGCAGGGGGTCGGAAGCCGCCGAGGCGCTGCGCAGGGCTGCCAAGAGGTCGGCTGGGGACCGGACCGGCGTGCCGTTGACGCCGACGATGACGTCACCGGCTGCCAGGCCGCCCGTGACCGAGCCTTCCACGAAGGCACCCACGGCGACCACCACGGGCAGGCCCTGCCGGGTCTTCTGAGGGTGGAACGTCAACCCACCCACCTGGATGTTCGGCACGACCTGCAGTTCCAGGGTCTCATCGCCCCGCGCCACCGTGATCGGGATCGGCTGGCCGGGGTACTTCTCGATGGCGTCGATCATCTCGCTGCCCGAGACCACCGGGACGCCGTTGACCGCCTCCAGGCGATCCCCATACTTCATTCCGGCCACGGCGGCGGGGGAATCCTCGTACACCTTCATGACCTGGGGCAGGCTGTTGGGAGTCAGGTCCACCAGGCCATAGGCGGCCCCCACCACCCAGAAGAGGATCAGGGCCGAAACGAAGTTCATGAACACGCCGCCGACGACCACGGCCATCCGCTGCGGGATCGGCTTGTCGTTGAAGTTCCCTTCCAACAGCTTGAGGCTCTCGAAGGGGCCCTCGGGCAGGTAGCGGACGTGCTCCCGAACGCTCTTGAAATCCCGTCTCTCCTCGTCGGAAATCTCGGCCTCGCGGCGGTCCAGGAGCGCCAGGATCTCGTCGCGCGTGGCCGGCAGGTCGGCCGCCGTCACGTAGCTGGATACCGTCCTGAACTCGGCCTGACTCTCGTCGGCGGCCGGATCCTCGCCCAACATCTGAACGAAACCCCCGAACGGCAGGAGACACACGGTGAACTCGGTGCCTCGGAAGTCGAAGGCGAACAGGCGCGGGCCGAACCCCAGGGAGAAGCGGGGGCAGCGGATACCGACCCTTCGAGCCATCAGGAAGTGTCCCGACTCGTGGATGAAGATGATGAACCCGAAGGCCAGAAGTACAGCCACAAAGCCCGGCAGGTTGCCGAGCACCCATTCCAAGACGAACAAGAGCGACCTCCCGTGGGAGCAGAAGCGCACTCCAGGCGACGCGACTGTCCGTTGTCGATTCTACCCTGGCGGGTCAGGCTTGCCAAGATCCACCGACCGCCAGGCTGGGGAGCCCCGGCGACGACTCAGTCCCGGGGACCGGGACCAAGGGGATAACGCAGCGCCCGCTGACGGGCTTCGCGGTCGGCATGGCGCTGTGGCTGTTGTACGCGTTCGGGATCGCGGCGCTGCGGGCGGACTGGCAGCGCGCCCGCACCGGGCGAAGGATCGGCGGACTGCTGCGCTGAGGACGCGGCGCTGAGGCGTGAAGCTG
>CAZQPM010000189.1:0-8059 GCA_964595195.1 uncultured Burkholderiales bacterium | reverse complement strand
CGCACGATCCCCCCCGCCGCCGGGGCGGCTCTGTGCCTGTGCGTGGTCTTCGCGGCCGGGATCCTGGCCGGGGAGGGCATCGGGGCCCTGACCCCGGCCCGCTCCTTTGTCGACCACTCCCTGTACGCGCTGCTCTCGGTGGCGGGAGCCTTCGAGGTCGACCTGCGCTGCCTGGTGCTGCCCGAGACCGAGGAGGCCTTGATGTGGCGGGGCCTGAAGTGCCTGGTCCTGATGGGCCACCACGGCCTTCTGGCCCGGTTCCTGGAGCCGGGCAGCCCCGGGTACGTGACCCGTCACCTGGCCGACTGCGCAGCCGTGGATCAGGCCCGGGCCGACGGGCTGACCTTCACGGGCGAGGTCCTGGTGCAGTTCCCGGTCCTGGACTACCTGGAGGTCCGCGACCTGGAGACCTTCCTGGCCAAGGGGATTCCCCTGCTGGCCAGTTTCCAGGCCGAGGATCGGGCCCTGCGTTGGCGGGTGGTGGACCCCGAGGTCCCCGGTGACCCCAAGCTCGAGATGGTCACGGGTCCGCATGGCTTCATCGAAACCTATCGGGCCTTCCGTTTCCAGGGCAAGGTGGTCGGGCGAGTGGTCGAGGCCGAGGCCGCCGGCCTCGTGGGCCAGGACCGGGTGGTCGCGGTCTACCTGGACCATCGGGGGAACCGGCACTATCGGTGTCTGGATCGGGTCGTTTCGGTCGAGCAGGTCCTCGAACCCCCCGCCTCGGGTCTGGAGTGGTCGGGAAAGATGGCCGTGTTCCCGGACCTGGACCACTTCCCGCGCGACCTGGTCGAGCCCGGTCCGGACTACCTCCTGGGCCGCCCCGAGGACGCTTCGCCCGAGAGCCTGCGCCTGGCCCTGTGCTATCGGGCTGTGCACGCCAACCTGGTGGAGCACCCGGCCAGGGCCCTGCTGGACAGCCATCCCCAAGGGGCCGATCACCTGCGCCGCCTGCTGCGCTCGGATCCGTTGCGCTCGGCCGTCCTGGGGGTGGTCGGGACCACCACCCGGCACGCCTTGGTGGCCATGCTGGGAGAGGCGGGCTCTCCCGTTCCGGGGCAGATCCGCCTGGCTCCCGCGGTCCTCACGGCCCTGGGGGCACCGGAGGGCGAGCAGGTGGCCACCCTGCTGGTCCTCCACGCCCTGTGCAGCAGTCCCCGGATTCCCCTGCCACCCCAGGATCGCGACTGGCGCCCGCAGGCCTTCCTGGATCTGTTGCAGGATCGCCTCTTTGCCCTGGCGGACTCGCAGACCCCCAACCTGCGGGCGGCCGCCTGCGCCCTGCTGGGCACCGAGGTGGCGGCCGGGTCGCGAGCCCGTCGCGAGGCCGCCGCCTACCTGCTGGCGCGGCACCTGGAGGGCGCGGCGACCGGCGAGGCGGCGGTGCACTCCCTGGCGGCCCTGGCCCTGGCACCCACCGTCCCGGCGCCTCCCGCCGTGGAGATCTGGTCCTGGCACGCCGCCCCCCCCCAGGACGACTTCGAGGCCTTGGAGGTCGAAGAGCAGACGCGCGACGTGCGGGCCTGGCTGGCGGGTTCCAGTTCTCCCGCCGAGATCCCGGCCCGCGCCAACCTGCGCGGCGAAGAGTCCAAGATCGGCGCCCTGGCCCGACTGCTGGTCCGCCTGAACCGCGCCGCCCGCCAGGACGGCTCGGCCCGGACCGAGGGCCGACTGGTCGTCCTGCCCGCGGATGAGGAGTCCTTCATGCGCCGCGCGCTGTTGAAGGCCTGGCAGGCCTTCGCCACGGCGCGAGGCCTGGCTTTGGAGAACCTGAAGAGCCGCCAGGCCTACCTGGAATTCCTGGCCTTCCTGGAGGAGCGCGAGCTCAGCCTGCCTCGGGCCCCCCGCCTGCGCGGCCATTCGGTCTACACGCTGGCCGCGGGGGCGAGCCTGGCGGTGGGGGCTTCCCCGCTGTTCCTGCGCCTGGCCGCCCTGGTGCCAGCGGCGGGGGGGCAGGCCTGGCCGACCATCCTGCGCCTGCCGGTCGACCAGGCCGCCGACAGCCCCCTGGATCCCGGCCGGTGCCGGGTCTTCGACGTCGAGGCCGGCCTGTGGCAGGACTTCATGTGGGGGTCGGGCACCCTGTCGGTGACCTGGTCCGAGCGGCCTGCCTGGGAGGCGGTCTGCGCCCTGTATGCCATCCTGGCCTCGTCCACCGGCGCTCCCGAGCAGGCCCCGAAGGCGGAGGCTGCCCAGGCCGGTCCCGAGGCCCCCGCCCGGGCCTTGGAGGATCTGGCCGAGGAGGTTGCGCGGGTCTTCAACCTGCCGCGCGAGCGGCGCAACTCGGCCCTGAACATCCTGATGGGCCTGGCTCCCAGCAGTCGCTGGCCCCTGCCGCCGGTGGGGATCAGCTAGACCTCAGGGGCCCGCCAGCGGGCCAACCGGCGGAACGAGTAGAAGTTGGAGGCCGCGTGGATGGCGATGGGAACCGCCAGGTTCCCCGTCTGCGACCAGGTCAGCCCCAGGACCAGTCCCATGACCGTGGCCCACAGGCCCGTCAGCCACAAGCGGCGGTCGCCGGTATGCAGCAAGCCGAAGAGGGCGCTCGAGGGCCACAGGCCGAATTCGGCCTGCAGGACGCCCCGGAAGAGGGCCTCCTCGCAGGTCGCCGAGAGCAGCGACAGACCCAGGGCCCAGGCCGCCGGGAGGCCCTGGAAGAGCGGGCCCATCAGACCGTCCAGCAGCCAGTCGCTGTGCGCCAGGCGGCGTCGGGCCAGGAACTCGAAGGCCGAGTTCGAGGCCAGCGAGACCAGGACCCCCGCGGCCAGGGCTGCCATGATCTGAGGCGTCGGGGAGATCTGCCGCCACCAGGCCAGGTCGCGGACCAGGCCCCAGACCAGGGCCGTGGCCCCCAGGCCGCACTGGACGGTCAGGAGCACCGGTAGGATCTGACGCCAACGAGGAGGGATGGGCACCGGGCCGGGGTTCTGCGCCAGGGTCCCACCCCCTCCCCGGGTTGCACCTGGGGCCGATCCGGCCGTCCTGGAGGAGAGCGCTTCCCGCAAGTCTGGCGGCGAATCCCGGGAGCCCGGCAGGAGGTCGGGCCCGTTCGCGAATATAGGAAATATCGTGGTGTGTCGCCCGCGTCGAAGCCGCTGCGGGCCCGGTGCGCTGGGGGAGGGTTCCAGACTTCACGTTCCCGGCCCGTTCTTCCGAGGCGAAGCGGGTCGCGACCAGAGTGGCCCTCGGTGGCCAGAAAGGGTAGATTTCCTGTGGCCAGAGGGATCAATCCGGCAGATTTCGAGCAGGTGGCCTCCAGTTATCGCGAGGTGGCCCGGTCGGCCGCTTCGGACCTGAACAAGGCGGCCATGGTCAGCCGGTTGACCGAGGCCGGTGGCAAGTCGGTCAAGAAGGTCCGGGTGCCCAACGACGACAACGCCCCCTTCCTGCCCCGAGGGGCCATGGCCCACTTCCGCAGCATGGACGCCTCGCGGCTCAAGCCGGGCAGCTTCGTCATCCTGCGCCGGGGCGGCGACCTGTCCATCCGGCGCTTCATCCGCCTGCAGGTAACCACTTCGGCGCTGCTGATCCACGTGGCCCGGTACAATGGGCCCCTGGAGAGGCCGATCACCCCTTCGAACCTGGTGGGGCAGATCGTCGCCGTCGAGGTCAAGGAAAAGACCGTCGACCCCACCCCACCCGCCACCGTCGAGGACTTCTTCACGGAGTTCGGGACCTGCAGCGTCGGCACGCGGATGATGCGCTTCCTGAAGGCCCTGCTTCCCGCGCGCTTTCGCCGGGTCAGCGAGGGGCCGCACGAAGTGGACTAGGATTCCGACGGATCGGCTTGCAGGTGGAACGAGTGCACGCCCCTCAGGTCCACCAGGATCGACAGGGCGTCCTGCCAGTACCACCAGAACTCGCGGCCGCCATGCAGGCTGTCCAATCCGGGCGCCAGATCGGGAGAGCCCTGCTCGAGTTCCTCCAGCAGGCGCTCGAAATCCACCCGGCTGCGACGCTGTGGCTCGCCCAGGGCCTGGCGCAGTTCGGCGCGCGGCGTCCCGATCCGCGCCACCGTCACGCCATCGATCTCCAGTTGGGGGCCCGCCACAGAGACCACCCGGCCCAGCCCGTCCAACTGGACGTAGAGGGCGCCCAGCCGGGAGCTGTAGGTGACGTGGTCTCCCAGGAAGCCCGCGAAACGTGCTCCGGCCTGCCGGGCTCGACCGCTGGCCGCGACGGCCGGCATGCCCAGGTGGATGCCCAGGATGGACGGGCCTTCCAGACTCATGCCTACCCGTTCCCCGGAGCCTTTCCGGTTCCTGGTCCGGGAGCGGCCTGTCCGTCCAGGCCCTGAAGCAGACCCTCGATCCCGGCGTCCCGGCCGCCCGCCCGGGTGAAGGTTCGCCAACTCCCCACGGCCTGGACCGTCCGGTGCCCCAGCATCTGCGCGTGGCCCAGGTTGCGCCACAGGGCCGGGCGGTCCGGGTCCAGGGCCAGGGCCCTGCGGTAGTGGGCCTCGGCCGGTCCCGCGTGCAGGGCCATGAAGGCCAGGTGGCCGCGCAGCGTCTCGCCCTCCACGGTGCCCTCGGCGGGAAGCCTCCGTCTCAACTCGGCGTCGCTTCCCGGCGGAGGGGTGCGGCCGTGCAGGCGGGCCTCGTAGCGGTCGAAGTCCTTCAGGTCCAGGGGGTCGGAGGTTTCCGGAGGCTGGGACGGACCCGGTGGCGGCAGGCGTCGCGCCTGCGCCAGGCGTTCCAGGAGGAACCGGGCTGCGCTTCGGTTCCCCTGCGGGAGGAAGTGGCAGAAGTCCAGGAAGATCTGGTCGCCCAGGAGGGGGCCGAACTCCCGGCGCAGGAGGGCCGGCAGGTCCACGAACAGGGCCCCGGTGGCTGCCGCCACCTCCCGGACGCAGCGGGACTGCGTCGGCGTGGCGCGGGAGGGCTCGGGATCGGTCGCCAGGGCCAGGTCCAACTCGGCGACCGCCTCCGCGACGCGTCCGGCGGCCAGCCGGCGCTGCCCCTGCAGGTAGTGCAGCCAGGCCTGGTCGGGCTGGCGCTGCATCTGGCCCGCCATGAACTCTTCCAGCGTCCCGTGGCGGCGGGCCCGGTCCATCCCGGCTTCCAGGGCGGGGTCCAGGGTCGGGAAGCCGTACTCGGGCGGATGGGTCTGGTTGACGGCCACGGCGCAGAGCACCAGGGGGACGCCCCTGTGCCGGCAGGCCCGGGCCATCTCCTCCAGGTTGTCCCGGTAGAATCTCTCGACCAGGGGGCGGTCGGGTGCCGTGATCCGCGCGCGCACCTCCTCGATGGGGACCCCGTCCAGGTGGCCCGGGTGAGGCCGTCCGCCCGCCACGCGCAGCAGCAGGCGGTAAAGCGGGGCCCTCTCCAGCAGGCTGCGCAGGCGTTCGCGCCCCACGGTCCAGTGAGGGTTGAGCTCCTTGTAGACGCGCAGGCGGTGGTACTCGTTGTTCCCGCCATAGCAGACCACCAGGTCCGGCTGGAGCCACGCCAGCCCCTCCCGCAGGATCTGGAGCTGCTCGCCCGAGTCGCTCCCCGCCACCCCGGCGTTGATCACCTCGACGGAGCGCCCCTGCTGTTCCAGCAGCCTCTGCAGTTGGCCCGGGAGGCTCTGGAAGGGGGTGACCCCGGCGCCCTGCAGGGCGGAACTCCCGACCATCAGGATGCGGAACCGGTCCCCCTCCCGGCGGGGCAGGACCGGCTGGCCCAACCAGGTCAGCCAGAAACCCTGGGGATCGCGTTCGATCCAGCGGACCGGCGGGGGGTTGCGATAGGGCAGGGGAGTGGGGTCCCAGGCCCCAGCCCAGGGCCGGGCCAGAAGGTTGGCCAGCAACAGCAGGCACAGGGCCAGCAGGGCCGCCCGCAGGGGCCGGGGCTTGGCCCTACTCGGTCGGAGGTCCTTCCCCGCCGCACCGCCAGAAGGAGAGGGCCGTCTCGCCGTAGCGCTCCCGGCGGACCAGGACCAGCGGGCCGCTGCGCTCGGGGTAGGGGTCCTTGTGGTGGTGTTCGAAGACCACCAGTCCGCCGGGGCGCACCACGGAGGGCAGGGCTTCCAGGGTTTCCGGACCCTCAGGAGCCCCGTAGGGCGGGTCGGCCAGGACCAGGTCGAAGGTCCCCGCCACCCGGGCCAGCACCGCGGGCAGGCGCCCCCGGAGGATCGGGCCCCGGGCCCCCACCTGCTGCTGCAGGATCCGGCACGAGCGGGGGTCGGACTCGACGAAGACGACCTGCGAGGCTCCCTGGTCCAGGGCCGCCAGGCCCAGTGAGCCCGTGCCCGCGAACAGGTCCAGGACCCGGGCCTCGGGCACTTCGTGGGCCAGGATGGCCATCAGGGCCTCGCGCACCTTGGCCGTGGTGGGACGCATCGAGGCGTGGCTGGGCAGTCGGGCACTGCGACCCTTCATCAGTGCACCATCTCGGCGGCTCGGGCTTCCTGGTCGGCGAAGTGCTGGCGCAGGACGCGGTGTTCGGGGTCGTCCAGGCCGGGATCGGCAGCCAGCAGGCCCCGGGCGGCTTCCCGAGCCAACTCCAGGAGGTCGGTATCCCGCAACAGGTCGGCCACCTTCAACTCGGGGAAGCCCGCCTGGCGCACCCCGTAGAAGTCGCCCGGGCCCCGGATCTGCAGGTCCTCCTCGGCGACCTCGAAGCCGTCCGAGAGCCGGGCGATGGCCTGCAGGCGGCGTTGCGTCTGAGGACTGGTGGCGTCCCCCATGAAGATGCAGCGGGAGGCGTGCGAGCCCCGGCCCACGCGTCCGCGCAGTTGGTGCAACTGGGCCAGGCCGAAGCGGTTGGCGTCCTGGACCAGCATGACCGTGGCGTTGGGCACATCGATGCCCACCTCCACGACGGAGGTTGCGACCAGGACGTCCAGTTCGCCGGCGCTGGGCACGTCCACGCCGACCTCGATCACGGTGGTGGAGATCAGGATGTGGTGCCGACCCTGACGGAACGCCTCCATGACCTCGTCCTTCTCGGCCCCCTTCATCCGGCCGTGCAGCAGGCCCACCGAGAACTCGGGGAAGACCCGGGTGCGCAGGATCTGGGCCTCTTCGACGGCGGCGGTGGCCTCCAGGCTCTCGTTCTCATCGATCAGCGGGCAGACGATGTAGGCCTGGCGTCCCTGGTTCACCTCGCCGCGGATCTCCTCGTAGACACGTTGGCGCTTCTGGAAGGGAACCGATTCCGAGCGGATCGGCTGGCGTCCCGGCGGCATCTGGTCCAGGCGCGAGACCTCCAGCTCGCCGTACAGGGTCAGGGCCAGCGTGCGCGGGATGGGAGTCGCCGTCATGACCAGCAGGTCGGGGTTGCGCCCCTTCTGGCGCAGCACGGTGCGCTGCATGACCCCGAACTTGTGCTGCTCGTCGACGACGATCAGGCCCAGGTTGGCGAACTCCACCCCTTCCTGGATCAGGGCGTGCGTCCCCACCACCAGGTCCAACTCGTGGTCAGCCAGCCGCCGGCAGGTCTGCTGCTTGTTCCTGCGGGTCATGCTGCCCTGCAGGCGCCCCACCCGGACGCCGACCGGGGCCAGCAGTTCCTCGAGCTTCTTGAAGTGCTGCTCGGCCAGGATCTCGGTGGGGGCCATCAGAGCGGCCTGGTAGCCGTTGCGCAGGGCGACGAAGGCGGCAAAGGCGGCCACCATGGTCTTGCCCGAGCCGACGTCGCCCTGGAGCAGTCGGTTCATGGGGTGCTGCCGCGTCAGGTCCTGCAGGATCTCGCCGAAGACCCGGCTCTGGGCGCCGGTGGGCGGGAAGGGCATCAGGTCCAGGAAGGCCGGCAGCAGGTCCTGCAGGTGCTCGTAGAAGTGGGCCCGGGGCTCGGCCTGCAGTTCCTGGCGGCGCTGGGCCACCTGGACCTGCAGCAGGAAGAGTTCCTCGAAGGCCAGCCGGCGGCGGGCCACCTCGTGGGCCCGGAAGGTGGGGGGCCAGTGGTAGTCCACCAGGGCTTCGGCGCGGGGAGGCAGGTGGTGCTCCTGGCGCAGCGCGGGGGGCAGCGGCTCGGGGGCCAGGGGAGCGTAGGTCGGCACCACCTGGAATTGCAGCTTTCTCAGCCAGTTCTGGGGGAGCCGTCCGCTGAGGGGGTAGACCGGCACGATGCGGCCG
>CAZQPM010000188.1:0-8078 GCA_964595195.1 uncultured Burkholderiales bacterium | reverse complement strand
GCAGAAGGCGGCCAGCTTCTCCTCGAACTGTTGCAGGTACACGCCGTTATTGCTGTACCAGGCCCGGTCCAGGATGTCGTCGATACGCTGCTGCAGGCGCGCGCGGTCGCCCAGGTTGGGCTGGCCGACGTGCAGAGGCGAGGCGAAGGCGGGAGGGCCGCCGAACAGAGCCAGTTCCACCGACTTCACCGCCTGACCGTTCAAGATGGGCTGCACCGCAGTTCGGCCCGGATGCTGCTGTTCCTCCCCTCCCCCGCCCTCGAGGGTGCTCCCGGCCCCACCTCGGGTGCGAGCGCAGATTCGACGGGGCATCCTGTCCCACCTCACCCTGACACCGAGGGGGGAGGGCGACACGATGGAGGACAGGTCTCCGTCTCCCCCAACCACCTGCCCGAAGAGATTGACCCGACCCCGTTGGGGCCGTATAATACGCGGGCAACAGTGGAAACAAGGGCTATGGCTCCCGACAGGTCCCGGATGCTCGAGTTCCAAGTTCGCGGTAGTCAACCTTTGGAGGAAATCGAGTGTATACTGACCGGACCCTGACCTGTGGGGATTGTGGTGCTTCTTTCGTCTTTACGACCGGAGAGCAGGAGTTCTACGCGACCAAGGGCTTCAGCAGCGACCCGCGTCGCTGCCCGGATTGCCGGCGCGCGCGCAAGAACGACCGGGACAGCGGTGGCGGCGGCAGCTACGGCCGCGGTGGTGGCGGCGGCGCCCGCGAGATGCACGACGTGGTGTGCGACGGCTGCGGCCAGAACACCCAGGTGCCCTTCCGGCCCCGCGGCGACCGCCCCGTCTACTGCTCGGACTGCTTCCGCAGCCAGAGCCCCAGCCGGCGCTGACCTGCTGACGGCCTGATCGCAAGAAGGCCCGCCCTGCGGCGGGCCTTCTTGTTCATGCGCCGGGTCTGTTGCGAAGCGCCGGGACCGGGACACTTCAACCCGTCCCCGAACGCAGGGGACCCGGCCCGGCGAGAGAATGGCGACTTCCATGGAACCCGGTGACCTCGACAGGGCGGTCCAGGCCCTCCGACAAGGGCAGTGGGTGGCCTTCCCCACCGAGACGGTCTACGGCCTGGGGGCCGACGCCTCCAACCCCGAGGCCCTGCAACTGCTGTACCGCGTCAAGGGTCGACCCGGGGACCACCCGGTCATCGTCCATCTGGCCTCGGCCGAACAGGTGCCCCTCTGGGCCCGGAGGGTCCCTCCCGAGGCTCGGGCCCTGGCCCGGCGCTTCTGGCCGGGGCCCTTGACCCTGATCCTGCCCCGGGCCGAGGGGGTCTCGGACCGCATCACCGGCGGTCAGGACACCGTCGGTCTGCGCGTCCCAGGTCATCCCCTGGCCCTGAGGCTGCTGGAGGCCTTCGGCGGGGGCCTCGCCGCGCCCTCGGCCAACCGCTTCGGCAGCCTCAGCCCGACCACGGCCCAACACGTCCGTGAAGACCTGGGTTCGGACGTCGCCGTGGTCCTGGATGGAGGCCCCTGCCCCGTCGGGATCGAGTCCACCATCGTCGACCTGACCGGCCCCGCGCCGCGGATCCTCAGGCCGGGAATCCTGGGGGCCCGGCACCTGGAGGAGATCCTGGGCGTGGCCCCCTCCACGGGCGGTTCGACCCGGGCTCCGGGGACGCTGTCCCGCCACTACTCGCCCCGCACCCCGATGCGCCTGGTGGCCGGCTCGCAGCTCGAGACGGAGTTCTTCGAGTTGCTGGGCTCGGGGGCCGCGGGGGCGGTGCTGGCCCTGCGGCCGCCACCTCCCCAGACCTCGCTCGGGGACTGGATCCAGGCTCCAGCGACGCCCGAGGACTATGCCCGGCAACTGTACGCCTCCCTGCGCGCGCTGGATGCCGCCGGTCGCTCGGTGATCCTGGTGGAATCGGTTCCGGAGGCCCCCGGCTGGGAGGGGGTCCGCGACCGCCTGCGGCGGGCCGCAGCGACCGGCTAGCGCTCTATTCGCCGGGCCAGGGATCGGCCAGGCGGTCCTCCTCCACGTAGGGCACGTCCAGGCCCTCGACCCGGATGTAGTCGGCCAGACGCTCGAAGAACCCGGTGAAGAAGTCGGGGCCCGCCTGCACCGGGACCACTCGCCGCACGACGAACCAGGGCAGCGGGCGGTGATCCACCAGGTGCTGACGCAACAGGAAGCACCCCTCCGTGGCTTCCAGCCACAGGAACGTGGGGTAGTTCTGCGTGTCCTCGAGGTCTGGCTGGAACGTGCGGACCCGGAGGATCCTCAAGTTCAGCCCCGCACGCGTCCGGGCTGAGTAGGAGGCCGGGTCGGTCAGGAAGCGGAGGACCTCATCCTCCAGGGGCCAGGAGCGAACGGCAGGAGCGCCCATGCCACGGGTCTTCTACCCCGGCCCGGAGCCTCCCCTCGGGGAGGTCGCCCGGAATTGCGGGGCGAAGGCCGGGCCGTGGGATACCCGAACCTGCGCACCTGCCTGGAGGACCTCGAGCGGACCGGGCAACTGATCCGCCTGGACCACGAGGTCGACCCGAACCTGGAGGCCGCGCTGGTGGTCCGCCGGGTCAACGCCAGGGGCGGGCCCGCGATCCTGTTCACCAACCTGAAGGGCTGCCGCTTCCCCGCGGTGGGCAACCTCTTCGGCACCCTGGCCCGGGCCCGCTTCATCTTCCGGGACACGCTGCGCCGGGTCCGCCGGATCGCGGACCTCAAGGCCGACCCGGCCGACCTGGCGCGGCGCCCCTGGCGCTACCTGGGCCTGCCCGCGGCCGCCCTGCACGCCCTGCCGGCCTTCCTGCGCCGCGGCCCCGTCCTGTCCCACCGCACCCGCCTGCAGGACCTGCCGGCGATCCGCGGATGGCCGGGCGACGGGGGAGCCTTCATCACCCTGCCCCAGGTCTACAGCGAGGACCCCGAGCGTCCCGGTTGGCGCCACTCCAACCTGGGCATGTATCGGGTCCAGATCGACGGAGGGGCCTACCTTCCCGGGCGGGAGGTCGGCCTGCACTACCAGATCCACCGCGGCCTGGGTGTCCACCACGCGGCCGCCATCCGCCGCGGCCAGCGCCTGCCGGTCGCGGTCAGCGTGGGAGGCCCCCCGGCCCTGACCCTGGGCGCGATCATGCCCCTGCCCGAAGGGATGCCCGAACTGCTCTTCGCCGGCGTCCTGGGAGGCCGGCGCCTGCACCTGGTGCGCCCGACCCCCGGCACGGTCGTTCCGGCCGAGGCTGACTTCTGCCTGGTCGGCTGGATCGATCCCGAACGCCGCCTGCCCGAAGGCCCTTTCGGCGACCACCTGGGGTACTACAGTCTGGCCCACGACTTCCCGGTCATGACCGTCGAGGCGGTCTACCATCGCCGGGGAGCGGTCTGGCCGTTCACCAGCGTGGGCCGCCCCCCGCAGGAGGACACCGTCTTCGGCGAGTTGATCCACGAGTTGACGGCCCCAGCCATCCCTGCGGTGCTGCCCGGCGTCCAGGCCGTCCACGCCGTGGACGCAGCGGGCGTGCATCCGCTGCTCCTGGCCATCGGCAGCGAGCGCTACACCCCCTACGAACCCCGACGCGCTCCCCGGGAGTTGCTGACCCAGGCCCACGCCATCCTGGGCCAGGGGCAACTCTCGCTGGCCAAATACCTGCTGATCGTGGCCCGGGAGGACGACCCCGATCTGGACATCCGAGACATCCCCGCCTTCCTCCGCCACCTGCTGGAACGCCTGGACCTGGGCCGGGACCTGCACTTCCAGACCCGGACCACCATCGACACGCTGGACTACTCCGGAGAATCCCTGCACCACGGTTCGAAGGTCGTCCTGGCGGCGGTCGGCCCCCCCGTCCGCACCCTGGCCACCAGCCTGCCGGAAGGCCTGGGCCTGCCCCCGGGCTTCGCTGACCCCCAGGTCGTCATGCCGGGGATCCTGGCCATTCGGGGCCCTTCCTGGACCGGCCCGGAGGACCCCCGGTTGGCCGAGGTCGACGCCGGCCCCGGCTTCCCCCTGGTGGTCGTGGCCGAGGACAGCCGTTTCGTGGCGCGCAGCCTGGCCGACTTCCTGTGGGTGACCTTCACCCGCTCCAGTCCAGCCCCGGACCTGACCGGCCGAGGGGCCACCGTGGTTCGCAAGCACTGGGGATGCGCGGGTCCCCTGGTCCTGGACGCCCGCCCCAAGCCCCACCACACCCCTGTCCTGGAGGAGGACCCGGCCGCGGTCCGTCGGGTCGAGGCCCTGGCTGCCCCCGGAGGCCCCCTGCACGGACGGCTCTGACCATGGTCCCCCGGCTTCGGGGCCAGCAGGGCTCGAGGGTCCGCGCGCCAGGGCCGGCAGAGCCTGGATCCACCGCCTGGCGTGAGAACCGAGGGCGTCGAGGCGGAGGGTTCCGGGCGGGCATGTCGTAGAATCCGGCCATCATGCGCATAGGACTCGCCTTCAAGGCCTTCTTCCGAATCTTCTCCGACGCAACGTTTGCCGAGAAGGTCCGCTTGCTCTTCGAGGGCGGTACGGCCCCGGCATCCGCTCCTGCCGCCCCCCAGGTAGAGCCGGCCGCCGTCCAGGTCCTGGCCCTGCTGCAGCGCGAGGGCCGTCTGGTCGACTTCCTGCAGGAGGGCCTGGAGGGCGCCTCGGACGCCCAGGTCGGCGCGGTGGTCCGGACGACGGTCTACGAGGGGTGCCGCCGAGCCATGCAGGAGTATCTGGAACTGGCCCCGATCCTGGAGGGGCACGAGGATGAGAAGGTGACCATCGAGGCCGGTTTCGACCCCTCGGCCATCCGCCTGGTCGGCCGCGTGGAGGGCCCCCCCCCCTTCCAGGGCGTGCTGCGCCATCCCGGTTGGCGCCTGAAGGGCGCTCGCCTGCCCCAGGCCCCAGAAGGGGCGGATGGCACCGTGGTAACCCCTGCGGAGGTCGAGATTCCATGAGCCAGCCCACCGTCCTCGGCCTTGATCTGGGCACCACCAACTGCGCAGTCGCCTGGGCGCGGGAGGACGAGCGGGGGGACTTCCCCGTTCCGCAACTGACCCACCCGGGGATGGTCGAGCCCCGCAGCACCCTGCCCTCCTTCCTGTACCTTCCAGGGGCACACGAGCTGCCCGCCGGCAGCACCGCCCTGCCCTGGGACGAGGCACCCGGACACGTGGTGGGATGGCTGGCCCGCGACCAGGGTGCCAGGGTGCCCCACCGGGTGGTCTCCTCGGCCAAGTCCTGGCTGAGCCACGACGGCGTCGACCGGCGGGGGGCCATCCTGCCCTGGGGTGCCCCCGACGAGGTGCCCCGCCTGTCGCCGGTGGAGGCCTCGGCCAGCTACCTGCGCCACCTCCGGCAGGCCTGGGACTCCGAGCATCCCCAGGAACTCCTGGCCGACCAGGAGATCGTGCTGACGGTTCCGGCCTCCTTCGACACCGTGGCCCGCGAGTTGACCGCCGAGGCCGCCCGCCAGGCGGGCCTGAAGAATCTGACCCTGCTGGAAGAGCCGCAGGCCGCCTTCTACTCCTGGCTGGACCGGGTCGGCGACGACTGGCGCCAGCAGATCTCGGTAGGAGACCGCATCCTGGTCTGCGACATCGGAGGCGGGACTACCGACTTCAGCCTGATCGTGGTCTCGGAGGAGGACGGTGAACTGGCCCTGGAGCGGGTAGCCGTGGGCGACCACATCCTGCTGGGCGGAGACAACATGGACCTGGCCCTGGCCGCCACCGTGCAGCAGCGCCTCAAGGCCGAAGGCACGAAGCTGGATGCCTGGCAGATGCAGGTGCTGACGCACGGATGCCGGGTCGGCAAGGAGCAGTTGCTGCAGGAGGAGGCGGACGAGAGCTGGCCCCTGACCATCCCCGGCCGAGGCAGCCGCCTGGTCGGCGGCTCGCTGCAGGCCGAACTGCAGCGCACCGAGGTGGAGTCCGCCCTGGTCGAGGGCTTCTTCCCTGTCTGCAAGCCCTCCGACGCGGCCCCTCGCGGACGCCGGGTGGGCCTGACCGAACTGGGCCTGCCCTTCGAAGCCGACCCGGCCATCACGCGCCACCTGGCCCGCTTCCTGACGGTGCATCGGGGTGCCGCCAGGCCCTCGACGAGCCCGACCTTCTTCCACCCCACGGCCATCCTCTTCAACGGCGGCGTCCTGAAGGCGCCGGTGCTGCGCCGGCGGCTGACCGAGGTGCTGAACGGCTGGCTGGCGGCCGAGGGTTCCGCCCCTCTCAAGGTGCTCCAGGGAGCCGACCTGGACCTGGCCGTCTCCCGCGGAGCCGCTCGCTACGGAATGGTGCGCCGGGGCCGGGGGATCCGCATCCGGGGGGGCACGAACCGGGCCTACTACATCGGGGTCGAAGTGGCCCGACCGGCCATTCCAGGTCTACCCCCGCCCATCCGGGCGGTGTGCGTGGCCCCCTTCGGAATGGAGGAGGGCACGTTTGCCGACCTGCCGGGACGTGAGTTCGGGCTGGTCGTCGGCGAGCCGGTGGAGTTCCGCTTCCTGGGCTCGACCACGCGAAGCCAGGATCCGGTCGGCGAGGTGCTGGACGACTGGGAGGAGGACGTCGAGGAGTTGACCTCGCTGGGCACCACCCTCCAGACCGAGGCCCCAGCCGGCACCGTCGTCCCGGTGCGCCTGCAGACCCGGGTCACCGAGGTGGGCACCCTGGAGCTGTGGTGCCTGGAGCGCGACGGCGAAGGCCGCTGGAAGCTGGAGTTCGAGGTCCGCCACGGGCCGGCGCAGACCTGACCCCCCCGGGGCCACCTGCCAGGCCGGCACAGAGCCCGTCGCCCGAAGGGACACCCCCTAGAGGGCTTCGTCGGCGTCCACGGGCTTGAGGACCGTGCCCCGGCGCCGCCGCCCGTCCAGCAGCACCTGCAGGGGCAGATCCAGGCGCACCTGCCGGACGTGCTCGGACCGGTAGACCACCGTCTGGTCGAGCAGCCAGTCGCGATCCAGGAGGTCGGCAGGGTCGCGGGTCATGGTCAGGTAGCCGATGCGCAGCGCCGTCAGTTCGTGGAAGAAGTGCGAGCCCTGGGACGGCTCGACCTCCCGGTCTCCGAAGGGCAGCTCGACGATGACCTTGGCCCCCAGGACCTGGGAGGTGTCGATGGGGATGCCCAGGCTGGGGTCCGAGGATCCCCAGCGGCCCGGCCCGATCAGCACGTAGGGTCGACCCTGGTGCACCAGGGAATGGTTCAGGCGGCCGATTTCGTCGGCCAGGGCCTTCATCTGGTTCATCGTCAGCACGTCATCGTGCACGAAGACCAGGTCATGCACCCCCTCCACCAGGCCGTGCCCCAGCGAGCGGTTGCTGTGGCACAGGATCCGCTCCCGGGCGAAGCCCTCGGTCTCGACCGCGGCCTCCAGGGAGGGCCCGGACAGGGGCCGGATCTGCAGGAGGTACAGGGTCGGTTCGCGCCGTTCCGAGCCTGGCGGCCCGGTCTCCGTCCCGCCCATGTCCACCGCGAACTCGATCTCCACCGGACAGGCCATGGCCTGGCGCAGCCGGGCCAGCAGGCCGCGCATGGTCCGGGCGAAGGGCAGGGCCTCCCACTTCAGGACATTGTTGAAGGTCACCACCCGGGGGCCGGGCAGGCGCAGGTTCTCGCGCAACCGATCGTCATCGGGCGAGTAGACCGAGCCGGCCAGGGTCAACGTCCCATCCTCTTCGGCCTGGTCCAGCCCGAAGAGGCCCACCGCGTCGGTATCCTCCTCGTGTTCGCGCGAAAGGTCCACGGCGCGGAACTGGCACTGGGAGTAGCGCAGGAAGCGGGCCGGACTGGCCAGATGGGGCAGAACCTCGGGCCAGCGCGGCGAGAAGCGGATGGACAGACCTCCCTCGGCCACCGTGTGGCCCAGGCCCAGAGCCATCAGGACGACGCCATCCTCGGGTTCCTGGGGACCGACGGGATAGTAGTTGTAGGACAGGGCCACGCCGGCAAAGTCCGGATAGAATCGGTCCCCGTGGCGCCGTCCCACGACCTGCTGGATGACCACGGCCATCTTCTCCTCCTCCACCGAGAAGGGCGTGCTCTCCAGGTAGGTGCGGGCCCGATCCGAGAAGGTGGAGGCGTAGACGGGGCCCAGGGCCCGGCTGAGGGTGCGGAAGCGCGCCTCGCGGCCGGGACGGTTGTTCGGCAGCGGGCCCGTCGC
>CAZQPM010000187.1:5345-8129 GCA_964595195.1 uncultured Burkholderiales bacterium | reverse complement strand
CCACGGCCGCAGTGGATTCCAGAGGTGGCTCTTCGGCAGCGTGGCCGAGAAGGTGATGCGCCACGCCCCCTGTCCGGTCCTGGCCATCCGCCCCCAGAAGTAGCCGGGAGGGCCCCCAGGCTCAACGCCCGAGCCGGTCCTCCGGGTGGCTCCCCGGGGCCGGCGAGGGCCTGGACCCTCAGGTCCCCTCGGGTTCGGGGCCCTCACCGTCCAGGCCCCGCAGCCAGCGCATGGTGGCCTCCCGCCCGTGGGCCTCCTCGTGGCGCAGGATGTCCCGCCACGAGCGGCCCACGAAGAAGCGCTTCAGCCGCGTCAGCCGACCGGCCTCCTGATGCAGTCCGGCCCGCAGCAGGACGTGGTATTCCACCCACCGGGCCATCCCTTCGCGCAGGCCCCGGCTGCGGCGCAGGACCCCCCGCTCGGTCTGCCAGGCATGCACCAGCTCGTGGGCCACCACGCCGCGAAACCGGGCCCTGGGCAGACCCGGCACGATCACGATGCGATGGATCCGCCGCTCGCCCAGCCAGCGCGGGGAGTAACGACCGATATGCCCCCCGGCGCCCACCACGGTGGCCTTCCAGCCCATGGCCGGGGGCCGCTCCAGATCCAGGAGCACCGGCTCGCGCAGGTGCAGGCCGAAGGTGCCGGCCAATTCGGCCTGCACCTCGCGCAGGACCATCCGGGCCTGGATGCGGTCAGCGACCTGGGCCGTCTGCTGGAACTCCGAGGTGGTGAAGCGGAACTCGCTGTGCCCGGTCAGGACGCGTTCAACCGTCTGTCCCAGGAGGGTGAGGACCCGCTCGACGACCCGCATGGGGCCATCATACCACGAGTCCCGCCCTCGCCCCGACCCCCCTCCAGGATCGGGAAACCGGGTCGCGAAGGGCCTTGCACGATGCGCATCCCCCGTCCGTTCTTCGTCCTCTCCCTGTTCCTGGCGCTGCTGCGCTCCTCGGCCGCCACGGGTCTGCCCGACCCGCTGCCCACGCCGACGAACGCCGCGGAGGGCCGGACCAGCACCCTGACCGCGGGTTGCGTGGTCTCGTCCTCGGCAGGGCTGACTCGGGACGCCGCCCGCGAGGCCGCCTGGCTGACGGCCCTGTATCGTCTGGCCGTCCAGGTCCGTCCCCCGGCCCCGGACGCCTGGTTCCGGATCGATCCGGCTCACCCCGAGCACGACCTGCTGGGCTGGCTGGTGTCTTCGCGGCCCACCGAGGAGACCTCCGCCGGAGGCGTGCTCCGGATGACGCTGGAGAGCCCACCGCTGGAAACCCTGGGTTCCCCGCCCCCGATGCCCGCGCCGGCCTGGGAGGCCGATGTGGACGGAGACGGGCGGTCCGAGCAGATCCGCCTGGCCGCCGACAGCCGGATCCACATCCATCGGGGCGAAAGGGTCGTGACGGTCTCCACCGGCCTGGGAGAACTGGCGGCCCGCGCCCTGCCCGGGCCGCGCGGTCTGTGCGAGATGGTCCGCCTGAGCCGCCCGATCGCGATCCTGGGTGCCGCACCGGCTGGCCCCGGACAGGTCCGCCTGCGCGTGCGCTTCCGGCGCAGCGAAGCCCTGGGATTGCGCTGGGCCGAGAGCGCCGACGAGGACCGGGAGGTCCTGCTCGGACTGATCCCTCCTGGGAAGGCCCCCACCATCGAGATCAGCGAACCGGACCCCGGCACCCCGCTGACGCAGTCCCGGACCCCCCTGCGAGGACGCGTCCGGGCCCCGGAGGGCCTGAGCGAAGTCCGGTTGAGCCTGAACGGGCGCGAGTTGTGGCGCAGCCCCCAGGGTCTGAACGGCCAGGCCCTGGGCCTGGACCTGGTGCTGGACCTGCGCCCGGGCGAGAACCATGCCATCCTGAAGGCGACCGACCGGAGCGGTTCGGAGGTGGAACGGCGTCTGGACCTGCGGTCTTTGGTGCCGGGGCCGGAGGGGCAGGGAGCGGCCCTGGTCGTGGGCCCGCCGCCCCCGGGAGCCGGCGCGGAGGAGGCGGGCCGGGCCCTGCACCAGGCTGGCCTGGAGGTGCGGCAGATGGCTCCTTCCCAGGTCACCCCGGGGGTCCTGGACGCCCTGGCCCGGGCGGGCAGGTCGGGTGCCCCGGTCGTCCTGTATCTGACCGGACACTTCGACCCACTGGCAGCCCCGGGCGCGGAGGTGAACTTCGGCGGGGCCCCGGGCCTGGACCTGGCCGAAGTCCTGCAAAGGCTGAACGGCTGCCGCGTCCTGATGGTGCTGGACCTCGAGTCCGACGACTGCGACCGCCGGACCTCCTGGCTGGCCGGCAGCCGGTTGCTGGACCGGTTGGCGGCACCCGGACGGCTCCTATTGCTCTCGGGACGCGCGGCTCAGGACCGACCGGGGCTCATGCCCCGGGCCCTCTCCGAGGCCTGGCAGGCCGGGGGCGATCCCCTGGCAGCCACCCTGCGCGCCTATCCGACGGCACTCGAGGCCTGCGCCACCGGGGGAGAGGCCCTCAAGAACCCGCAGGCCCTGCCCTTCTCGTTCCTGCGCCAGGACTGATCGCCGCCACCCGGCCGGCGGGTCTCACAGCCACTGCAGGGTGGGTTCATCCATGCTGTCGTGCGAGGTGGACTTCTTGGAGGAGCCGCGGCGCCGGGGCCGTTCGCTGACCGCAGGGCCTTCCTCGGAGGGACGCGCCCCGGCGACCTCGACCTCGGCCGCGGTGGCACCGGCCTCGGCGACCTCCACCTCCCCAGCGGCGGCCCCAGCCTCGGCGACCACGACCTCCGCAGCGGTGGCACCGGCCTCGGCAACCTCCACCTCCGCAGCGG
>CAZQPM010000187.1:0-5245 GCA_964595195.1 uncultured Burkholderiales bacterium | reverse complement strand
ACCACGACCTCCGCAGCGGTGGCACCGGCCTCGGCAACCTCCACCTCCGCAGCGGCGGCCCCGGCCTCGGCAACCTCCACCTCCGCAGCGAGGATGTCCTCGAGGGATGGCGGAGGTTGCCGCTCAGCCCACTCGGGCCAGGCGACCTGCTCGAGTTCGCGGACCAGGACGAACTCCAGCTCCAACTCGGGGAGACCGGCCCTCTTGAGCACGGGCAGCACGGTGTCCAGGATGGCCGCATCCTCGCCCATCGCGCCGACCTGGGTGTAGGCTCCCCACTCCACCTCCTCGCGCAGAGCCCGGAACCGCTCCAGGACTCCCAGCCCCAGATCCTTGGGCCACTCCTCGCCGGGAGGCAGGCCGAGGGCCCGTACCAGGCCCTCGGCGGCCTGCAAGGGGTCCTCGCAGTCCTCGACCTGCGCGGCCAGCAGGTGCAGTTCCTCAGGCCACCGGGAACGCCCGGGATCCTCCGCGACGCTGGCCAGCCAACGCCGCGCCCGGCCCGGCCATTCCACACCCTGATCGCCCCCGGCGTGCGCGCCGAAAAGCTGGTGCAGACCGACGCACAACCGGGCCATGCGGGCGTCCACCACCTCATCCAGGGTCTGGCACAGGCCGACCAGCTTCTCCAGCAGCTCCTCACCCTCGGCCTGCCAGGAGAAGACCGGCGGGGCTCCCAGGGCCCGGGGCAGGCCGACCTCCACGAGGTCCCGCAGGTCCCCCTGGACATCGGTCTCGGCCAGGAGCCGGCACACGGGGGCAGAATCCGGATCCGCCAGACCGTGGGTCCGGGCCGCGGCGGGAAGAGCCGAGAACCAGTGCAACAGGGCCCGGCCGGCCGAGGACCACAAGGACGGGCCGGGCGGGCAACCCTCCGGCCCCACCTGCTGCAACAGTCCTTCCAGGAACAGGCGCTGAGCGGGTTCGGCATCGATGTAGTGGACGGCCCAGTCTTCCGGTGCGCTGACCAGGTCGAAGAGGGCCTCGGCCGAGGGCGCGACCGCTTCCAGCAGCTCGCGCCGCCTTTCGGCCTGGGAGCGCAGCCAGTTGCGGCGCAAACCCACCTCGCGGGGCCACTTCCAGAGCACCGTGGCCAGCAGCAGTTCGATCATGGCGGGGGTCAGGCTGAACGGTGGCTCGACCAGCGGTCGGATCAGCTCGGCGGCCTGCACGGTGCGCTCGGCTCCACCGGCCCCCAGCAACTGCTGACGCAGGTGGTTGAAGGCAGGGACCAGTCCCTGATCGGAGTCCTCCGCAACCAGGTCGAAATACATCCAGTTCCCGGCCTCGCGCGTCAGGGCCAGGACTCCCGAATCGACCAGGCCGGCGACCAGGATCTCCCGCGTGGATCCGAAGTCCGTGCGCAGCGCCAGTTGGCCGCGGCAGGACAGCAGGTGGTTCAGGGCCACCTGACGCAGGCGACGGGCATGCCCCCGGTCGCGCAGGTAGGTCAGGGCGGGTACCGACGGAGAGGGCGGACTGCCCACCCTTTCGGAGATCAAGCGGTCGACCAGGTCCTCCAGCCCCTGGGCCCGCAGGTTCTTGAAGACCTGGCCCTGGTGCCGGAACTCCAGGGACTCGGGCTCGAGGTAGGCCAGGAAGGACTGGCGCAGGGCGGCGCGAGCCGAATCCAGCCGCTCGGACACCTGGCGGTACTCCGCCGAGGTCGGATCGCAGTAGGGCGGCTCCAGCGAGCGCAAGCGCTCCAAGGCCATGGCCTCCAGGGCCTCCCGGGAGAAGGAGGCTGCCTGCCGGGGCAGGCCCAGGATCAGGCGCGGATGGTCCAACTGGCCCCGGCCTGCCAGGTCGCGCGCCTCCTGCAGATCCTCGTCTGACTCGGCCAGCACGTAGGCCAGCAAAAGGTCGCCCCGGTAGGGGCGGATCCGTCCGACCAGGCCGTCGACGGTGGACCGGAACGCCCCCGGTTCGCGCAGGTCAGAAACCCGGAACAGGCGGGCAAAGGCCCCCCGATCCGTGCCGAAACGCGCGTTGAAGGTGGCGGCCGCCAGGCGCGGGAGCGCCACGTGCCGTTGCAGGATGCTGCTGATGTCCAGCCCCGGACGGACCCGATTGCGGCTGCGAGCCAGGGACTCGTCCAGATGCACCTGCTTGCGTTCCAGGGGCAGGAGGAACTCGCCGGTGGTCTCCGAGTAGCGCAGGGCCCCCTTCTGGACCAGCAGTTCCAGGCTGCGCCGGGCGATCCGGATCTCGCGCTCGCCCAGATGGAGGGCCCAGACCAGGTCGTCGGCCCGAGCCCGCAGCCGGTCGTGCCCCACCAACTGGAAGATGAAGACCATCCGCAGGAGCCTGCGGGCCTGGGGAATGTCTCCGGCCGCCAGGACGGCCTTGTGCATGGCCTCCAGGAAGTCCTGGTTGGAGGGGTCCTGCTCGATGGCCTTCTCGAAGTGGGTGTACATGGCGTCGGCCGTGTACAGCGAGAGGCGACCGTTGGGCTGGGTGACGGCGAAGTTCTTCAGGAAGTAGACGAAGCCGCCCGGTGTGGCGTCCGAGAAGAAGGTGAAGGCCGTCTTCTCCTTGGAGGCCAGGCTCAGGGCCACCCGCGGCAGGGCAAACAGGGCCGCAGGGTGGAGGGGATAGCCGCCACCCATGACGGCCTCGGCCTGCCAGTGGTCGCTGGTCCCCTGATACAGCCCGATCCGGCCCAGGTTTTCGCGCACCGCGCGCTGGTCGGGGTGGGCCTGGACGGCTTCCCAGATCTCGTCCTGCGGATGCTCCAGGATCACCTGGCCGACCAGTTCCTCCCATTCGCCGACCTTCCCCAGCAGGGTCACCGAGTGGATCTGCTGGAACAGACCGACCAGTTCGGACTCCTGGTCGATGGTGAACGAGCCCATCTCGCGGTCGACCGAACCCGCGAAGAGCAGCGGATAGCGGCTGGCACGGCAGAACTCGCTGAAGTCGACCATCTGGGCCCGGACGGCGGAACCCTCCGGCGTCAGGGCCGCCTGCACCAGTCCGTCCATCCCGTCGAAGAGCACGGCGACACCGTCGAAGCCCCCCTGCTTGCGGAGCTGGTCGATGGTCTGCTGGAATTCGTCGCGCAGGCGGCCGGGGGTCGGCGCGAAGTCGGCGACTCCCTGGTTGAAAAGGGCGCCGTTCAGGGCCCTGCGCACCGGGTTGTCGAAGTCGTCGCCGGCCCCGGCCTCGGGCTGGACCACCAACCAGCGGCGGCCCTTGGTGCGCAGGCTGCCCAGGGTGCGCAGCAGGTGCACATCGCGCAACTGATCGCACAGGGCGCTGAACTCGTCCCCCGGGAAGGGCAGGGTCAGCGCCCTGGCCAGCAGCACCTGCAGCAGGGACTTCCCGGTGCCCGGAACGCCCGCCACAAGGAGGACTCCCCCCTTGCGGGCCGTCTCGGCGGCGGCCTGCAGAGCCTCGATCTGAGGAGACAGGGGGTGGTAGCGGGCCTGCAGCAGGGTCCCCAGACCGGGATCCAGGAAGGCCTGACGGGCGTCGACCCTACCGCTGGCCACGGGCCTGACCTTGACGAGCTGGGTCAGAGACTGGGTACCGAGAATGGCCATGGAACCCTCCTGGACTGCCTTCAGTTGCCGACCATGCGGCTTTGACGCCGGCGGACCTTTTCCCTTCGCCCAGGAGCCGGGTGGAAAACTGCGAAGTGCCGCGCCATGCTGCCCTACGTGACGTCCGATCGGCCAGGCTTCGGTGGCCTCCTGCGCACCGTTCCCGAGGATTTCGTGGTGGTCGAGGTCCCCTCTTACGAACCCTGCGGTGAGGGCGAACACCTCTACCTCGAGGTCACCAAGACCGACCTGACCACGCCGGCCGTGGCGGGAGCCCTGTCCCGGGGGCTGGGGGTCCCGCCTGCCGAGATCGGCTACGCCGGTCTGAAGGATCGCCGGGCGGTGACCACCCAGCGCGTGTCGGTTCCCGCCAACGCCGACCTGGATCGCCTGGTGGATCTGCCCTTCACATTCAGGGTCCTGGGCCGGCACACCAACAAGCTCCGGCGCGGGCACCTGGCCGGCAACCGTTTCCGGGTGCGCATCCGCCAGGCCGACCCCGCCTGGCCCGAACGGGCCGAGGACGTCGCCGGGGCCCTGCGCCAGAGGGGCTGGGCCAACTTCTACGGCCCCCAACGCTTCGGCCTGGAGGGGCGCAACGCCCGAGCCGGCGAGAACGGGGTCCGGACCGGAAAGCTCTTCGGGCCCATGTGGCGGCGCTGGTTGATGGTCTCGGCCTTCCAGTCCGAGCTCTTCAATCGCTACCTGGCCGAACGCCTGGCCGAGGGCCTCTTCGCCAGGGTGCTGGAGGGCGATGTGTGTGGTCGCCTGCCCCGCGGAGGGGTCTTCGTGGCCGAGGATCCGCAGGCCGAACAGGCCCGCCTGGACCGCTTCGAGATCAGCCCCATGGGCCCGATCTTCGGCTTCAAGATGATGGCCGCCAAGGGTCCGGCGCGGGAACGCGAGCAGGCCCTGCTCGACCAGGTCGACTTGCGCCTGGAGGACTTCCGGCGCGTCAAGGCGGAGGGCAGCCGGCGGCGCTTCCGGATGGGCCTGACCGACCTCGAGATCGAGTCGGTCGAGGGCGATCCGGTCCTGACCTTCGAACTGCCGTCGGGCTCCTATGCCACGGTCCTGCTGGGCGAGTTCATGAAGACCCCGCCCGACCGCGAAGAGGCCGAGGAGGCCGACGAGGTCGACTAGGTCGACTAGCAGCCTGGGGGGGCGTCCGGCCCCCCACCCGCCAGGGGTGGGAGGAGGGCCTGGGCCTTCAGGGCCGCGGCCGTGCGGCGGTGGGTGTAGACGTAGACCATCTCGGCCCCGGCCAGGAAGACAGCGGCCAGGATGTACAGCCAGACCATCAGCCCCACGATGTACCAGATCGACCCGTAGACGGCCGAGATGCTCCCGAAACGGAAGCCGTACTGCAGATAGAGGGAGCTGGCCAGGCGCCAGGCCAGGCCCGAGAAGATGGCTCCCGGAAGGGCATAGGCCAGGGGCACCGGTTCGGACGGCAGCAGACGGTAGAGCATCAGGAAGATCAGGCCGACCGCCAGCGGGATCAGGACCCAGGAGACCAGCCAGCTCCAGACCAGCGCCTGGTCCAGGGAGAATCCCAGGAAGGTGGGCAGCGAGAAGCGGGAGAGCACCTCCTCGACCAGCGAGACGAAGGTGACCGCCACCAGCAGGCCCAAGGTGGCCGCTCCGGTGACGCCGATCACGGCCATGCTCAGCAGATTCCGAGCCACCCAATGGCGGCG
>CAZQPM010000186.1:0-8165 GCA_964595195.1 uncultured Burkholderiales bacterium | reverse complement strand
AGGCCCGCCCCCGAGGCCGGATGACCTCGCGGGACGGACCTGCCAGGGCCGGGTCAGGAACTCAGCGGAACCGGAAAAGCCCCTCCACGAGGACCTCGCAGGGCCAGGTCCAGGTATCGATGGCCACCTTCTGTCCGGGCGGGACCACGATGGTCGGGCCCGTATACCCCGAGCCGATTCCAGTCAAGAGGTAGGTCAGGATCTGGGCCTGAGCCGCCGCCGTCGGCCCCTGGCTGGGGTCCAGCAGGAAGGCGTGCTGTCCGCTGATGTACTGGAAGAAACCCGAGCCGACGGCGGGGCCGGGCACGGCGGTCACCCCGGAGGGGACCTGGTTCTCGGCAGGGTTCGTGCGCTGCACCAGGTTGACGCCCAAGGCGCGAACCAGGTCGTCGGTGGCCGTGTTCGGGATGACCCGGTCTCCCAGCATCTCCTGCACCATGACCCGGCTGGAGATCTGGCCCTTCAGGGCACCGGCCTCGAGGCCCGCCGCGTAGTTGAAGGCGTCGGCGTCGTCCAGTACGGTCTGGGCGATCCACATGAACTGCTCGAAGGCCATGGTGCCCGGTTCCACTCCAGCGTCTTGCAGGCCCTTCTCGAGCCCGGGGCCGAAGGTGGGCGAATCCAGGAGCAGCTTGGGGACCCGGGCGCCGGTCACGTTCAGTGCGGCCAGACGCACCCGGGGTTCGGTGGCGATGAAGGGCGTGCCGACCAGGCCCCCCAGCGAGTGGCCGACGAAGACCTGGTTGGAGGTGGACAGGTCGGGGGCCTGGTCCTGGTTGAAGTCGGTGTTCCCGGACGCCACCATCCGGCTGAGCGCGTACAGGTCGCTGACGGACTGGCGGATGTTGTCCCGCGACATGCGCAGATTTGCGGGGTTGACGAACCCCGTGCCGCTGAACTGTCCGGGCAACGAGCGGTCCCCGTGCAGGACCAGATCCAGGGCGATCACGCCCAACCCCCGGGCGTTGGCTCCGTTGGCCAGGACCAGGGCGTCCCCCTTCGTGCGGGTGATGCCGTGACCATAGATGAGGGTCCCGGTCGCGGTGGTGGAGCCCACCGTGGCGATGAAGGGGACGTTCACCGTGCCCACCTGGGTCGGGTTGGTCGCCGGGCCCTGGAACGGGCCGGCCAGGGGATGCGACAGATAGTTCGGAGCGACGAAGTACCCGGTATAGACGGCCGCAACCGCCTCGTGCGGGGGCGGATTCGGGCTCAGCGAGGTGAAGAAGCCGTGGACCTGGTCGGGGCCCACGAAGGACCGGGTCACGACCGGGGTGATGTCCTGCGACTGAACGCGCTCCCGCAGGACCGGCAGCGTCTGGAACAGGGGTTGGGTCGTGAAGGTCCAGGCGAAGGGGATGTCCCCGCGCAGTTGACCGGTGACCTGCTCGGCCGCCGCCCAGACGGGCTGCCAGGCGGCGCGGAGGGGTTCCAGGGCCCGAGCCTGCGCGTCGGTCAGGCTGCCGACCGTGGAGGCTCCCTCGGCGGAAACCAGCGAACCGCGGAACTTCAGGACGCCGGCCACCTTGCTGGAGGTGATGGGGATGCCCCCGCAGGTGACGCGATTCGTCACGATCACCATGTGGCGGCGCGCCGGCGCCAGGGGGCGAACCGGGCGCACCAGCACGGTCGACTGACCCGCCTGGAGGGTCCGGAACTCGAAGGTGACCGGAACCGGAGTCTGGGCCACGGTGTCGATCACCAGGATCGAACCGGCGTGCACCGAGGCCGGGTCCACCACGGAACTGAGGTTCAGGATCATGGGCCCGGACGTCGACCAGCCCTGCAGGCTGTTGATCGCCTCGTAGGGCTCACCGGTGCCGGAGATCGCGTTGAATCCGGTCGCCGGGTTGCGGGCGATGTCCATGGGCAGGGGGACGTCCGCAATCGCCGGATCGAACCTCAGCCAGGCCGCCGGGCCCCAGGCCGAGAACCCGGAAGGATCGGGGTTGTCAGAACCTCCCCCGCCACTGCAGCCGGCCAGGAGCGTGGCCAGGATCAGGACGAGGAAGAAGTGCAGGGACCTGCAGGGGTTCATCGGGTCACCTCGGGTTTCCCCCCACGGGAGCGTGAACCGGGGGAACGGTTTCGTATAGGGCGCGCCGGTTCGCGAAGAGCGATCATCTTCCTGCCCTTCCAGAGGAACCACTGCCGGGCGGAGGGAAGGAGCCTGGATGAGATACGCCCGAGGCACCGTGTGGTCGCTGCTGCTCCTCCTACTCCTCTGGCTGTTCCAGGCCGGGCCGGGCCGGGCCCAGGGGGGAAACGTGCTCCTCGAGGAGGGGCAGATCTTCCGGCCGGCCCTCGGTCGGGTCGCCATGGTCTCCTCCGCCGAGCCGGTTTCCAGCCGGATCGGCGTCGAGGTCCTGCGCAGGGGCGGGAACGCCGTGGACGCCGCGGTCACGATGGCCTTCGTGGAGGCGGTCACCCTGCCCCGGGCCGGGAACCTCGGTGGCGGCGGCTTCCTGCTGGTGCGCACGGCGGACGGCACGATCCGGGCCCTGGACTTCCGCGAGAAGGCCCCCTCCCGGGCCCACCGGGACATGTACCTGGGCCCGTCGGGTCAGGCCGACCCCGCGGCCTCCACGAAGGGACACCTCTCGGTGGGCGTCCCGGGGACCGTGGCCGGCTTGGCCGAGGTGCTCGCCAGGCACGGGACGCTCTCGCTTCGAGAGGCCATCGAGCCTGCCCGCCGCCTGGCCCGGGACGGATTCCCGGTCTCCCAGGACCTGGCTGAGGATCTGCGGGCCCTGGCCCGGGAGTTCAGCCGGTATCCCGCCTCGGCCGCCGTCTTCCTGCCGGGTGGGCGGCCACCGCAGGCCGGCGAGTTGCTGGTCCAGAAGGACCTGGCCTGGACCCTGGCCCGCCTCCAGTCGAACGGGGCCCGGGATTTCTACGAAGGGCAGGTGGCCCGACGCCTGGCGCGGGACATGGAGGCCCACGGGGGCCTGGTCGGCCTGCAGGACCTGGCGGCCTACCGGGCCCTGTGGAGGGAACCGGTTCGAGGACGCTATCGGGGCCATGACGTCTGGTCCATGCCGCCTCCTTCCTCGGGGGGCGTGCACCTGATCCAGATCCTGAACATCCTGGAGGGCTACGACCTGGCCTCATCGGGGCAGAACTCGGCGGCCACCCTGCACCTGATGGCCGAGGCCATGCGCCTGGCCTATGCCGACCGGGCCCACTGGCTGGGCGACCCCGACTTCGTGAAGGTGCCGACGCGCGAACTTCTCGACCAGGCCTACGCCGACCGTCTCAGGGCGGGGATCAGCCCCGAGCGGGCCCGTCCCAGCCACGAGGTCGGCCCGGGAACCTTCCCGGGATACGAGTCGCAGGACACGACCCACCTGTCGGTGGTGGACGGAGACGGAGCGGCGGTCTCGCTGACCTATACCCTGAACCTCTCCTACGGCAGCCGCGTCGTGGCTGCCGGAACGGGGATCCTGCTGAACGACGAGATGGACGATTTCGCGTCGGCCCCCGGGACGCCGAACGCCTTCGGCCTGATCCAGGGAGAGCGCAACGCGATCGCCCCGGGAAAGCGCCCCCTGTCCTCGATGACTCCGACGCTGGTGACCCAGGATGGTCAGTTCGTGATGGCCCTGGGCTCTCCCGGAGGCCCCCGGATCATCAGCACGGTCCTGCAGGTCCTGGTCAACGTCATCGACTTCCACCTCAATGCCCAGGAGGCCGTCTCGCGCCCTCGCATCCACCACCAGTGGATGCCGGACGAACTGCGCTGCGAATCCGGCCTGAGCCCGGACACCCTGGCCCTGCTGGCCCGACGGGGGCACCGCCTGGTGCCGGGAACAGCCACGGGCCAGGCCGCCCTGGTGCTCCGGCGGCCCGATGGGGTCCTGGAGGGGGGCATCGACCTGCGACGCGCAGGCTCGGCCGAGGGTTACTGACCTCCGGCTCGAAAGGCGCCGCCATGAAGACTCCCTCAGTGGCCCTGGTCGTCATCGGTACCGAGATCCTCACCGGTCGGGTGGTCGACCGGAATACCCCCTACCTGGCGCGCCGCCTCTACGAGCTGGGCGCCGACCTGGGTCGGGTGGAGATCCTGCCCGACCGGGTCGAGGCCATCGCCGCCTCGATCCGCGGTCTGTCCGAGGCCTGCGACCTGGTCCTGACGACCGGGGGCCTGGGTCCCAGTCCGGACGATGTGACCATGGCCGGCCTGGCCAAAGCCTTCGATCAAGGCCTGATCCGCCACAGCTTCCTGGAGAATCTGCTCTCGCACCGCTTCGAAGGACAGGAACTGACGGCCGCCCGGACCCGCCTGGCCGAGGTCCCCGACGAGGCTACGGTGCTGCTTCGCCACCCCGAGGACCGACCCCAGGTCGTCGTGCGCAACGTCTATCCCATGCCTGGCCATCCCCTGGAGGCGCAGTCGGCCTTCGAGGCGGTGGCCGAGTTGTTCCAGGGCTCCCCCTGGTTCCGGCGCGGAATCCTCCTGGAGGGTGAACCGACCGGGATCAGCGCCAACCTGGTCCGAGCCACCCGCCTCCACCCCGACGTCCGTTTCGGTTGCCACGCCTCGCGAGAGGGTCCCCCGACCGTGGTCCTGACCCTGGAAACCCGCCAGGAGGCAGTCCTGCAAGCGGCCCTCGACTTCCTCCTGGGAACCCTCCCGGAGGCCATGAAGCCCCGGGTCGAAGCCGGGTGAAACCGCCAGGCTCCGGCAGGGTTCAACCCATCGGCGCGGAATCAACCACGCCGCTCGCCGCACCCGGCAGATCCTGGAGGTTCCCGATGCGTCTTCGTTCCCTGGTCCTGTCCCTGATGCTCCTCGCCCTGGCCCTTCCCCTCCCCGGTCGGGCCGCCACCGAGAAGCACCCCCTGCAAGTCCTCAAGGCCATCTTCAACACCGGAGCCGCCAGCGCGTCCCAGAGCGTTCGCGGAACGTGCTCGGTCTGGGTCAAGAATCTCAGCGACGTGGCCGTCGACGGCGTGAAGGTCACCTTGAAGCTGCGCGAGGGCAGCCGGACCATCCGGACGCTGGAGAAGGAATTGGGCCAGATGGAGGGTGGCAAGAAGGCCTACGTGGACTTCAAGTGGGACGAGTACACCAGTCGCAACCTCAAACCCCAACTGTGGCTCACCTACAACGGTCCCCAGGGCGCCGTGACCTTCGAGGCCGAGCCTCCGGTCTGGTAGCAGGGGTCCGGTTTCCTGAACGCCCGGCAGGAGGCCGAGCCCTCCTGCCGAAGCAGGAGGGGCCAGTCAGGGGAGCCGGTGTCGTCCGGCTGAGAATGCGGCTCGAGCTGCTGACCCTCAGAACCTGATCCGGGTAACTCCGGCGAAGGGAGACTGGCCTTCTCTTATCTTCCGGTTCCGGGGTCTGGGAAGGATTGGCCCGGGGATGGCCGGAATTCCAGGCCAGGGATCGCAGCGCAGGACCTGCAGGTCCGGGGAGAACGATGGCAGACGGCCTCGACAACCGGGATGGGCCCCGGCGCGACGAAATCGTGGAGAAGCTCCGCAAGCTGACCGAGGTCAGCAAGGAGCTCGAGCAGAATGTGCGCATGCAGGCCGCCGCCGTGAACCTGGTCCAGGCGGGCGAGTTGCGTCGCCGGGTGGACGAGTTGACCCGGCTCCAGGAGGTCCTGGTCCAGGCCATCGTGGACCGCCACCCCGATCCTTCGCTTCGCGACCGCTTCAGGACCCTCAGCCGGCGCATCGACGACTTCCGTCCGGAGATCCGCGCCTGCCAGGATCCGGCCCGGCTTGCCGAACTGAAGGCCGAGATCGACGGAGCCGTCGAGGAGTGGGTCTTCCTGTTCCAGCACATCGTCAGCACGATGGTTGGCGTCACCCCACCTCCGGGGCCGGTGGCGGGCCCCCGTCCGACCTGAGGAATCCCACGCGGAAAGTCCTGCGGTCCGGCCGCGCCATGATGTGCCGGAACCTTCCGTATCCCGCGACCGTCCTGGGGGGCTGGCGGCAGGATTCCAATCCGTTTTCCAGGCAGGCGAAGGGAGTCAGGCCTTGATGTCAAGCGCTCAGACCGGCGGGCCTGAGGATTTGGACAGCCGGTTGATCCAACTGAACGCCGAGTTGCGCCGCGAGAGGGATCGGCTGGCTGCCGACCTGGAGGCCCTGGGCGCCCAGAACGTGGACCTGGCCTTCCAGGTCGGGGAGTTGGAGGAGCAACTGGCCCGGCTTCGCAGCGAGCGGGACCAGGCCCTGAGCAGCACCGCCCAGTTGGAGGCCCTGGAGGCTGCCGCTGAGGATCTGCGTGCGGAGGTCGCCGTCCTGCGCAGCCGAGCAGGCCAGCAGGATGTCGGCCTGGCGGCTGCCGAACGGCGCGAACAGGAGGCCCGGAGCGAACTGGCCGAGACCCGTCAGGCCCTGGATGAAGCGCTTGGGGAAGGCACGCGACTCCAGGAGGAGTTGCAGGCCCTCGCCCAGCAGGCCCACGAGGCCCTGCGCGAACGGGACGCGATGCGTGCCGAACGGGACTCCGCGCTCGCCGCCGTGCGGGAAGCCCGGGCCAATCTGGCCGAGTCGCAGCAATCGGAGAGCCAGCGGCTGGCCGAACTCGAAAGCCTGCACCAGCAACTGTCCGGGCACGAGGACCTGCGCCGGGAACTCCAGGAATCCCGGCTGCAGACCCTCCGCCTGGAGGAGAAGGTCAGCGAGCTCAAGCGCCAGTTCCTCGAGCAGTCCTCCCCCACTGCCGGACCGGCGGCCATCGCCTCGCCCCATGGGCACCTGGCCGTCCTGCTGGAGGAGAACCTGGGGGCCACCGGCCGCGTCCTTTTGGACAAGGCCCGGGAACGCTGCGGCGTCGCGCCGACCTCCGCCGAAGCGGCGGACCTCCAGCGCCTGGTGAGCGCCCTGAAGGAGCCCGCCCTGCGGCTGTGCCGGACCCCGCAGCAGCGGGGCCGGTTGGAGGCCGGCCTGGAGGACCTGCTGGCCGCGCGCTCGGCCCCCGTGGAGGTCGCCCCGGTCTCCTCGCCTCCGTCGGGTGCCGAACCGTCGCTGGCAGAACTGTTGGAGACCGACCTGCCCGACGGCCCGGCGACCCGTCTGCAGCAGGTCCTGCGGGCCGAGGGCCCCTGGAGACCCCGGGAGCGGGTCGTCCTGAATCTCCTGCGACAAGGCCTGGACCCGGCGCGGGAGGTCGAGGCCGAAGCCTCAGCGTCAGCCTCGACGTGGACGGAGGAGCTTCTCAACCAGGCCGCGGATCCGGACCTGGACGCGGCCCTGGGTTACATCCTGGAGGAGGCCGTGCCCCGCTCGGGCCTGCCCGCTGGCCTGCCCTCTGCCGACTTCACCAACTGGGATTCTCAGGCCCAGGACCCCCCGACCGACTGGTTCCCCGCTGAGGTGGCTCGCAGCCTGGCCGAGAAGGTCTTCGGGTATGCGGACATCCGGGTCCGGCGGGGACGGGGCCCCGCCCTGGTGGAGGCCTCCCGGGCCCCCCAACCGACGCTGATCCTGGACCCGGACCTCGAGCGCCTCACCCGGGGGGAGGTGGCTTTCCTGGTCGGACGCGAGCTCTTCCGCCTGCACCGGCGCCACACCCACCTGGTCACCGCGTGCCGGGCCATGGACGGTCGGGCCCGGGCCCGACTG
Source organism: uncultured Burkholderiales bacterium (assembly GCA_964595195.1). Taxonomy (GTDB): domain Bacteria; phylum Vulcanimicrobiota; class Xenobia; order Xenobiales; family Xenobiaceae; genus CAZQPM01. The sequence continues at coordinate 581 of CAZQPM010000186.1, read as the reverse complement.
ATCCGCAGGCTGGCGGCCTTCCTCCTGGAGAGGGGCACGGACCTGCCCCCGACAGTCCTGGGAGACACCTCGGCCCTGTGGGGAACCGAGCCACCCGAGCGCATCCGGGCCCTTCTCGACGAGCTGTATCGTCTCGCGCCCCTCCAGGAGATCCTCTACCTCAAGGAGTTCCTGTTGGTAGAGAAGCCCTTCCAGATCCTGATGGACCGGGAAGCCGACCGCTTCGCCGGGAGGCTCTCGGGTCTCAGCGCCGCCTCGGCAGCACTGGTCCTGAAGGAAGCCGGCCTGGCCGTGCGGCAGGAATGCGAGCGCGAAGGCTTCCAATTCCTGTACCGCCCCCCCGTGCCCGAGCACCAGGACCTGCGCCGCCGGTTGCAGGGGCTGTGGAACGACTATCTGGACTGAGGCGCGGGCAACTCGAACCCGGCCCCCGGGCTACCAGGGGAAGAGCATCAGGGCCACGGCCCGCGTCCAATAGGCGATCGCCTGATCCAGCTTGCCCCGCTGGTAGAACAGGGTTCCCAGGTTGTGGTAGACATGCCAGAACTTGGGGTTCAACTGCACGACCTTGTCCCACTCCA
>CAZQPM010000185.1:0-8186 GCA_964595195.1 uncultured Burkholderiales bacterium | reverse complement strand
CTGGAGGCCCTCTTTGGCGTGTCCGAGGAGGAGGCCTCGGTGCCGCAACTCCTGGGCACCTTCCAGCGCCGAGAGGAGGGGGCCCCGTCCGAGACCGTACCGGCCGGCGGTGAGGACCTCCTCGCCGAGGAGGAGGGCCTCGAGGCCGCCGAGGAGGTCGAGCCCAGCTTCGAGGTGGCCCCTGCCGAGCCGCGCGAGCGCACGGCTGCGGAGCTCTTCCAGGAGGCCGTGGTGGCCCAGGCCACCGGTCGCATGGAGCACGCACGCAAGATCTTCCTGCGGGCCCTGTCCAGGGATCCACGCCACCATCCTTCGTACCTTCATCTGGGGCGGCTGGCCGCCAAAGCGGGAGAAAAGGCTCGGGCCGAGGCCATGCTGGATCAGGGGCGGCGTCTGGCCGAGGAGGCCGGCGACCGCGTCATGACCCGGATGTTCGACGAGGAGATGCGCGCACTGCGGCCGGTCACCCCGGTCGCGGCGGTCCTGCCGGCGGCGCCGGTCGAGGAGCCGGTGACGCCGGTGGCTGCTTCCGAGGCTCCGGCCGAGGAGCCGGTGACGCCGGCCGCCACTTCCGAGGCTCCGGTCGAGGAACCCGTGGCGGCGGTGGCCGCTCCCGCGGCGCCCTCCGAGGAACCCCTGGCGCAGGTCGTTCCGGCGGCTTCCGTCGAGCTGCCGGTCGGGGAGGAACCCTCGCCGGAGGTTCTCGCCGCCCAGCCTGCTGCGGAGGTAACGGCCCAGGCCCCGCCGCTGGTGGAGACCGTCCCGTCCCCGGTCCGCGAGGGTGCCCTGCCGTCTGCCCGGCCGGGCCTGATCGACGCCGACGAGATCCGCGAGATGTTCGAGATGGCCGGCGACTTCCTGGAACTGGGTCGGGTTGACAAGGCCCGCCAGCGCCTGCAGAGGATCCTGCAGTTGGATGGGACCCACGCCGAGTCGCTCTTCCTCATGGGAGACAGCTACGCCGGAGAGGACGACCTGAAGAACGCCACCGAGTGGTGGGAGAAGGGACTGCGTCAGAAGCCCGGCGCCGAGGTCTATCATCGCCTGGCCCGGGGCTACGAGAAGGCCGGTCACTCCGAGAAGGCCATCGATGCCCTGTTGCGCCTGCGGGCCCACGCGCCCGAGGATGCCCGGGTCGACGTGGAGATCGACCGGATCATGCGCGCTGAAGCCCAGGCCCGGGAGGATGCCGGCGACCTGGTCGCGGCCCTGCAGATCATGGCCCAACTCCGGGAGATCCAGCCCGAGAACCCCGTCCCCCTGGCCGAGACGATCCGTCTCTACGGGGAGAGGGCAGGGATCCTGGAAGAGCAGTTCCGCTTCGAGGAGGTCGTCGCGATCTACCACGAGCAGGTGGCCCGTGGTCTGGAGGTCGAGCGGGCCCGGGCCGAGATCGCCCGCCTCTACGTCGAGTGGGCCGCCACCTTCGAGGCGGATGCCGACTTCGAGCAGGCCATCGCCGTCCTGGACCGCCTCCTGTCCGAACAGCCCGAGCACGGCACGGCGCGCGACGAGGTCGTGCGTCTCTTCCAGGAATGGGCCCGTGGATTGGAGGAGAAGGAACACTTCGAGGAGGCCATCGCCGTCTTCCGGCGCCTCCACGAGAGAGCCCCCGGCCCCGACATCCTGCGCGAGATCTCGCAACTGTACGAGGATTGGGCCCTCATCCACGAGCAGCGCGGTGAGTATGAACAAGCGCTGGGAGTGCTGCAGCGCAGGCTTCGCGAGGAGCCCGAGAATCTCGAGATTGCCGGGCGTATCGCCCGACTCTGCATCGGCTGGGCCCGAGACCTGGAGTCCGACGAGCAGTTCCAGCCTGCCCAGGAGGTGCTGCAGCGCCTGCTGAGCGAGCAACCCGACTGCCAGGAGGCCCTGGACGAACTGGTCCGTCTGTATGGGGCCAGCGCCACGGCGCTCGAGGAGGCCGGGCTGTATTCCAAGGCCCTGGAGGTCTACCGGCGTCTCCTGGCCGAGCAGCCCCGGGCGCAGGGGGCCCACGGCGAGATGTCCCGCCTGTACGGGGCTTGGTGTGACGCCGAGGAGCAGGCCGGGAACTTCCAGGCCGCCATCGAGGTGGCCCGGGAGTGGACGCAGGCCCAGCCCGAGAACGTCCAGGCCGCCTTCGCCGTCGGCAGGGTCTACGGTACCTGGGCCGACTCCTTCGAGGCCCGCGGGGACTACTCCGAGGCGGTGCGCTGCTTCGCAGAGTTGCAGCAGGTCCAACCGGACAACGACACCGTTCGCGCCGAGGTGTTCCGCCTGCACGAGTCCTGGTCGCGACTGGCGCAGGAGCAGGGGGACTACGAAGTGGCCATCCGGGCCATGGAGGGTCTGCTGCAGGCCCAACCCGACAGCATGCTGGCCTCCGAGGGCATTCCGCGCCTGTATCAGACATGGATCCAGGCCCTGGAGGCGGCGGGCAGTCACCGGGAGGCCCTGGCGGTGGTGGACGCCTACCAGGAGCGCCTGCCGGATGCGGCCCGCACCCGGCAGATGCGCCTCAGGATTCACATGGGACAGGCCCTCCAGTTGCGGGAGTCCGGGGACTTCGAGGAGGCCATATCGGTCCTGGATCACCTGCGCTCCCAGGAGCCCGACCTGGAGGATCCCGCCGTGGAGATCCGGAGTCTGCACCTGGCCTGGGCCGAGGCCCTTCAAGCCGACGAGCGCGAGCAGGAAGCCCTGTCGGTCCTGGCGGCCCTGGAGGCGCGCGAACCCGACCTGGAGGAGGCGCGCCAGCGGCGAGGCCAGGTCTTCCGGGTCTGGGCATCGCGTTGCGCCGGCCGGAACGAGTATGAATCGGCCCTGGGGATCCTCTCTCGCCTGCTCGAGTTCGAGCCGGACGGCGCCGACGTCCACGCCGAGGTGGCCAGCCTCCACGCCCGCTGGTCCGCCCTGGAGGAGGCCCGGGGCCACCTGGCGGAGGCCCTGGCCATCCAGAAGCGTCTGGTGGACCTGCAGCCCCGGAACGCCGAGGCCCGCGAGGCCATCGCTCGCCTCTACGGCTACCAGGCCGCGGACGCCCGCAGCCAGTGCCTGTTCGCCCGGGCTGTGGCCATCTACGACGAGCTCCTGGACTTCGAACCCTCCAACCCGCAGGCCCGCGCGGCCATCTCCGCCGTCCACATCGAGTGGGCCCGGAACCTGGAGGAACAGGGCAAGGCCGTGGAGGCTGTCGAGGTCCTCAAAGCCCTGTTGGTGCGAGAGCCGGGCCACCAGGAGGCGCTGGAGGGGATTTCCCGGCTGAAGGTTGCCCAGGCCCATCACTTCGAGTTCCAGGGGCGCCTGGACGAGGCCCTGGCGCTCTACCGCGAGGCGTTGCAGGCCGATCGCCGCGAGGCGGTGGTCGAGGCCGTGGTCCGTCTGCTCGGCCGACTGGTCGACCGCGCCCGTCAACAGGATCAGCCCGAAGAGGCGATCCGGTTGTGCGAGGAGATCCTCGGTCTTCAGCCCGAGGACGCCTCGACCCGCACGCAGATCGAGGATCTGCGCATGGATCTGGCCGACAAGAAGTTCCGCGAAGGCCTGGAGGACGAGGCCCTGGAGTTCTATCGTCATCAACTGCTGCTGGACCCGGGCAACCAGCGATCCCACGAGGGGATTCGGCGGGTCTTCGACCCGACGATCCGCAGCCTGGAGCTGGTGGATTTCTACCAGGGCCTCCTGGAGAGCCGACCCGCCGAGCCCGTGTGGTTGCTGCATCTGGCCCGGGCCTTCGTCGATGTCGGCAAGGACTCGCTGGCCGTGGTCAACTACCAGCGCCTGGTCAAGCGCCAGCCTGGGGCCGAGGCCTGCATCGCCATGGCCGAGGCCTATGGGCGCCTGGGCAAGGCGGCCGCGGCCGACCGCGCGCTGCAGCGGGCTCTTCAACTGGCCCCGGCCGCGGTCCCCGCGCTTCGGTTGAGGATCGAGATGGCCCTGGCCTCGGGCTCCCGGGAGCGGGCCCTGGAAGCGGCTCGTGCCCTGCGCGAGGTGCCCGACCTGGAGGGCGAGGTCGACGACTGGTTGACTCGCGAGTTCCCCGAGCTTTCCACGCAATCTTCGGCCAAGGGGCGCAGGAAGGGCGGCGACGCCAGGTCGGGCTCGACCAGGCCGGCCGCTGCGAAGCCGGGCAGGATCGTCGCGCCGGCCGCCGCTTCCCAGGCGGAGGAGGAAGCCGCCGTGGTGGAGGAGGTCGCTGCCTCGGGCGGGGAGTCACCTGCGCAGGCGGAGGAGGAAGCCGCCGTGGCGGAGGAGGTCGCAGCCTCGGGCGAGGAGGCCTCCAGGAAGGACCCGGGTACCCGAAAGCCGGTCAAGTCGCCGGGCAAGGGCAAGAAGAAGGGCAAGGGTCGGAAGTAGCGAGCCGCTGCGCTCTGCGGATCAGGCCCTGCGGTGGGGAGGGCTCCTTCCCGTGGCGGCCGGGGCCGGTCCAAGATCCCGGGCCGGCGCTCTTGGGGTCAGGACCAGCAGAGGATCAGGTTGTATCCACCCTGAGGAAGAGGGCAACCCAGGGCCCGGATGGGCTGTGGGCCCGATCGGCCCAGGAGGACGGCCGGGCCCGAGTAGGTCTGCCCGGTGCTCCAGGGGCTTGGGCCTTCGATGCGCACCAGCGCCTCGCCGGGCTGCCCCAGGACCTGCTCTTCAGGCAGGCCCGTCGCCTGCTGGGCCGGCTGGTTCCAGGCCGTGGCCCGACCCTGTCCATCCAGGGTCAGGTATCCCGCAGGCAGGCCGTGGATCCAGTCCTGAAGCGTCTGGCGGTAGTGATCGGCACTCTGGCGCAACTGGTCCTGTTCCTGCTTCATTCGCACGATCGAGCGCAGACGCGCCAGCAACTGCTGGGGCTTGAAGGGCTTGGTCAGGTAGTCGGTGGCCCCTTGGTCCAGGGCGCTGATGACCTCCTGGATCTCGTCGCGAACCGTCAGGAAGAGCACCGGGATATGGCACAGGACGGGATCGCGCTTGAGAGCCAGGAGCGTCTCGAATCCGCCCATGACGGGCATCATGGCGTCCATGAGGATGACGTCCGGATGGAACTCGCGGGCCAGCTCCAGCCCGGCTGCTCCATTGGAGGCCGTGGCGATCGAGAAGCCCAGGGTCTCAATCCACCCCACCAGGAGGGCGACCATGGCCTCTTCGTCGTCCACGACCAGGACCCGGCCCGAACCAGAATCCGAGCTCATGGTCGAGCGCGTTCGTCCGCAGGACGAGGAAGTCCTCTGTGCCCGCGCCGCCGGACGGTCCTGGCCGGGCCGCCCCCCGGGCAGGCAGGGAGCCGGGAGCGGGGCGGGAATGCCCCCGTCCATGGGCCGATCCGGGGGACCAGGATGGAACCCGGGAGGCGGCGGAGCCCCTGCAGTGGAGGACGAGGTGACGATACCCGAGGTTCAACCCGAACAGGTCCACGGGGACCTCCAGGCCGGTCTGGAAGTCCAGGTGGTCGATGTGCGCGAGGTCGAGGCCTTCCGGCGCTACCACGTGCCTGGAGCGCGGTCGATTCCCCTGGGCGAACTGGCCGGTCGGGCGGTTGAACTGGACGCTGCCCGGCTGGTCTACACCGTCTGCGCCCGGGGCAGACGCTCCCTGGATGCCGCCCGGGTCCTGCTCGACCTGGGCTTCAGCCAGGTGAAGAGCATCGCTCACGGGACCGAGGGTTGGAAGGAGCGCGGCCTCCCCCTGGAGAGCTGACGATCCCGCGATTCAGGTGCCTCGGGCCCCAGGGACTGGGGGCACTCGAGGCCCCCAGGCCCGCCTTGTCGAGGGTTGACCCGTGCATATCCATCCCCTGCGCCTGATCCCACGCGTCCTTCCCCGAATCTGGGGAGGCGACCGCCTGTCCCGCCTCTTCGGACGCCCCTGCGTCACGGATCGGCCGATCGGAGAGTCGTGGGAGGTCCACGGTGACCTTCTGGTGGCCGACGGCGACTACCAGGGGATGGCCCTTGATGAGCTGACGAGGCAGCAGGGGGCTTCCCTGATCGGCCGGGACCGTCCCGAGGGAGCCTTTCCCCTGTTGGTCAAGTGGCTGGACTGTCGGGACTGGCTTTCCGTCCAGGTGCACCCGGACGACGCGGTGGCCCGCCGTCTGACGGGCGAACTCGGGGCTTCGGGGAAGACCGAGTGCTGGTACGTCGTCGAGGCCGGGCCCGAGGCCCGCTTGATCCACGGCCTTGTCCCCGGCACCCGCCTGGAGGACCTGGCCGCGGCCAGCGGTGGGCAGATCCTGGAACACCTGAACCGTGTGCGGCCCACGGCTGGCCAGGTCCTCTACACACCGGCAGGTCTGGTGCATGCCCTGGGGCCCGACCTGCTCCTGCTGGAGGTCCAGCAGAGCAGCGACCTGACCTACCGCCTGTATGACTGGGACCGTCCGGGGCTGGACGGGGCACCCCGGCCCCTGCATCGGGTCGAGGCCCTGCAGGCGATTCGGGACTCCCGGCCCGAGCCAGCCGGACCGCCCCCCGCGGGCGGGGTCGGCGAGCCCCTGATCGCCTGCCCGTTCTTCGTCATGGAGGCCCTGTCCCGGCCGGCTTCGTGGAGTCCGGCCGGTCGCAGCTTCGAGATCCTGGCCCTGGTGCAGGGGCGCGGGCACGTGCACGCCGGCGACGGCGGCCAGAGCCTGGCTCCCGGAGACGTGGTCCTGGTGCCGGCGGCTTCCGATGAGGTGCGCCTGCATCTGGAGCCCGGGGGCCGCGTCCTGCGCGTACGCCTTCCCGACCCGGCCTGAGCGGGCAGGACTCGGTCCCGGCGAGGCTAATCCCGCAGGGTATGGCTGACCCCGTGGGGATCGTCGGCGCCTCGGTGGCTGGACTGGCCCTGGCCTGTGGTCTGGCGGCCCACGGCGTCCGCAGCGTGGTGCTCGACCGGCGCCTCCCGGAAACATTGGACCCCGAGCCCGTCATGTTGGGGCCGCGGGCCCTGGAGGCTCTGGCCCGTTGGGGCCTGGCGGCCAAGGTCCGCCACCGGGCCCGCTGCCTGCGCCGCCTGCGCGTCTGCTACCAGGGGGCCCCACGGTTCGACCTGAAGACCTCGGGCCTTCCCACGCGCCAGGATTTCCTGGCCTCGCTGGACCTGGGGTCGTTGCGGCAGATGCTGGGCCGGCACGCCCTGGGCACGGGTCTGGTGGAGATGCGCCGTCCGGCTCGGGTGGTCGGCATCCAGGGGCGGGAGGGCCGCGTCCGCATCCTCCTGGAGGGCGGTTCGACTGCCGGCTTCCACCTGCTGGCGGCCGCCTGTCCGGACCTGCGACGCTTCCTGGGGATCCGCCTGGTCGAAGTCCCCCCTCCCGGACCCTGCTGGTCCGGTCTGGCCGGACCCGGCCCGCAGGATGACATGGTCCTGTTCCTGGGGGCCTCCGGGGTGGCCTGCGCCCATCCCCGGGAAGCAGGCCAGGGGGCCGCAACGGCCACGGCCTGGACGACCGGAGTGGATCTCCCCACCTTTCGGGAGCATCTGGGCCTGCCCGGAGACTGGGTCCTGCGGGAGGAGCCCGTTCCGACACCGGCGGGCAGTGCGGCCACCCTGGTGGTCGGGCCGGTCGTCCTCCTGGGTTCCGCGGCCCGGAGCCTTCCCGAGGTCGCCTGGAGGAGTCGCGACGCCGACATCCTGGAGGCCGAGGCCCTGGCCTGGCGACTGGCGGCCGTCGCTCGGGGGGCGGCCCCAGGCCTCCTGGCCGGGTACGACGCGGAGATCCGGCCCCGCACCCTGGCCCGGGCGACCCTGGCGACGACCTGGTTGCCCAGGCTGTGCCATCCGGATCTGGCTCGCCTGCTGGGCCCCTTCCTTCAGAGCCGCCTCCTGCGACGCTACCTGACCGGGATCCTGGGCAGCCTGGTCGGGACCTGTCTTCCCTCCGCCTGGTGCCTGGACGAGCGTCCCGAGCGGCGCCGCTCCACTCCTCGGCCGGGGATGCGCCTGCCGGAGGTCTCCTACCGGGACGCCTCGGGGCATCCGTGCTGGTTGCACGATCTGTTGGGAACCCGACCCCTGGTCCTGCGCTTCGGGGAGGGTCCGGCGCTGGCAGGCTGGCGGGTCAGCCGCCAGGGCCCTGGCCCCGGCGTGCTGCATGACGCCGAGGGTCTTCTGGGGCGCTCCCTGCGCGGTCGGCCTGGGGAGGTCATGATCGTCCGTCCGGATGGGGTGATCGGTTACCGGGCCTGGCCTGAGGATCCTCAGCGGACCGAGGCCTGGCTGGCCTCCCTGGAGGGGCT
>CAZQPM010000184.1:0-8218 GCA_964595195.1 uncultured Burkholderiales bacterium | reverse complement strand
CGGGAACCCCAGGCCCCGGTGAACGCCAGAATCCTTCCTCTTGCAGACCTCGCCGGGGACGGGAACCCCAGGCCCCGGTGAACGCCAGAATCCTTCCTCTTGCAGACCTCGCCGCCCTGTGGCGGGATGCCCCCCTTCTGGATCTCGGGGCCCGGGTTCGGGCCTGGCGGGATGCGACCAGGGCCGGCTACCGTGAGGATGGCGCCGTGGTCCTGGCGGACGGCCCCGGCCGTCGGATCACCGACGCTCCCGGGGCCGCCCGCGAGGTGCACCTGGTCGGGGCCTGCGTGGCCGGAGCTCGGGCGCTGCGCCAGGAGTTTCCCCACCTGTGGTTCCACGCCGGGGTACCCCCGGACCTGGACCCGGCCGGGGCCCTGGACCTGGCCTCGTGCGGGCCCGACAGCCTCTCGCTGCACGCTGGCGCCCTGGAGGATGGGCCCGGAACCTGCGAACGGTGGCGGCCCCTTCCTCTTCCCCTGGTCGTCTCGGCCACCTACGGACCGGAGACCTCGGGCGAGGCCCTGGTGGCCCTGCTGGGGAGTCTGCGGACCATGCCCTCCCTGCGCTGCCTGGTCCTGCTGCCCGGTCGTCCAGGGGGGCGCAGCCTCGGGCCCGGGGATACGGACGGGGTCCTGGACGCCCGCCTGGTGGCCCTGGCCCGGCTGGCCCTGCCCCGCCGGGTGCGCGTCCGCTCCTCGTGGGCCGCCTTCGGGTGGAAGATGGCCCAGTTCCTGTTGGCCTGCGGGGCGGACGAGGTTGCCGGCGGGGGCCTGGAGGAGAACCTGGCCTGGGGCCGGGGTTTCGAGCCTGCGGCCGTGGTGTCCGCCGAGCAGGCCCGGGCGGGGATCCGGGAAGCGGGGTTTCGACCCGTGGAGGTGCGCGGATGCGCGTGGGAGTCCTGAAATCGGTCAACGGCCTGCCCGTCACCTGCGGACTGGAGGTCGGGGCGGTGCCCGTGGATGGCCGGGTGCTGACCGGCGAACCCGCTTGGCTGAATGGCCAGGCCCGTGAGGGGCAACTGGACGTCACGGCGGTGTCGGCGGCCGAAGTCGCCTGTGCCGGTTCCTACCAGGTGATCCCCGGCTTCTGCGTGGCCGCCCGGGGACCCGTGCAGAGCGTGCGCCTCTTCTCGAAGCTTCCCCTGCACGACCTGCCCGGCCACGACGTGGCCATCACCCGCGTCAGCGCCACCTCGCGCATCCTGGTGCAGTTGCTGGTACCCGGAATCCGGCCCGTGGACCTGCCTTCCGAGCCCGTTCTCTCCGAGGAGGTCCCTGCGGTCCTGCTGATCGGCGACCGGGCCCTGGACCCGGTCGACGGCGCCCCGTACGTGGCCGACATGGGCGCCTTGTGGCGGGCTGCCACGGGCCTGCCGATGGTCTTCGCCCTGTGGGTGGCCACCCACCCCCGGCATCTGGCGGCCGGCAGCCAGCTCCTGCAGCGCTCGCGGGCCTGGGGTCAGGCCAACCGGGCCCGGGTGATCGCGGAGGCCGCGCGCCGGACCGGGCATTCCGAATCGCGCATGGAGGACTACTTCGCCAGCCTGCACCATCACCTGGACGCCGAGTCCCTGGCCGGCCTGGTGGAGTTCTACCGCCGCGCCGGCCGCGCGGGCCTGCTGCCCCGGGGGGCCGAGAGGCTCGTGGCGGGGGCGGCGTGAACCCGGACCTGGATTCGGCCTGGCGGACCCTTTCCCAGGGCGGGCGCCTGTCGCCCCTGGAAGGCCGGGCCCTGCTTTCCGAGCCGGACCTGTTCCGTCTGGGGGCGGCTGCGGACGGGGTGCGGCGCAGGCTGCATCCCGAGGGCTACGTCACCTTCATCCGGGACCGGATCATCAACTACACGAACGTCTGCGTCACGGGTTGCCGGTTCTGCGCCTTCCACCGGCCTGCGGGCCATCCGGAGGCCTACGTCCGGCCCCTGGACGAGATCTTCCGCAAGATCGACGAGATGGAGAGGGTCGGGGGGACCACGGTCTTCCTGCAGGGCGGGCACCACCCGGACCTGCGCATCGCGGACTACGAGGCCCTCTTCTCCTCGATCAGGGCCCGCTATCCCCATCTCTACCTGCACTCGCTGGCGGCCTCGGAGATCGACCACATCGCCCGGGTCTCGGGCCTGTCGCTGGAAGAGACCCTGGGGCGCCTGCAGCGGGCCGGCCTGGACTCGCTGCCCGGGGGGGGCGCGGAGATCCTGGTGGACGAGGTCCGCCAGCGCGTCTCGCCGCGGAAGATCACCTCCGAGCGCTGGCTGGAGGTCCACCAGACGGCACATCGCCTGGGGATGCAGTCCACAGCCACCATGGTCTTCGGCTTCGGGGAGACCCCGGCCCAGCGGATCGAGCATCTGGAGCGGTTGCGCCGGCTGCAGGACCGCACGGGGGGATTCCGGTCCTTCATCCACTGGAGCCTCTCGCCTCGCCACACCGACCTGGACCAGGCCGTCCCTTCGGGGGGAGTGGAATACCTCAGGATCCTGGCGGTGGCCCGGCTGTATCTGGACAACTTCCGCCACCTGCACTCCGGATGGGTCACCGAGGGTGCCCGCCTGGCCCAGGTCGCCCTGGACTTCGGGGCCGACGACCTGGGCAGCGTGTTGATGGAGGAACTGGTGCTGGCCGCCACGGGCGTCTCCTACTCCTACGACTCCCAGGGGTTGCTCCGGATCATCCGGGGGGCCGGTCGGGTCCCCGCCGTGCGCAACTCGCGCTACGAGATCCTGGAGGCCTGTCCGTGAACCGGCCTGCCGACCCCAACCCCAACCCCGAGGCGCCCCGCAAGGGCCCCCTGGTCCAGCAGATGTTCGGTCGGATCGCCTCGCGCTACGACCTGCTGAATCGGGTCCTTTCCCTGGGGCTGGATCGCTCCTGGCGGCGGGCCGCCGTGCGCGAGTTGCGCTTGCCCCCCGGGGGGGACGCCGTGGACCTGTGCTGCGGGACCGGCGAGGTTACCGCCGCCCTGGCTGGCCAGGTGGGCAACCGGCACGTGGTGGGTGTGGACTTCTCACCCCCGATGCTGGAGCGCGCCCGAGTCCGCTTTCCCGACCTGCGCTTCGTCCAGGCGGACGCGGCGGACACCGGCCTGCCTTCTTCGGCCTTCGATGGTGCCACGGTGGCCTTCGCCCTGCGCAACGTCGAGAGCCTGGACGCGCTCTTCGCCGAGATGACCCGACTGGTGCGCCCGGGGGGTCGGGTCGTCTCGCTGGAGCTGACCCGCCCCCCCGGGCTCCTGGGCGTCCTGCACGGCCTGGTCCTGCGTTGGATCGTGCCCCTCCTGGGCCACCTCTTCTCGGGCCAGGGCCGGGCCTACCGCTACCTGGCCACCTCGATCGCCGTCTTCCTGCCGGTGGAGGAGGTGGCCGAGCGCATGCGCCGGGCGGGCCTGGAGGAGGTCCGCATCGTTCCCCTGCACGGGGGGATCGTCACCCTGCACGTGGGGAGGAAGCCCGTCCCATGAACTGTGCCCTGACCCGCTACCGGGCCCTGGAGCGCCCCCGGGTGGTGGGGTTGATGTCGGGAACCTCGGCGGATGCCATCGACGCCGCCCTGGTCGAGATGGCCGAGCGGCCCCGCCTTTTGGAGTTCCGTTCGCACCCCCTGCCCGGGCCGGTGCGGGAGCGCCTGCAGGAGGTCTTCGAGGATCGCGGGTCGCCTCGCGACCTGTTGCGCCTGCACTGGTTGCTGGGCGAACTCTTCGCCCGCGCGGCCCTTTCCGTGATGGGTCAGGGAGCCGACCTGGTGGCCTCCCACGGCCAGACCGTGGCCCACCTGCCCGACGCCGAGGACTTCTGCGGACACTCCGTGCGGGGGACCCTGCAACTCGGGGAGGGATCGGTGATCGCCCGGCGGACGGGCTGCCTGACGATCTGTGACTTCCGGCCGGCGGACCTGGCCGCGGGAGGTCAGGGGGCTCCCCTGGTCCCCTTCGCCGACGCCCTGCTCTTCCACGCCCCTGGGGTCGACCGGATCGCCCTGAACCTCGGCGGGATGGCGAATCTGACCTGGATTCCCGGCCAGGGTGCCGTCGAGGCCTGCGACACGGGTCCGGGCAACGCCCTCCTGGACGCCCTGGCCCTGCGGGCCAACGGCCAGCCCTGCGACGTGGGGGGCAGCCTGGCCGCTCGGGGTCGGGTGCTTCCCGAAATCCTGGCGGAACTGATGGCCCACCCCTACCTGGACCGACCCGCCCCGAAGTCCACCGGGCGGGAGACCTTTGGCCGGGCCCTGGCCGACCGGCTCTGGGGGCGCGGTTCGGCGGAGGACCTGCTGCGCACCGCTGCCGCCTTCACGGCCGCCTCGGTGATGCTGCACGTGCAGCGTTACCTCAAGGGCCCGGCGGAGATCCTGGTGGGCGGGGGAGGGGTGGAGAACCCGATCCTCATGCACGAACTCCGCAACCGTCTGCCCGTCGGGGTCAGCCTGGAGCGGATGGACGCCGGGGGGGTGCCCGCCCAGGCCCGGGAGGCCGTGGCCTTCGCCGTGCTGGGCCACCACACGGCCAACGGGCGCCCCTCCAACGTGCCCCTGGCCACGGGGGCTGCCCTGCCGGCCATCCTGGGCAAGATCGTCCTGCCCTGAGGGCCTGCCGTCCCGCAACGGACAGGGGCCGGGCGCACGGCCCGGCCCCACCGTCTGCCGTCCGTGGCGTTCAGGCGGTCAACCTCTCCAGGACCTCGTCCAGGACCTCGACCTCGCCGCACTTGCGGGTCGAGCGCAGGTTCGGATCCTTGCGTTGACGGCCCCGGGCGCGTTCCCTCCCCAGTGAGACGCAGCGCCGGATCCGCACGAGGGTTCGGCCCCTCTCGTCGGTCCGGGTGTATTCCTCGAAGACGGCCATTCCGCCACAGTGGGGACAGTTTGCCAACTTGGGCTTCTCCTCCCTGGGTCGCTGCAGGAACGGGACCGGGCGGGCGCGGTGCCCGACCGGGGCGCGGAAGACGCCGAACAGAGCGAACCGGGCTTCCGGTTCTTCCGCATCCAAGGGTATAGACGGCCGGACTCCCGGAAAAGTTCCCGCCGCGTCCCTCTCCAGGGGAGTCGGCCTCCGACCGTCGAAGGCCCCAGCCAGCCTCACTGGCCGCAGGGGGAGGTGCAAGGCCGATGGCGGCGACGTCGGCGATGGCAACGGCGATGACCCTACCGGCACTGGACACCTGGACCACGATGGTGGCCACGGGCAGTGCGCGCCTGGCCATCACCCTGGTGGCAGCCAGCTATGCCCGCCTGCACCGGACCTATCCCGGCTTCAGGCAGTGGGTCGGGGCGATGGCGGCGGGTACCCTGGGCCTCTTCTGGATGCTTTCCTTCCCCCTCCATCCGCTCGCCAGCGTCCTGCTGACGAACCTGAGTTTCAGCCTGCAGATCCTGCTGCTGCTGGACGGGACCCGGCGCTTCGTGTATGACCGATCCCTGGACCGGCGCTGGTATCTCTACCCCCTCCTGCACGCCTCGGTCGCGGTCTTCTTCCTCTGCGGAGTGGAAAGCCTGCTGGCCAGGATCTGGTGGAACGGCGCGGTCCTGGCGGTCGGTTCGGTCCTATGCGGCCGGGTCTGGCTGCAGAACCGGACCGAGGGGGCCGGAAGCCTGTCGCGGGTGGTGGCCACGCTCCACTTCGTCTACGGCGCCGTCCTGCTGGCCCGAGCCCTGGGTTGGACCCTCGTCCCCCGAGCCACCTCGCTCTTCCAATCCGGCTCGGCCGAGGCCTCCTCCTTCCTGATCATGGGCATGCTCGACCTCAGCCTGGTGGTCTTCCTGCCACTGCTGAACAGCCAGCGCCTGGAGGCCGAACTGCGTCAGAGTGCGGCCCGCGTGCGCCTCCTGACCGGGATCCTGCCCATCTGCTCGCGCTGCAAGAAGATCCGCGACGACCAGGGGCGTTGGACCCCGGTCGAGCAGTACGTGCGCCATCGCACCGACGCCGACTTCTCCCACGGGGTCTGCCCGGAGTGCTTCGGACTCCTGTATCCCGACTACGCCGAGGCCCTCGGAGCCGAGGGGGCCTCGCCCTGAGCCCGGGGCCGGATCTCCCCCCGGGCGGGGCTGGGGACCGTGGCTGAGGCTCCCCGCCGCCTGGATGCCTCCTTCGGCGTTGATCGCTGGAGGCGCCTCCTGGCGCAGGGCGGGCGCCTGAGGCTGCGCATGGAGGGCCCCGACATGGCTCCGGCGATCCAGGTCGGGGACGTCCTGGAATTCGAGGAGGCCCGGCTGCTGCATCTGCGCCGCGGCGACGTCGTCCTGGTGCATACGCAGGGAGTCTGCCAGTTGAGGCGGATCCTGTCTCGGGAACTGGCCCGGGGCGGCGAGGTCTTCACGGTCGTCGCCGACGGCCTGGCGGACCCTCCTCGGCAGCACGGCTTCGAGGAGATCCTGGCGCGCCTGGTGAGCCTGGGCCGGGACGGAGAGGTCCTGCGGCCGGTGGGGGATTCGGTGCCCCGCGCCCGCCTGCGCCGGCGCCTGCGTCAGCATCTGCGGCACCTGTGGATCGGCATGCTCCTGCGCTTCGGTCGGGAACCGGATTCCCGGTAGAGGGAGCTGGCCTGGAGGAACCGTCTGGCCCGGCAAGAAGCTGGGGGGCCAACTTCGAACCCTGCGGAGACACCATGCTGATCGCCACCGCCCCGACCCGCATCGACCTGGCGGGGGGCACCCTGGACCTGCATCCCCTGTACTTGTTCCTGGACCGGCCGCTGACCGTCAACGCCGGGCTCGACCTGCGCTCGCGGGCCGCAGTCCGCCCCTTGGAGGGCACGCGGGTTCGCCTGGTTTCCGAGGATCTGGGCCTGACGGTCGAGGCCGGGCACCCTCGGGAGCTGGTCCTGGGAGAGGGCCTGGACCTGGTGGCCCGGGCGGTGCGTTTCTACGCGCCCCAGGGAGGGCTGGAGGTGCGCACGCGCTCCCAGGCCCCCAAGGGTTCGGGCCTGGGAGCCTCGTCCAGCCTCCTGATGGCCCTGTCCCGGGTCCTGTGCCGCTTCGTTGGCCGGCAGGATGGAGACGAGGACCTGATCCGCCACGGCGCTGCCCTGGAGGCCCAGAACCTGGGGATCCCGACCGGGCTCCAGGACTACCACGGGGCCATCCTGGGCGGGATCAAGGCCCTGAGCTTCGGCATCTCGGGCTCCCAGGTCGAGCGCCTGGAGCCTTCGCCCGGCTTCCTCCAGGAGCTGGACCGGGCCTTCGTGCTGTCCTTCACCGGGATCAGCCACTTCTCGGGCACCAGCAACTGGAACATGCTCAAGCGCTACATCGAGCGCCAGGGGGATACGGTCGAGCGGATGCACGCCATCCAGGACACCGCCCACCAGATGTGGGCCGCCCTGAAGGCCGAGGATCTGGCCGCTGTGGCCCGGGCCCTGGACCGCGAGTGGGAGAATCGCAGGGGCCTGGCCGAAGGCGTCACGACGCCGTCCATCGACGGAATGGTCCAGGCCGCCAGGGATGCGGGCGCCCTGGCCTCGAAGATCTGCGGCGCCGGAGGGGGCGGATGCCTGTTGACGCTGGCCCCTCCGGACCGGCGTGAATCGGTCCAGGCCGCCCTGAAGCAGGCTGGGGCCGGGATCCTCCAGGCCCACCTGGAGGATCAGGGCCTGTCGGTAGAGGAGGCAGTGTGCGCGAAAGACCCCTAGACATGATCCCCGAGCCCTTCGAGACGACCCCGACCAAGGACGCGCCCGCCTGGCGCACCCCGGTGCTGGCCACCCTCCTGGTCGTGCTGGTCGTGGCCCTGGTCCTGTCCTTCTTCCTGTCCCCGCTCAACCAGGGGTTGGAGGAATCGCAGGAGGGGCCCGGCCAGACCCTGACCCTGAACCCGCCGACGCCTGTGGCGCCGGCCACGGTCAAGGTCTACGTGGCCGGAGAGGTGCATCGCCCCGGCGTCGTCACCCTGCCGGCCGATTCCCGCGTGGAGGACGCCGTGAAGGCCGTGGGAGGGATGAAGCCTGCGGCCGATCCCCTGAGCGTCAACCTGGCCAGGAAGGTCCGCGATGAGGACCAGATCGTGGTGCGGGCCCGGCGGCGCGAACCCATGCCCGGAGACGGAGCCCGTTCCTCGGCCGGCGTCGATTCCCAGCCCTGGGCCCCGCCCCAGGACGGTTCGGGCAGCCAGGGGACCGAGTCGACCGGCGAGGTCCTGCTTCCCGAGCAGGATGCCGCCTCGGCCAGCGAGGGCTCGGGACGGGTCAGCGTCAACACCTCTTCAGCCGAGGAGCTGGCCGCCGCGGTCAA
>CAZQPM010000183.1:0-8234 GCA_964595195.1 uncultured Burkholderiales bacterium | reverse complement strand
GTCCAAGACCCAGGTGACCCGGGTCTGCCCTCCGGGCAAGACGAATCGCCGCTGCCAGCAGGTCCACGACGTCAAGGAACTGGCCCGATCCCTGGTCCACAGCTACCAGGGTGGCCCCGGAGCCACCGGGGCGGGTCAGGAGTCCCGGGGCTACCTGCTTCCCGGTCGGCGTGCCCACAACTTCCAGCGCAGCTTCGAGGGCCTCGAGAAGGAGACCGAGGCCTTCGGCGTGCTGGCGGACCGGATGCGCTCCGTCGGCATCGAGGATCTCTACGATATGACCGACGAATTGAGGGGCCAGGTGGTCGCCAGTCTCAAGGGGCAGTTCAGCGAGAAGGCCCTGGACGACATGTTCGAGGGGATGAAGAAGTTCGACCCCGCCTTCCAGGGTGACGTCTGGGTGGTGGCCGAGCACACCGAGGGCCGGCTCACCCCCTCCACCTTCGAGCTTGTCGGCAAGGCCAGCGAACTGGCACGCTCCCTGGAGGTGAAGGTCGGGGTGGCCCTGGTCGGCGCCCAGGTCGAGAGTCTGGCCCAGGAACTGTTCCAGGCCGGTGCCGACCGGGTGTACCTGACCGAGCATCCCCTGCTGGCCGACCACGACCCTCTGGCCTGCCGCAAGGCCGTGGCCGCCCTGGTCGAGGAGTTCTGGCCGCAGATCGTGCTGTACGGCGCCACGCCCCAGGGTCGGGTCCTGGCGCCCCTGGTCTCCTACCGCCTGGGGTGCGGGCTGACCGCCGACTGCACCTCCCTGGACATCCGGGACAACACCCGCAAGGGCCTGGTCGGAATCCTGCTGCAGACCCGACCGGCCCTGGGGGGAAACGTGATGGCCACGATCTCCACGGTCAACTCGCGCTCGCAGATGGCCACCGCCCGTCCCGGGGTGATGAAGCGGAACCCCCCGGAACCCGGGCGTACCGGAGAGGTCGTCCGCCGTGAGGTCGCCCTGGCCCCGGAGGAGCTGTGCACCGAGGTCCTGGCCACCGAGATCGCCCACGGAGAGGTGAACTTCGAGGCCAAGGTCATCGTGGGAGGCGGGCGCGGACTGCAGAATCGCGACAACTATGAAGCCCTGCTGGACTCGCTGCGGACGGCCCTGGGCCGCAAGCTGGGGACGGAGGTCGAGAAGGGTGCCACGCGCAGCGCCGTCGAGCGTGGCTTCACCGAGAGGATCCGACAGGTCGGCCAGACGGGCACCGCGGTCGGTCCCAAGCTGTACCTGGCCCTGGGGATCAGTGGCGCCATCCAGCACATGATCGGGGTCGCCAACACGGAGACCATCGTGGCCATCAACGTCGATCCCCAGGCTCCGATCTTCAGGATGTGTGACTACTACATGATCGGCAACGTGGAAGAGATCGTACCGAAGCTGGTAGAAGAGCTCGAGGCGGTGTGAGGACCATGCTTGACAAGACTCAAACGACGGATCGCTACAGCCGGACCCAGGTCCTGGTCGTGGGAGCCGGCCCCGCCGGCCTGGCCTGCGCCCTCTCCCTGAAGACGCAGCGCCCCGAGGTCGAGGTCGTGGTGCTGGACAAGGCGCCGGCGCCGGGCAATCACAACCTTTCGGGGGCGGTGCTGGAGCCGGCCTCGGTGCATCGCCTGCTGGACGGCGTCCTGCCCGGTTGGCGGGACAGCGACGCGGCCAGGGAGGTCCTGGGCCGGACGGTGGAGCGGGATGATGTGTTGTTCCTGCCCGGCCCCGCCGGGGCGCTCCAACTGCTGCCCGTGATCAAGCTGGCGGGCCTTCTGGGCCTGGGCCCCGGGCAGATGCGCCACGAAGGGGACTACATCGTCTCGATCTCCCAGTTGACCCGCTGGCTGGCCCGGATCGCGCAGGACCTGGGGGTCGAAGTCCATACGGGCTTCGCCGTCGACCGGGTCGTCCCGGGGCAGGACGGGCGCTGCGCCGCCGGAGTCCGCCTGGTGGACTGCGGCCTGGACAAGGAGGGCCGCCCGCAGCCGAACTTCTCACCCGGAGAGACGATCGAGGCCGATCTGGTCGTCCTGGCCGAGGGTTGCGATGGACTGGTCAGCGAACGCTTCGTCGAAGAGGCCGGGTTGAAGCGCCAGGCGCCGCAGATGTACTCCGTGGGCGTCAAGGAGGTGCTGTCGGTTTCCGAGGAGCAGTACCGCCTCTTCGGAGACCGGCGCGTGGTCCACGCCCTGGGCTATCCGCTGTGGACCCCCGTGGCGGGGCCGGCGATGTTCGGAGGCGGGCTGATGTACTCTTACGGCGACAACCAGATCGCCGTCGGGATGATCGTCGGCCTGGATTGGGCCGAGTACGACTTCAACCCCCAGGATGCCCTGGTCCACTTCAAGAACCACCCCTTCGTCCGGCGCTTCATCGAGGGGGCGAAGGTGGTGGAGGCCGGGGCCAGGATGATTCCGGAGGGAGGCCTCCTGGCGGTACCGCGGGATCCCCAGACCGGGGCCTTCGGCAAGGGCAACGTGCTGCTGGTGGGCGACGCCGCGGGTTTCGTCAACATGCTGAAGATCAAGGGCCTGCACAACGCGCTGGATTCGGGTCGGGTGGCGGGCGAGGTGATCGCCAGTTCCCTGTCCGAGCCCGAACAGGCTGCCCGGAAGTACACCTCGGCCCTGGAGGAGGCCGGCCTGGTGGCCGAGATGGGCCGGGCCCGGAACTACCGTCAGACCATCGCCCGTTTCGGGAACCTGGTGGGCCTGCCGCTCTCGGTGTTGTCGGAGGTCCTGCCCCGCTTCGAGGTCGAGCCCGATTACCAGGCCATGCGGCCCCGCCGCTATCGCCTCAAGGGCAATCGGGAGTTCGACAAGGACACCTTCACTGCCATGGCCCATACCGAGCACCGGGAGGACCAGCCGTCGCATCTGCGGATCCTGGACCCGGCCGTCTGCACCGAGAAGTGCCTCAAGACCTTCAAGGCCCCGTGCATCACCTTCTGCCCCGCAGGGGTCTATGAGGAGATCCAGGGCGTGGTGAAGCCTGCCAACGCCTCGAACTGCCTGCACTGCAAGACCTGCCAGCGCAAGTGCCCCTTTGACAACATCCGCTGGGTGGCGCCCGAGGGAGGGGGCGGGCCCAGATACAAGCAGGCCTGACCTCAGTCTTGTTCGGGCATCTCCTGACCGGTCAGGGCGGCGAAGAGGCGGATCAGCGAGGCTTCCATCTTCTTCTCCAGCTCGCTGGCCTGGTCGCGGGTCAGGTGGCCCCCGTAGCCGGCGCCGCGCACGCAGATCGCCTTGCGCTCGGCGTTCACCTCGAAGGACTTCAACTCCAGGTAGCCGCCGATCTCCTCCCAACTGACGGCCAGTTCGTGGGAGGTGACGGCCAGCACCTGGCCCGTCAGGACATCGCCCTCCCAGAGCACCAGGCGCACCGGATCGCCGACCTGGCCCAGGGAGCCTTCCCGGGTCAACCACCGGGAAAGGCCCTCGGGCTTCTGGTAGAAATGCATCAACTGGTCGTTCTGGTAGGGGGCCGCCAGCAGGGCAAAGAAGCTGGTGCGGTCCTGGCCCCAGTACTTCTCGACGTACAGCTTGAGGATCGACAGGGACATCTCCCAGCCCGACTCGGCGTCGCCGGCGCCCTCCTGGCCCTCGGCCCCGGGACCCGTCTCCACCACCTCCACCTGCGAACCCGGTCCGTAGGGGCGGATCGAGATCGTCAGGGTCTGCGTTCCCATTCCGGGGACCGAGGCCTTCAGGACCACCCGGCGCGGGGGTTGGACGACCGGAAGCGAGTAGTCGACGGTGAAGCCGAAGCGCTCCCAGGTCATGTAGAGCTTGCTGCCCGATCCGGGCCAGCCGGTCACCTTGTCACAGAACCAGCGGGACAGGTGTTCGGGTTCGGTCCAGGCGTCGTAGGCGCGTTCGGTCGGCGCGGTGGTAACCGTCGTTCTGCGGATGGAAGGCTCTTGCACGGGTCTGTCTTCGGGAGGAAGGCGCGGTTCCCTATCAGGACCTGGGCGAACGCGGGCCGACGGGCTGCCCCCCCGGCGCACCTCCGAGCGGCGTTCCGGTGACGGCGGTCGTCGAGTTGCAGCAGGTTCCCGGCGGGTCGTGCGGAAGGGGACCAGCCACTTTGCTGTCCCACCTTGGGGGGGACAGGATTCCGGAGGTTCGGGTCATGTCAGAAGAATCCCGCGAGGCCGTCGAGGCCAGCGAGTCGGGGGTGCCCGGATCCGGGACCGGCTCGGCGGACCTCCAGCCCGCGCCGGGTGCAGAGGCGGCGCCGGTGGGCGCCCAGGCTTCGGAGGAGGCGTCCACGGCTTCCGCCGACGAAGGTCGGGGCGGGGGAGTCGATTACCTGACCGTCCTGCTGGTCCTGGTGGTGTTCCTGAACATCGCCTTCTTCCTCTACAACACCTATGGAGACCGGTCCGGTGGCCCGCCTCCCCCGGGACCCATGGGGGGGCCCCCACCCGGTCCCGGCGGTCCCGGCGGTCCCGGCGGTCCGGCAGCGATTCCGGGTGGGCCTCCCCCCATCCCTGGTGGTCCCGGCGGCCCGGCGGCGACTCCCGGTGGGCCTCCTCCCATCCCCGGCGGTCCCGGCGGTCCGGCGGCGACTCCCGGTGGGCCCCCGCCCGGTCCCGGCGGTCCGGCGGCGACTCCAGGCGGGTCTCCTGCCGGCCCGGGCGGAAGCGCGACGGCCTCCGGGCCCGGTGCATCGGCCACCGCACCCCTGAGGATGCCGACCCCCGTGGCGACGGCCAGCCCTTCTCCGGTTCCCCAGGTCCTGACGCCCGAACAGGAGATGACGGCCCTGCTTCAGGACGCCGATCACTTCAACTTCCAGAGTTCGCGCCTGCTCGTGGCCCTGATGGCCCTGAGCGGCCAACCCTCGCCCGTGGGGCTGAGCGTCCCGCAACGGCAGCGCTTCCTCAGCGAGTTCTCCAGCCGGCGTCTGAGCGTGTCGTTGGACACGGTCACCGCCTCGCTGCTGGGTGAGGTCGCCACGGCCGAAGGCCTGAAGCCTTCCGGCGCTGCGAGCGTTTCCGGCTCGGCCCAGGCCCGGTTGAAGCAGGCCGGCGAGGTGCTGACGAAGGTCGCGGGCAAGGTCCAGGCCGGGCAGCCGCGCGAGATCGGCAACAGCAAGCTGTTCAAGGGGACCGATGAGGCCTGCGTGGCCTTCCTCGAGCCGTATACGACGCGGAAGGGCAAGGGCCTGAGCGCCGCGGGCGCCGCGGCCGCCCTGCTCTATCTGCATCCGCTCCTGGCCTCGGGGACGCCCGCGCTGACCCCCAAGCAGGAAGCCTGGTTGCGGCAGCACCAGGCGGGCAAGGAACTCCAGCCCGAGACCTGGCTCAAGCCCCTGGGCGTTGGCCGGTTGGATGACTCCACCCTGCCGGTCTTCCAGGATCGGGTGCGCAGCCTCCTGACCGGGCCTGCAACCCGATAGCCTCGACCTCGAGGCCTGCTGTCGCAGTGGACGAGGCGTCGTCGTGACGGGCCGTGGAGTCCGCTTGGTCGCGGCGGTCTGCTTGGGTTTGAGCCTGCTCGTGTTCGGGATTCAGGCAGCCTGGGAGGCGCAGGACGGCCTGGCCTTCCCGGACCACCACTCCCCGAACTACCTGGGCAACGCCCTGATCTGCACGGAATGGTGGCAACTGGTGGCGCGGGACCTGGCCGGCAGCCGGCCGGCGGGGACCTCGCCGGCCTTCACCCAGTTCCCTGCAACGGGGGACTACCCGGCCGGGACCTTCCTGGTTTCGGGCTTGGCCATGGTCCTCTTCGGCGCCACGGTCGGCGTGGCCCGGCTGGCCCAGGTGCTGTTCATCGCCGGCGCGATCGCCGCCATGGCCTGGGCGGGCTGGCAGGTGGCCGGGCGCCGGGGGGCCGTGTTGATGGCCCTGGGCATGGCCACCACCACCTGGACCGCCCACTACCTGCGCGTCTACTGCATGGCGCCGGGGCTGATGTTCGCAGTCGCCCTGTTGCTGGCCCTGACCATGGACTCCCGTTCCCTGACCTGGACCCGCCGGCTGGTTCCCCTGGGTCTGGTCTTCGGTCTGGGCATGCTGATCAAGTACTCCGTGGTCCTCTTGGGGGTGCCGTTCGTCGTCCTGGCGGCCCTACCCCGGTTGTGGTCGACGCGGCGTTCGCGCCTGGGTCTGCTGCTGCTGGTGGTCCTCCTGGATGTGGTGATCGTGCTGACCTGGTGGGGAATCGAGTCGTTCCGGGCCGGGGTGGGCGCTGGCGGCCTGCAGATCGGGGGATGGTCGCTGATCCTGGTCGCCCAGGCCCTCTTTACCCTGGCCCTCTTGGCGGCGCTCCGCCTGGGGGAGGAGGGCCAGGCCGGGCGGGGCCTGCTGCTGGTGGCGGCCCTGTGCGGACTGGTCTGCGGGCCCTGGTACTTCTCCCGGATGGATCTGTGGAGCTTCCTGATCCCCATGCAGTACTCGTTCGCCCCCGTGGTGACGGCGGGAGGCGGACAACATCCGGCGAGCTGGACCACCACCCTGAGCGGGGGGCTCTACGTGGTGTCCACCTTCTACTGGGCCGCGCCCGTGTGGCTCGCCGTGGGGGGAGTGGCCCTGCTGTCCTGGAAGGCCCGGTTCCGGAAGGCGCTCTACCTGGTCGCGACCTCCCTGGTGGTCCTGGCCCTTCATGTCGGCCTGTTGATCCCCGATCCGCGGTATCTGGCCCCCACCACCCCGGTCCTGGTGGTCCTGGCCTTCCTGTGGGCGGCGCGTTGGCGCAGCACCTTCGTCGCATGCGCGGCGTTCATGCTGCTGGCCGGTTTCCTGCAGACCGCAGCCTGGCTGCCGATGGCCCGGCAGGTGGCCGCCAACCTCGGCCTGGAGCTCGTCCCGGTCAGCCGACTGCTGCCCGGCTCCAAGCCTCCCAACCCGCACGTGCGGCCTGCCGTGGTCGACGTCCGCCGGGTCCCCGTGGCCGAGCTGCCGTCGCTCGGCCCCAGCATCCTGGAGGCCGTGCCCGCGGGGGCCCGCGTCGGGATCCTGTGGCTCGACGAGACGCAGACGTTCTTCCTGCGCTATCTGGGCGCCCGGGCCCGGGTGGTCGAGGTCGCGCCGGGTGCGATTCCCAGGGACCTGGAGTATCTGCTGCTCTATGCCCATGAGCCGCCCCCCGCGGACTGGAGAACCCGCCAGGGAATCGTCACTCCGCCCCGTCGCTTCCGGGTGGTCATCTCCAACGATGCCCGTTATCTGGATCTGTATCGCCTCGGCCCCCAGACTCGCGGGGGCGACGCGACCCCCGACCTGAGCGAAGGCCGGGTCGACCTCACCGGGAGTTGAAGAGCCGCTTGGATACTGCCCAGGCCGTCGCCGAGCCCACGGCAACCCCTCGGGCCCGGGCCTTCCTGCCGTGGGCCGATGGCGTCCTCCTGGGCGTGATCGCGCTGATGCTGGTGCTGACGACGTGGCGGCGGGGCCCATCCTGGGTCTACCTGCCGATCGGCGATGAAGCGAACCACTTCCTGAACCTGATGTCGGTCCAGGAGTCCCTCCTCGGCGGGGAGGGATGGTGGGCGCGAATCCGTCCGCTCCTGGCCTGGACCGACCCTCATGCCTACCCGCCCGTCGGGTACCTGTTCCCGGGTCTCCTGGGGGCGCTGGCGGGCGGCCTCCCCCTGTCCGGCCTGCCGCTCCAGCAGGTACCCTGGATGCTCCTGCTGGTCCTGGGCACCTACGTCCTGGGCCGCCAGGTCTTCGGTGGGGCGGGTCGGCGGGTCGGAGTCCTGGCCGCCCTGCTGGTGGCCTTCGCCCCGACCCTGGTGGGCTATCTGTCGGCTCCGCTCCTGGACCTGGCCGCTGCGGCCACCACGCTGGTGGCCCTGGCAGTCCTGGCCTGGAACCTGGAAACGCGGGGTCCCGGCGCCGCGTGCGCCATGGGGGCCGCCGTCGCCGTGGCCTTCCTGACCAAGTGGACGGCGATCCTGGTGTTGGCCCCCGCCCTCTTGGCCGTCGCCGTCGCTCGGTTGCGGGGGCGACCGCGCCGGGAAGTGCTGGCAGGGCTCGGCCTGGTGGCCTTCGTGGCCCTGGGCTTGGGCGTCCCCTTCCTGTTGCTGCAGGTCCAGCGCCCGATCCTGGACCCGGCCCTGGAGTGGCCGCTGCCCCGGTCGATCGCGATCGTCCTGGTCAACCTGGCCGGGGTCGGATGGATCGGGCGCCTGCTGGCCGACCGCCTGGGGGCCGGCCCGACGCGAAGCCTGGTCCTGGGGGCGCTGGTGGCCGCCCTGCTGGTGGCACCCTTCCTTTTGTGGAACCAGGATGCCATGCACA
>CAZQPM010000182.1:0-8359 GCA_964595195.1 uncultured Burkholderiales bacterium | reverse complement strand
AAGGCCGCCCAGGCCCCGTTGCGGCAGCGCATGCCCAGGACCCACTCCAGGGCCCGGGAAAGCGCCCGGTCCACCCGCTCGGGGTCCCGGGCCGAGTGGCGCAGTCGGGACAAGACGACCATCGCCACGGCCGTGTCGTCGACGTCGGGGTAGGTGTCGTTCTCATACTCGAAGGCCCATCCCCCCGAGCGCACCCCCGGGGCCTTGACCTGCCAGTCGCCCGGGGCGTCGATCTGCTGCTCCAGCAGGTAGTCCAGGCCTCGTTGCACGATGGGGTTCTGGCAGTCCAGGCCACAGTCGGTCATGGCCAGCAGGGTCAGCATCGTGTCCCAGACCGGGGAGGTGCAGCACTGCAGGTAGGTGCCCTTCTCGGTCGGGAAGGCCCAGGGCGGGTTGAAGGCCTGCAGGCCCGCGCGCATGACGGGGTGGTCCACCGGGAAGCCCTGGCACGACAGGCCGATCAGGGCGTAGATCCAGGGGGGCTGGATGCCGGCCCAGCAGCCGTCGGCCTCCTGGCGGCGCACGACCCACTCGATGCACAGCCGGGTGGCCAGGTCGCGCCCCGGCTTGATGGGGCAGCGGTGGTACCGATTCAGCAGTCGGTCGGCCAGATGGAAGAACCAGCCCAGCGGGGTCCGGGGTCGGGGCAGGCGGTAGTCCAGGGCGGCCCGGCCCTGGGGGAAGAGCTCGTCCAACCGGCGATCCGGAGGCAGCGGGCGCACCGGCCGTTGCGAGGAGACCAGGCACAGGCCCGCGATGGTGGCCCGTCCCCAACTGGCGAAGCGGTAGAGGTTCAGGGGAGCCCAGGGGGGCAGCAGGATCAGCTCGGGCGGCAGGTTGGGGGTGCCCTCCCAGGGCCATTCGCCCAGCAGGGCCAGCCAGATCCGGGTGAAGACGCGGACCTTGGCCAGCGCGCCGCGCTCCAGGATCCAGCGGCGGGCCCTGGTCAGGGGCTCGGAGTCCCGGTCCACCCCGGCCGCGCGCAGGGCCGCGTAGCACTCCACGGTGGCGCTGACGTCGCCCGCCGGAGCGTCGTGGTAGACCTCCCAGGAGCCGTCCGTCCGCTGCTCGCTGAGGATCGAGCGCACGACCTCGGGGTACTTGGGGTCGTCGTCGATGCCCAGGAAGTGCATGGCCAGGACCCACTCCGCCTCGATGGCCGAGTTGGTCTTCAGGAATCCGGCCCAGTGCCCGTTCGGCTCTTGGTTCTGTTCCAGCCAGGCCAGGGCTCGCCCGATCCCTTCGTCCAGCCGGTCGTCCAGGTCCACCTCAGGGAGCATGCGGTCACCTCGCCGCCCTCGAAGTGTCGGGAGGGGCCCGCGCCGAGGGGGATGATCCCTCGGACCATGCCCGATTTCCAGCGGAGCGTCAAGGGATCCCGCTGGCGCGACGCCACCATGATTTCGAGGCAATGCCTGTAGATCATGGTGGCGCGGGGTTCGAGGTGGCGCAGGGTTGGATCGCCAGGTCATCGGCCGGCCGGGTTCTCGAAAGCGCTTTCGCACGGTGGACTGAAGGATGCCCGGAATCCCAGTTCGGCCAGCAGGCGGGCCACCTCCAGGGGGTGGCGGCCCACGGCCGTCTCGTCCGACAGCACGACCCCCGCGAAGCCCTCGCGCTCGGCCTGGAAGAGGCCCACCACCTCGGCCCGCGTCGGTTGAGGGAAGTGGGTCATGTACTCCAGCACCTGCCCGGCCAGGTAGCGGGGCCTGCCCAGGCCCGTCGCCCGGCGCACGAAGGTCTCCTGCAGGCTTCCCAGGGCGGCCAGACCGGCCTGGGCTCCCAGGTCTCCGCGGCACAGCCACAGCTCGTCGAAGCGGTCGGCGATTCCGCCCAGATGGTCCAGGGCCTCCGGGAGCTCGATCTTGGCGGCCACGACGCGCCCGCCGACCCGGGGGCGGATCAGGTCGGCCTCGGTGCCGTCGTGCACGAACGAGAAGGCGAAGCGCACGAACTCGTGATCCAGCGCCACCTCCACGGCGCGCCGGTCGCCCTCGGAAAGGCTCGGACAGGGAAGCGGGTGGCCCCGGCGATTCAGGCCCTTGTGGGAAGACAGGGGTCCGTCGCGCACGACCTCGGCCTGGCAGGCCCGGTCGTCGGTGCTCAGGACGCGCAGGCCGACCCGGGCATCGTTGAGGGTCAGAAGGTCGCCCGCCCGCACGGCCTGGAAGAAGGCCGGGTGGGGAACGGGGATGGTCTGGGGAGTCTCGGACTTCTCCCCCAGGATGAGGTGCACGCGCTCGGGCAGGAAGCGGCAGTCGGGGTAGGAGCCGATGCGCATCTTGGCACCCTGCAGGTCGACATACACGGGAACCGTGTGTCCGGCTGAATGAAAGACGCGGTCCAGGGCCTCCAGCCAGCGGGCCAGGCTCTCCGGAACCAGGTGCGAGGCGTTCAGGCGGAAGGCGCCGGCGACCCCCAGCAGGGCGGCCATCATGTCCGGCGAGGAGGTGGCCGGACCCAGGGTGAGGATGGGCACGAGGGGCATGCGGGGGCGGTTCTCCGGGATCCGGGGCAGGCCTGCCGGCGAGCCCGGCATCCGCCGGGGGCCCGGTGGGGACTCGCGGAGGTGCGCCATCCGAAGGCGGTCTCGGCAGGAACCCTCCCCAGGGGCGGGAGGCCCTTCCTCAGGGTCCGGGTTACCGCGTCCCGTCGGGCTCGGTGGCCTGCGGCTTCCTGGCCTCCAGGTAGGGTTGGATGAGGTCCCAGGCCTTCTGCCGCGTCGCCAGGTCGGGGCCCGGCAGGGGCTCCGGATGGCCCTGGCCAGCGCGGATCGCCCGCGTCTGGCGGCGGCACTCCTCGGCCAGATCCAGGGAACGACCCAGGACGCGGGCGGCCTCCTCGGGGGCATGGAACCCCATGCTGTTGGCCGACCCCACGTACTCGCAGTACATCTGGGCTCGGCTGATCAGGCTGCGGACTTCGGCCAGCTCGGCGTCGGTGGCGCCCAGGCGGGCGGCGTCGCCGATCTCCAGGTGGGCGGCGGCCAGGACCTTCTCGGCATGCCGCAGGACCCGGCGGGTCGAGGTCTGGGCCCGGTGGATGCTGGACAGCATCTCCTCCCGGGTCCACAGGTGGCAGACCTGGCAGGCCGCCATGAGGTTGTTCGTGGGGCTGCGCATGCTGTGGTCGGTGACCCGGACGCTGCCCTCCGAGACGTAGGGCATGTGGCAGTCGACGCAGGCGACGCCGGCGCGGGCGTGCGGCCCCTGCTGGTTCAGTTCGTAGTCCGGGTGCTGCATCTTGATCATCGCAGCGCCGCTGATGGGGTGGACCCAGTCGACGTGGCCGTTCCCGGCGTAGTAGTCCTCGAAGGCTTCGGGCGTCAGCCCCTTGTCCCAGGGGTGCGTCAGGTAGTTCTCCTTCCTGCCCCGGAAGTAGTACTCCGCGTGGCACTGGGCGCAGACCAGGCTGCGCAGCTCCTGGTGGGTGGCCTGGTCCAGGTCCCGGCCCTGGCGCTGGAAGGCCTCCCTCAGCGCCGGCCGGGATACCCGAAGATCCATCGTACGCGGGTCGTGGCAGTCCAGGCAGGCCACCGGCGTCGAGGCCTCCGAACGGTAGTCCTGGAAGCTGCGGGCATAGAAGGCTTCCGGGCCGTCCCGGAGGATCAGCCGGGGACCGTCGGGGCCCTTGCATGCCCAACAGGCCGCCGGGCTCCGGGAATCGATCCTGCGGGTGGCCAGGACGTCCTCCACGGCGTGGGCGTGTCCGCGGGGCCAGTTCCAGGCCCGGGCAAAGGGAAAGCCGGCCCACAGGACCACCAGCTCGGGGCGTTCGGTCAGGTAGTCCCGGAGGTATTCGTTCAGGAAGGCCGGTGCGCCGACGGGGTCGCGGTTGGATTCCCAGGCGTGGTACTGCCGGGGGAACGACATCTGCCATCCGCGGGAATCGCTCGGGTCGGGGCCCGGGGGCTGCAGGAACCGGACCCGGGCGCCGGGGGATTCGGCCCGACGCTGATTCACCGAGCTGGCCAGGAAGCCCATCGCCACCACGGCGATGAGCGCCATCGCCACGGGCAGCCAGGCGGGGACCAGGGTCTTCGGGGCAGGGGGTGTCGGAAGGGCCTGGACCTCTGCGGTCCCACCCTCCTCGGCGGGTTGCCCGGGTGCCGCCAGCTTCCAGCCTTCCCTGTTTCGCTGCATCGGCAGCCTCCCTGGAACTGCGAGGACGCCGGACGGGCGCCCACTGCGCGGCCCGCCCTTCCACCCCTGCCGGCCGAAAGCCTTCCGGGATGCGGGCCCTTCGACGGTCCTCCGGGCAGCAGGACAGGGACGGTGCCCGGGCGGCCGAAGGGCATCTCCCGGGTGCCGGGGAAGTGCCGGGGTGACCTGGCCGCGGACAGCGACCGGGTGACAGTCCAGAGCAGCGGAGGCCAGCCACGTGAAGCGGACGAGCAAGACCCCGGTCCGGGGGGGAACCACAGGTTGCAGGTCCGGCCATTCCCGCAGTCGAGTCAGGATCAGGTGTCTCCGGCCGGTCCTGGTGGCCGCCCTGGCCCTGGGGCTGGTCCTTCTGGGCAGCGCGGCGGCCCGCGCCGCCGACCCCGTGGAGAAGGCCTGCGGCAAGGCGCAACCGGTGGCCAGGGTCCGGCCCGCCGGACCCACCGGCTACCGTCCCCAGGTGGCGGGCCACCGCGGCTCGAGCGGCTATCTGCCCGAGCATACCCTGGCCTGCATGGCCTACGCCTACGCCGCCGGGGCCGACTACATCGAACAGGACGTGGTCATGACCCGGGACGGCGTCCTGGTGGTCCTGCACGACCACACCCTGGAGACCACCACGGACGTGGCCCGCAAGTTCCCCGGTCGTCAGCGTCCGGACGGCAGCTACTACGCCGTGGACTTCACCTGGGAGGAGATCCGCAGCCTGGTGGTCACCGAGCGCTTCCGGCCGGAGACGGGCCTGGCCGTGTTCCCGGGACGCTTCCCGGTCGATTCCGGCATCGAGTTCCGCGTGCCGTCCCTGCGCGAGGCCCTGGAACTGCTCGCAGGCCTGAACAGGTCCACCGGGCAGTACCGCATGCCCTACGTCGAGGTGAAGGAGCCCGCGGCCTTCGAGCGGGAGGGCCGGCCGATCATGCAGGCCACCATCGACATGCTGACCGAATTCGGCTGGAACGGCCCCCAGTCCGGCGCCATCCTGCAGTGCTTCGACTTCGAGGCCACGCGCAGGGCGCGGGAGCAGGGCTGGAAGGGCGAACTGTGCATGCTGGTGGACCTCGGCGGGCAGAGGCTGACGGACGACCGGGCCCGGCAGCGCTGGATGGTGACCCCCGAGGGCCTGGAAGAGATCGCCCGGTTCGCCACGATCTACGCCCCGAACTTCTCGCTGCTGGCGCGGACCACCGAGGATGGTCGGGGCTACGAGGTCACCGACCTGTGCCGGAACGCCCGCCGGCACGGCCTGAAGGTCCACTCCTGGACCCTGCGTCGGGATGCCGTCCAGAAGGGGTTCACCGGTCCTGAGGAGATGCTGGAGGTGGCCTTCAAGGTCCTCAAGCTGGACGGGATGTTCACCGACTTCCCCGGGGAGGCCGTGCGCTATCTGGAGAGGGAGGGCCTGCGCGAGACCGCGGATCGCTGATGGGACCGGAGGGTTCGAGGAATGCCGCCGGAGGGGGCGAACCGCCCGGCGTGTCTGAAGCGGTGTTGGAGGTCTGCGGCCTGGTCCGCACGTTTGCCGACCCGGCCGGACAGGTTCGGGTGCTGGACGGCGTCGACCTGGAGGTGCGCCCCGGGGATCGCGTCTGCGTGGTGGGGCCGAACGGGTCCGGCAAGTCCACCCTGCTGCGGATCCTGGCCGGCCTGGACCGAGCCGATGAGGGCCGGGTCCGGACCACCCAGGCCGGAGGCGGCCCCTACCTGGTCCCCCAGGAATCGGATCTCTTCCCCTGGCTGACGGTCCGGGACAACCTGCTGTTGGGAATGCGCCGCTCGGTGCTGTCGCCGGGGGAGTATCGGCAACGCATGGAGGGCTGGTTGCAGGCCCTGGATCTGGCCGACCACGCGGCTCGCTTCCCGGCTCAGCTCAGCGGTGGGCAGCGCCAGCAGATCAGCATCCTGCGGGCCTTCCTGTCGGGCTCGCCGCTGCTGCTGATGGACGAGCCCTTCTCGCGCCTGGACGCCGCCACCCGCGGCCGGTTGCAGCAGGAGACGCTGGGTCTGTGGGAGCGCGAGCGGCCGGCCATCCTCTTCGTGACCCACGACCTGGCCGAGGCCCTCTTCCTGGGAGACCGGCTGATCCTGATGGACGGCAGGGGGGGAGCCCGGGAACTGCCGCTGGATCGATCCCGCCCCCGCGACCCCTGGGACCCGGGGGTGGGAGGACAGGACCCGGCGGTGCACGAGGTCCTGGCCGCCTTCCGGGAACCCCGGGTCGCCAGTCGCTCGGCGTCGTCGCCGCCGGCCCGACGGCAGTGCCCCCCCCTGGCCGGCCTCCTGTCTCCCCTGGTGGCCCTGGCCCTGTGGGAACTGGCCGCCCGTCTGGGCTGGATCGACACGCGCTTCTTCCCCGGTCCCTGGCAGGTCCTCAAGACCTTGGAGGGGATGGCCACCTCGGGCGAGTTGTGGCCCCACCTGGCGGCCAGCGCCCGGCGCCTGGCCCTGGGCTTCAGCCTGGGTTCCCTGGCCGGTGGCGCGCTGGGCCTGCTGATGGGCATGCTGCCGCGGCTGCGCGCCGTGGTCGAACCGGTGGTGGCCCTGACCTACCCGATCCCCAAGATCGCCATCCTGCCCTTGCTGCTGCTGGTCTTCGGCCTGGGCGAGACCCCGCGCGTGGCGATCCTGGCGATCGGCGCCTTCTACCTGGTCCTGCTGAATACCCTGCAGGGGGTCACCGAGGCCCGCCACAGCACGGAACTGGTGGCGCGGAACCTGCGGCTCGGCGGTTGGGACTACGCCGTGCGCACCCTGCTTCTGGGGGCCATGCCCTGGATCCTGACCGGGGTCCGGACGGCGGCCGGCTACTGCCTGGTCCTGCTGGTGGCCGCCGAGTTCGCCGCCACCGAGTCGGGCATCGGGTACGTGGTGTGGAACTCCTGGGATCTCTTCGACATCGATCGCATGTACGCGGGCCTGGTGGTCCTGGCCGTGGCCGGGGCCCTGCTGCAGGCCCTGGTCGGCGCCCTGTGCCGGACCTGGTCCCGCCGGCGGGGCGGCAGCGGCGCGGGTGGTGATACCATGAGGCTCTAGCCGGAAGCATCGGGGGGCGCCCGGGCGCCGGAGGACGGCGGTCCCGCCGACGGGGTTCCCAGCCGGTGTCGGGCGACACCTCGGGCCGGAGTCTGGCGGCGGTAGAATGGCGCCAGCCCGAGCGGGCCGCTGCCCTGGCCGGAAGCCCGGTTCCAGGCCGCCCGACCCGCGACCCCGAGAACCTGGGAGGATGCCTTGAAGATCTCCATGCCCGTCTCGTTTCCTCCGGCCCGGCCTCTGGTGCCGGCTGTCCGGACCCCGTCAGGGCCGGCCCGGCCCCGTGGCCTCGGGCGGCGGATCCGCCTGGTCGTCCTGACGGTTTCGGCTCTCGTCCTGGGCCTGCTGCTGCCGGCGGCGGCTGCCCTCGATGAGATTCGGGTCGGCGTGGCGCCGACGATGTCCTCCGCTGGGCTCTACCTGGCCCAGGACAAGGGGTACTTCCAGGCCGAGGGGCTGAAGGTCAAGTTGATCCCCTTCCGCTCCTCGGGCCCCGAGATGCTGCCCCTGCTGGCCACCGACAAGCTGGAGGTCGGAGGCGGCAACCTGGGGGCCAGCTTCTACAACGCCCTGGGGCGGGGAGTCCGGCTCCGGGCCGTGGCCGACAAGGGCAGCAATCTGCCGGGCTGCGGCTACCTCAGCCTGGTCACCCGGTCGGGGCTGGTGGTTCGCCGCCCCGAGGACCTGCGGGGCCGGACCGTGGCCTTCACGGGCAAGGGCGTCTCGCAGGAAGTCGTGGTGGACCGCTACCTGCGTTCGGGGGGGCTGGGGATCGGGGACCTGAGGATCGTGACGATGCCCTACGCCGATACGAACATGGCGATGGCTCGGGGCAGCCTGGACGCGACGGTGCAGATCGAGCCCCTCCTGACCGAGGCGCTGGCCCGGGGATGGGGGCGGGAGGTGCGCGCCGCCAGCCAGATCTATCCCTATCAGCAGAGCGCCGCCATCCTCTATTCCGAGACCTTCAGCCAGAACACCGGGGCGGCCCGCCGCTTCATGCGGGCCTACCTGCGCGGGGTGCGGGACTACCACCGGGCCTTCGTCAAGAAGAGCGCACCCGGGCCCGAGATCGCCATCATGACCCGCTACGTGCCGGTCAAGGACAAGTCGCTCTACACGCGGATGCGCCCCGTGGGCCTGAACCCGGATGGTTACCTGAACGCCCGCTC
>CAZQPM010000181.1:0-8451 GCA_964595195.1 uncultured Burkholderiales bacterium | reverse complement strand
GGCCGGCGGGTCGCTCCCGGCTGCTACTGTCCGGCGGGAAAGACCGGAGCGAAGGGCTGGGCGTAGATGGCGCCCTGGGGTCGGGTTCCCCAGGCCACCACGTAGGTCCCGTCCGCAGCCATGCCGACCGAGGGCCAGCCGTAGTTGCCGGTGGCTCCCGGGTTGACCCGGACGACCGGGCCGGGGGTCCCGGCCGCGTTGAAGGCGCGATGATAGATGTCCGCGTTGGGATCGCGCAGGGTGTAATCCTCCCAGGCCACGACGAAGTTCCCCGCGTCATCCATCGCGACCTGGGGGTTCAAGCGCGAGCCGACCGGCGAGTCCGGGTTGACCTGGATCGGGTTGGCGTCCAGGGGGGCCAGGCCGGCCCCGATATACTGGGGGTTGTAGGTGAAGCGCTGGACGTACAGGGTCTGGTGGACGATTTCGGCCCCCACCGGCATGGGCATCTGGGCCCAGACCACCGCCACCCTGCCGTTCCGGATGGCCACAGAGGGCTTGGACGGGAAGACGTTCTGGAAGGTGGCCACGGTGTGGGTGCTGGCCGGCGTGATGCCGTTGGCGCTCAGCCTCAGGCCCAGGGCGGTCGTCTGGTCGTTCCCGGACCACAGGGCCTGGACGAAATCACCATTCCAGGCCATGTCCATGCTGACGTGCTGCACGTCCCCGGCGGGGTCGGCGAACGGCGTCACCCCTCCGGTCATTGTCCCCGAGGGGACCAGGATCCCCTGGGCCTTGGCCACGTTCGGCGAGGGGCCCCGATCCCTCCAGTTCACCACGGCGTGCGTCCCGTCGGCCCCCATGCCCATCCCGGCCTGCTCCAGGGCCGACTGACTGGAGGGATAGGCGTAGCCGACTCCGGACAGAGCGGTCCCATCCGCCAGGTTCCTGAACGTGGAACGCACGGCGTAGTAGGTGGACTCCTTCTCGGTCCAGGCCACCCCGAAGCGCCCGGCTGGATCGATGGCAGGGAACGGGGCGTCGGGCGCACCCGCGCCCTGCGGTTCGGAGACCAACTGCTCGCCCCACAACGTACCCTGGTCCTGGGCCTGGACGAAGAAGCCCCGGGCGTAGACCCGGCCGCCGGAGATCCAGGCCACCACGAACTTCCCATCGGAGCGCATCGCCAGACGCGGCTGCTGGCCGGGAAGCGCGCTGGTCCCCACCGTCATGAGGGCATAGGGACTGGCGCTGGGCGAGGGTGAGGGTGAGACGGACGGCGACGGCGAAGGCGAAGGTGAGACGGACGGCGACGGGGACGGCGACACGGTCGGCGAACCGCTGGGCCGTGGGGTCAGGTAGGAGGTGGCGGTCGCCACGACTCCCGGCAGGACCTCGACGTCCTCCACCAGGAAGGTCGCGTCATACTCGGTGCTGCCCGCCGGATACAGGTAGCCCCGCACCTGGTAGTGGGCGGGGGCCGGGATCTCGTTGATGATCGCCTGGGTCTGCCCGCCGACCAGGGTGAAGCTCCGGGCCATCAGCGGCGTCGGAGGGCTCTGCAGCGGCAGGCGATACAGCTCCACCGCCAGGTTCTGGGTGGATCCGCTCGAGGAGGTCGATCCGGTCGACGTGGTCGAGGTGGTCGATCCGGTCGAGTATGGAGGGGAGGCTGGCAGGGTCCCGGTGGAGGTCAACTGGACCTCGCGGCCCGCCACGCGGACCCGGGTCAGACCCCGGTCCTGGGTGACATGGATGGTCAACCTGCCCGAGAGGCCTTGGCCGCCCATCCCCGCCGGCCCCCCTCCGCACCCGCTGATCCCCAGCGAGGCCAAGGATGTCAGAAGAATCAGTGCCGTGCACCAGAGTGAGAAATGCCTGACCATGCAGCAGCCTCCCCGATGAAACTCCGTGCCGGCTGTTTCGGCAGCGAGCCGCTCTCCCCTCCAGGCCGCATGCCCCCCGGGGGGGCGAATGCCGGGCCATGGTGCCCGCCAGGGCCCTCCAAGGAAAAGACCTGGAGCCCGACGGATCCCGCCGGGCTCCAGGTTCCGGCTCGGAGCCGGGGGCCTCGACGACCCTCTAGACCAGGCGACGCGGGGTGTTCTGCTCGACCAGACGGCGCAGGGTGTCGGCCGGGTTGGCGAAGCGGGTCAGCAGGATCATCGCCGCGATGACGAACGGCTTGTGACCGGCCTCACGGTACGTGTCCAGGCGGTAGCGCTCGAAGACCGAGGCCGCCACCTCCCCTTCCCGGCAACTGACGTCGGTGATGTCGGCGGGCAGGCAGTGGCAGTAGAGGGCCTTGCCATCGCGGGTGTGCTTCATCATGGCCTCGGTGCACTCCCAGTCCTTGTGCCGGGCATTCTCGGCCAGGGCCGCCTGCTCCAACTCCTTGAGTTCGGCCGCACGACCGCCGCGCAGGAGCTCGGTCCGCTTCTGCATGACGTGCATGGGGGCCCAGCTCTTGGGGTAGACGATGTCCGCACCCTGGAAGGCCTCGGCCATCGAGTGCACGACCTCGAACCTGCCACCGGACTCGGCTGCGAAGCGCCGGGCTGCCTCGACGGGTTCCTCGACCAGGTCGTAGCCCTCGGGGTAGGCCAGGCTGACGTCCATCCCGAAGCGGCTCATCAGGCCGATGATGCCCTGCGGCACCGACAGGGGCTTGCCGTAGGACGGCGAGTAGGCCCAGGTCATGGCGATCTTCTTGCCGCGCAGGTTCTCGACGCCACCGTAGTGGTCGATCAGGTGGCGCAGGTCGGCCAGGGCCTGGGTGGGGTGGTCCAGGTCGCACTGCAGGTTGACCACGGAGGGACGCTGGGCCAGCACGCCGGCCTCATAGCTCTCCTGCACCGAGTCGGCGACCTCGGCCTGGTAGCGATGCCCCTCGCCCAGGAACATGTCGTCGCGGATACCGATCACCTCGGTGAGGAAGGAGATCATGCTGGCGGTCTCGCGGACGGTCTCGCCGTGGGAGACCTGCGAGGTGGACTCGTCGAGCTCCTCGGTCATCAGCCCCAGCATGTTGCACGCGGAGCGGAACGAGTAGCGCGTCCGCGTGGACTTGTCGCGGAAGATCGAGATCCCCAGGCCCGTGTCGAAGAGGCGCACGGACTTGCCTTCCCGATTCAGCCGCTGCAGGGCCTCGGCCACCAAGAGGACGGCCCGGATATGCTCGGCCGGGTTGCGCCAGGTGATCAGGAAACTGCCATTGTGCAGCGTGGTCGGAGTCTCTTCCAGCGCGGCGATCAGTTGCCGCACCTTGTCGTGGGTCATCGTTTCGGCCATGGCGATAAGCACTCTCCTGGTTGCCCGGCCGGAGGTCGGCTGACGGGCGGTAGTGGCCCCGGGTTCTCCGCTTGTGCCCCGGACCCTCCAAAGCGGCGAGGCTCCTCAGTAGACGAACTGCTGCACGTCGTAGTGACTGATCACGGGGCCGGAGGGCCAGGGTCCGAAACGGAGACCGGCGCGCAGGGCCCGGCTCTGCTGCCGGCAGGTCGGGCCGTCCAGGAGCTCGGCCAGCCCCTCCCGGACGTAGGGTGAATGGGGATCGGGTTCGAACTCCGACAGGCTGATGCGGTCTCCCGCGTCCAACGGCAGGCGGTTCAGGAGGGCGGCCGTCTGCCGGACGTGCTCATCGGCCAGGGCCCGCCCCCCGACGCCGGTCATCACGATCACCCCCAGGCTCAGGCCGGCCTCCTTCAGGGTCCGCACCAGGGCCTCGGCCTGGGCCGCCGAACCCGGCTTGCGCAGCAGCCGCAGGACCCGGTCGCTGCCCGTCTCCAGACCCAGGTGCACCGACTGCAGGCCCAGTCCGACCAGGTTCCTCCAGTCGGCCACGGCGCGCTGCGGCGAGCTGAAGCTGTCCAGGAAGGACGAGACCCGCTGCAGGTGGCGGGGGTTGCAGCCCGGACAACTGGCCGGGGCCTGGGAGAACCGCCGGCGCAGCATCTCCAAGGCGGGAACCAGCTCTTCGTCGGGCAGGTTGGCGGCGTTCGCGTCGGCCAGGAAGATCCCGCGCCTCCAGGACAGACCCTCGCCCAGGAAGGCCAGGGCCTCCTCCACGTGCCGTCGGAAATGCTCCAGGGAGAGGACCCGGTAGGGGCGATTCTTGTAGAAGGTGCAGAAGGAACATCGATTGTAGCTGCAGCCTTCCGTCAATTGCAGGACCAGGGCCCGATACTGGTCCGGCGGCAGGATCATCACGGGCCGCCAGATCCGCTGGAAGTCCTGCGCGTCCTGGAACGGGTCAACCCGGATGGCCCGCCTCAACTCCTCGGGGTGGCCCAGCGCTTCCCAGCCTTCCAACAGGGTGGCCCGCATCCGGCCGAGGCGGGAGCGGGCATCGTCGGGGTCCAGGTGGCGAATCCGTCGGGTCCAAGCCCCGTCCTCCCGGACGCTGGAGACCTCGACCATCGAGCCGTCGAGGCCGCGCCGGCAGATGACGCCCTGGAGAAACCAGGACACAGGACGTCCTGCGGGATCGAAGGCAAGGATTTCTTCCAGGCCCCGGTGCAGACGGACCCGCTCAGGATCCGCGACCACCCGGAAGGGGGGGCGTTCCGCCGGAGCGATGGACCGTTCTTTCTCAGGCAGGGGCCGGGGAGTCGGACTCGGCATGGGGCCAGGATAGCACACAACCGCAGGGGCCGGCCCCCCCGGCCTTCCTGCGCGCGACGACCTGCCGCCTCGCCCTTCTCCGCGGTTCCCGGGGATCACGGGTGTGGCCACGGGGAGCGGTCTTGGAGGTCGCCTGCTGGCCCCCGCAGAAACGCCCCCCTCAGCATGGAACCGCCTCCCCCGCCCCCCTGCAGGACCCCGCGGACCGGTGCCTCGACGGACTGGCGCTGGGGACTCTGGTTCCTGCTGGCCTACCTCGCGGCGGCCCTGGCGCGACTCCATCCCCTGGCCGCCCGCTTCTCCACCCATTTCCTGGGCGCTCCGGAGCGGGACCTCTTCGACGAGATGTGGATGCAGAAGGCCGTGTTGGGGACCATCCTGGAGGGGCACTGGTTCTGGACCCGGGCCATGGACTTCCCCACCGGCCTGGACCTGGCCGCCAGCCACCTGTCCTACCTGCACATCCTGTTCACGGCCCCGCTGCCCCTGAGCCTGCCCTGGCCGGCCTGGTGGAACGCCGTGAACCTGGTGGCCCTGGTCCTGAGCGCCCTGGCCGCAGCCTGGGCCACGAACCGCATCTGCGGCGGTCGGGTCCCCGCCTTCCTGGCTGGCCTGGCCCTCCTGGGGCTGCCCTGGGTCGCCTGTGAGGCGAACGCCGGGCACCTGAACCAACTGTGGATGGCTCCCATGTTCATGGCCACGGGGTACCTGCACCAGGCCCTGCACGACCCGCGAGACCGCCACGCCTGGTGGTTGCTGGCTTCGTGGACGGCGCTGGCCAGCCAGGTCTACTGGATCTACGGCCTGGCGCTGGCCCTGGTCGGCGCGGTGCTGGTGCTGTGCCACCTGCCCCGGCTGGGTCGGGCGACCCTGGGACGTCTGGCCCTGGCGGTCCTGGTGACCGTGGCGACCATGACGCCCCTGGCCTTCCGGGTCTACGCGACCGAGGCCGTCCCGGCGGCCTACCGCAACGCCGGGATCTACTCGCGCCGGAACGCCATCGCGCGGGCCGTCGAGAATTCGCTGGAACTGGGCCATCTGGGGGCGCGGCGGGGCTCGGGGTGGTCGCCCCTGAGGACCCCGGCAGCCCGGTGGATCCCCCTGGGACTGGCCCTGACGGGCCTGGTCCTGCTGGGACTGGAATGGCGCCTGGGCACGGACGGGTTGCCCTGGCTGCTGGCCGCCGGCGCCCTGACCACGCTGGCCCTGGGCCCGCACCTCCTGTGGCAGGACCGGATCCTGGTGGACGCCGAGGGGCGACCCGTGGCCATGCCCTTCCTGCTGCTGCAGGACCTCTGGCCCCTGTTGTACCGCTGGTCCCTGCCCCTGCGCACGGCACCGATGGCCTTCCTGGCCACCTACCTGGGGACGGTCTGCCTGGCCCGCCGCCTGGCCCGAAGGTCGCGGCTCCAGGCCGTCCTGGCCTGGAGCCTGGGCGGCGTCGCGATCCTCCTGGCTGGGGCGGGCCTTTCGCCCCGAGCCGAGGCCAGGATCGTGCTGACTCCCGCCCGGGTTCCCGACTTCTGCCGGTTCCTGGCCGGCCAGCCCGAGGGGGCCATCGTGGACCTGCCCCTGGGCTACGTCGAGAACGTCTGGCAACTGCAGATCCACCACCCCCACCCCAAGGTGCAGGGCCTGGCCATGGAGCCCCTGCTGCTGAACCGGAACCCCTTCCTCCAGGAGTTGGCTTCCTGGAATCAGCAGGTCCTGCCAGCGGGACTGGCGCTGCGCCCCAGGCCGGCCAACTCGGAGGCCTTCGATGCCGTCTACGGCACGCGACGGCTGCCGGTGCGTGTCGACCAGGTGGGCGGACCGGCGATGGTGCCGCGCCCGCCTCCCCTACCCTCGCAGGTCCGCAAGGGTTACCGGGAAGCCTGGGACCTGGGGATCCGCTACGTGGTCCTGCATCGGGCCAACTGCGGATGGCTGCACGACGGCACCGGCGACCTGGTCTACGCGGCCCTGCGCAATCTGGCTCGGCAGCGCTTCGGGCCACCGATCCGCGAGGATGGTGAGGCCGCCGTCTTCCGCCTGCCCCCGCCTTCCACCTAGAAGGCCAGGGCGGCCTGCTCGGCGCCTGGGGCCGGGGCGGGGCGGAGCCGGATCTCCAGATTCCGAGCGACGGCCAGTTCCTGCAGGCCCTCCTCGACGACCTCGAAGAGCACATCCTGCCGAATCCGGACCCTGAGCCGGATGGTGGCCAGGGGGACGGAGGTCCCCAGAGGGAGGGGCACCCGGACCTCCAGGTCCTCGACCTGCCCCCCGTGCTCGGTCAGACAGGCGGTCAGGGCTCGAACCAGGCCCTCACGGTCGACGCCCTGGGCCTCCACTTCCAGAAGTGTCCCTGCAGCCCGCGAGACCGGACCGGAGGTGGCCTGCACCAACAGACGCATTCCGAAGCCATAGGACAGTTCTTCCAGACCTGCCTCCAGGGCCTGACGGTGACGGCCCTCGACGGCCAGGTGGACCAGCATGGCGAACTCCCCACCGAGGATCGTCATCCGGGTGTCCAGGAGGCTGGCGTGGGCCTCCGCCAGGGCGCGGGTCACCAGGTCGACCAGGTCCGGATGCTGGGGCCCCATCAGGGTGCAGGCCAGGTGCACGATCAGGGGAGCCTCCGCTCCGGTCAGGGCTTCACCCTGCTCGGCGTCCAGGGCCACCGGACCCAGCCATGGGCCCTGCAGGACCTGGGCCGGGCGGCGCCCCGAGTAGCGATCCTGAGGCGAGGCCTCGTCCTTCTCGACGCTGCCCGAGCGGTGCCAACAGCCCGAGGCCGGACGATCGAAGAAGTGGGCTCTGTCGTAGAGGGCCTGTGCGTCCAACGTGGGGTAGACCAGCAGGCGACGGGCTCCAGTGCCCGATGCCGAGTTCGTGTTCATCAGTCAATATCTCCAGGTTGCCGGAAACGTAGCCGCCAACTTGGAAAGAATCCTGAAAACACGAAATCCGGGCTCCCCCTCCCATCTTCAGGAACAAATTCTTAACATCCCGTCCACACTCCGTTTACAGTTGCCCGATCCTGTAAACTCCTGTTAACATGAAGCCTCCTCCTCCGGGCGATCCTGGACCCGGGGGGAAAGCCTGATCCTGATTCTGGAGGACACGATGTCCGATTCGATCCGCGCCGTCAGCACCAACAAGCCCGCCAGCACCCCCACGGCCCCGCAGGCCGCCACCGCCAAGACCGCCGGGATCGCGGCCGCCGAGGCTTCCGGGACCAAGGGCCGGGCCCCCACCGATGCCGCCAGCCTGTCGGACGAGGCCCAGGTCTCCGAGCCCGAGGACGGCGAGGAGAGTCCCCTGCTGAAGGCCATGAAGGGTGAGGGGGAGACCGAGGAAAACGACAAGTCCGAGGACTCCAAGAAGGCCGACCAGGGGAAGGAGACCGACAAGTCCGAGGAGACCAAGGACCCCGAAGCCGACAAGCAAGAGAAGATCAAGCAGCTCCAGAAGGACATCCAACAGGCCGAGGACGACCTGCAGAAGGCCCTGGACTCGGGCGACGAGGCCGGCGCCAAGGCGGCCTCCAACCGGCTCTCGGGCCTGGTCCAGCAGATGCAGGTCCTCCTGGGTGACAAGAGCACGTCGGCTCCCGAGGTGCCCGGGGATCAGGCCATCCAGGCCGCCACGGCGGCCCCGGCCGAAGGCGGAGGTGCTCCGGCAGGCGGAGGTGCTCCGGCAGGCGGTGGCGCTCCGGCAGGCGGTGGCGCTCCGGCAGGCGGTGCCGAAGCCGCGGGTGCCCCACAGGAGACCGCCGGGGCCTCCGAGACCCAGACCGTCCCCCCCGAGCTCTCGGCCGATGACGAGAAGCTGGCCCAGTTCATCGAGACCCAACTGGAGGGCAGTCCCGCGGCGGGCAAGGGCCTGGGTGCCCACTTCGTGGCCGCC
>CAZQPM010000180.1:0-8536 GCA_964595195.1 uncultured Burkholderiales bacterium | reverse complement strand
GCCGCCCGGCGGAAGAGGTCCAGGTAGCGCTGGCGGAACCCCGGGCTGGGGGCCCCGGGGTCCATCAGGCCACCGCCGATCACCACGAACTCGGGGTCCAGCGCCATGGCCAGGTTGGCCACGTGCAGCCCCAGGGCCCGGGCCTGGAAGTCGAAGATCTCCTGGGCCAGGGGATCGCCCTTCTGGGCCAGCCCGCGCAGGGCGAAGGCCTTCTCGCGCGGAGGGGCCGAGGAACGGGCCAGCTCGTGATCCGGGTGCAGGGGCAGGCGGCGCTCGATCAGGTAGGGAAGGCCGGCCAGGGCGGTGTACATCTCGACGCAGCCCCAGGTGCGGCCGCAGCCGCACGGGTAGGCAGGCTCGTCCAGCAGGTGCAGGGGGGCCGGCATGTGGGCGGCCTCCATGCCGTTGAGGGTGTCCCCATCCAGAGGCAGGCCGTGGCGATCGATGAAGGCGCAGCCCAGCCCCGATCCCGGGGCCAGCATCAGCACCGTGGCCTGGCGCGTTCCGCGCACATGCTGGGCTTCGGCCACGCCGCCCATGTTTCCGTCGTTGCCGACGATCAGTGGGACGGGTCGGCCTGCCCGGGCGGCCAGGGCCTGACTGTAGGCCTGGTGGACGTTCCAGTCGACGAAGGATTCCGGCAGGTTCGGCGAGCGCCCCAGCACGCCGTAGCGGGGATACGGCCCCGGGATGGCCAGGCCCACGCCCTGGACCTGTTCCCAACCCAGGTCGTGCTCGGCCAGGAAGTCGCTGGCGGAGGCCACCCAGGCCTGCACCACCGCGTCCGGGCCGCCCTCGGAACCGGTGGGTCGCTGCAGGAGTCGCGTCGAGACGGTCGTGCCGTCCTCCCACACCGCGCCCACCTTCGAGGTGGTGGCCCCTCCGTCCGTGCCCAGGTAGACCTGCCGTGCCGATCCAGCCACGTGTCGTCACCCTCCTCGTTGTCGCCCTGGCGCCGGGTCCTGGCCTGCGGCTGCGGGCTGCGCTCGGACCTGATTCCGTGCCGACAGGACGGGATCCTGCGGGCGCGGGACCGGGGGGCGTCGGTCCGGCTGGCGAGGCGGGCTTGCTGGCCTGGCAGGCGTGACGGGCTTCGCAGGGGCCACGTCGGTGCGCGCCACCATGATTTGCGGGCATTGCCTCGAGATCATGGTGGCGTTGGTGGCGTCCTGGCAGCCTGGCTGGCGGGGCGGGCGGTTCCAGTCGGCGGGGGGCCACTGGGGGAGACCGCCGGTCGGGCGGCGAACAGCACCGCATCTGCGTCTGTGGAGGGCTCCGATGTCGAGATACTGGATGGTCGGTCTGGCTTTGCTGCTGACCTTGTGTGCCGCCTGCGGCAGGACGGCAACCGCGCCCGTTTCCGAGGGTGCCGCCACTCCCTCCGGAAGCGCAGCCAAGCCCATGGGGGCGATGCCGGCCTGGCGGACGACCGACTCGAAGGGTCAGGAGATGTCTTCCGAGGCCCTCCAGGGCAAGGTCCTGCTGATCGACTTCTGGGCCTCCTGGTGCCCCCCGTGCCGTCAGGAGATCCCCGGCTTCATCGAGTTGCAGGAGAAGTATGGCAAGCAGGGCCTGCAGTTGGTCGGCTTCTCTTTGGATCGGACGCCCGAGGCTCACTCGAAGTTTGTCGAGAAGCAGAAGTTCAACTATCCGTCCGCCTACATCAACACCGATGAGGGCCAGGCCCTGGCGGCCAGCTTCGAGAAGGTCATCGGCAAGATCCAGGGGATTCCGACGACCGTCGTGGTGGACCGGAAGGGCCAGATCGTCGCGGTCCACGTCGGCGCCGAGTCCATGGACGTCTTCGAGAAGGAACTGTTGCCCCTGCTGAAGTAGCCGGGCCGGGGAGGTTGCCTGGCCGGACGCGTGATCGGCCTCGGGCTCCGGGGGCGCGATCGCTGGGGCCGGCGGCTCGGGCTGGTTTCCAGGTCGGTCCTACCTCGGCTCGTTCTCGCCGTCTTGTCGGACCTGCAGGGGGTGCAGGGCCTCGTCCCGCAGTCCGACCAGGATCGGGACGCCCTCGGGGTTGACGCGGAACTCGGCGAAGCGGGCTTTGGAGTAGACCTCGGCCTGACCCTCCTGGAAGAGGAAGGACTCGGCCCCCAGTTGCAGGCCTCGGCCACGGATGCGATAGCGCAGGAAGCGCTCGCCTTCCTGCAGCGGCTCTCCCTGGTCGCGACGCACGAACCCGGCGACCCCGCGCTCGTCCGGTCGCACCACCAGACGCCCATCGCGCGGCCAGGTTCGGGACGCT
Source organism: uncultured Burkholderiales bacterium (assembly GCA_964595195.1). Classification (GTDB taxonomy): domain Bacteria; phylum Vulcanimicrobiota; class Xenobia; order Xenobiales; family Xenobiaceae; genus CAZQPM01. The sequence goes on along the minus strand of CAZQPM010000180.1, from coordinate 6,282 downwards.
TCCTGGAGGTTGCGACCCAGGGCATAGTCCAGGCGCATGTAGTCACCCTGGATCAACGAGCGGGGGTCCACCGGAGCCAGCTCCAGGTACAGGGGGGTGCCCTCCCGCAGGAGCCGTTCCTTGTGCAGGGCCAGGCCGTTCACGACCAGGAGGATCAGGGCCAGGCCCAGCACGAGGCCTCCGCGTCGGCTCATCTCCACCTCCGCAACAGGGCGCGCAGCCCCAGGAGAAGGGCCCCGCTGCCCAGCAGCAGGCCACTCTTCTCCCACAGGGTCATCTCGAGGCTGTAGTAGAAGGCTGCCAGGAAGAAGAGCAGGAAGGTCCAGGCCAGCCCCTGCAGGACCCGCTCGCTGGCGCGGAAGCCCAGCACCAGGGTGCCCATCGCGGCCAGCACTCCCGGGGCCGAGGCCGTGGCCAGACCCAGGAGGAGCCCGCCCCCCAGGACCGTCAGGCCCGGGCCGGTGCACCAGCGCTCGCCCAGGACTCCCGCGGCCATCCCCAGGACCCCGGCCCCCAGGGCCGCGCTGGCCAGGATGCCGGAGGGGTGCTGGTCGAAGGGGTCCGCCAGGGCCAGCGCCAGAAGGGCCAGGGCCGAGCAGACCAGGCCGTAGCCCACGGGGTTCACGGCCTGGGGGAGCCGCCCTGCCAGCAGGGCCGGCCGGTGCCACCACACCAGGCCCGCGCCGACGCCGGCCAGGACGACGGTCGCTTCGTGGCCGTGGGGGACCTTCCAGTGCAGCAGCAGGGCCAGCACCGCCGCCACCGCGAAGCCCGAGGCCAGGAAGCGGGCCACGACGTCGGGGAAGAAGGCCACGCTGGCGGCCTGGACCAGCAGGGCCACCCCGGCGGCGGCGGCGGGGCTGTCGGTTCCCCCGGCCACGCCGAGGACCACCATCAACTGTCCCGCCAGCCAGCCGGCCAGGGCCGATTGCTGCAGGAAGTCCGAGCCTTCCGCCGCGGGGCTGCGCCGCAGGGCCCCGGCTCCGGCCAGCAGGAAGGCTCCGACGACGGCGGCGCCCAGGTCCTCGGGGACCCAATCGATCATGAAGAGGAAGCCCACCAGGAAGAACGAGGCCACCCAGGCACCCAGGCCCACCAGCAGGCGGACGAACCAGGGAGCCGAGTGTCGCTCGCCCCGATCCCCGGCGGCCAGCAGTCCGGCGACGCCCTCGGGGTCCAGCAAGCCTTCCCGCCCCAACTGGCGCAGTACCTCCACCAGTTGGACGGTCACGACGGCCTCCCCGCCTGGCGCAGCCAGGCCGCGGCGGCCGCCACCTGGGCCAGGACCAGGAACCCCATCAGGAGCATGCCGGCCTCCCGGGTCTCCCACTCCTCCAGGAGGACCCGCGAGGCCGCCACGGTCACCACCGAGATGGCTGCCGCCAGCCCTGCCGCCGGCAGGAAAAGGTCCCGGTCTCGTGGCCGCAACAGTCGGAAGACGGCTACCAGCAGGGCGGCCAGGACGACCGGCCCCGACCAGGGGCCAGCGAAGCGCGGGTCCAGAAGGGCCATCCAACTGGGGAAGGCGGCGTGGAAGAGGCAGAGGACCGCCAGGGCCCGGCTGGCCGGGCTGTGGGCCAGGGGGCCCGGGGCTCGCCGTCGGTAGAGCTCCCAGGCCAGCCAGACCAGGCTGTTGCCCGCGCACATCCCCAGGTGGAAGGGCGCCGAACGCCAGGGGTCGGTCCCCGTCAACTGGACACTGGCCAGCCAGGCGGTGAGGTTCCCGAGCCCCAGAAGGATCAGCCAGAGGACGGGATTTCGCCCGACCAGGACCCAGGGGACGATCAGCAGGCCCCAGGCCAGGAAGAGGTTCCAGGCATCGGCTCCGGTCTGGTAGATCTGGCCGTAGACTCCCAGGAGGGGGCCGACCAGGGTCGCCGCCACCGTCAGCAACGCCTGGCCGGGCAGGCGTTCCAGGCCCAGGCGCCAGGCGCCCAGGGCGGCCAGGGCCACCAGGCCCTCCACCAGTCCCAGGCGCCCCAGGCGTCCCAGGTCCTGCCAGTTGAAGGCGAAGAAACAGACGATGCCGGAGGTGGCCAGGAGGCAACCCAGGAGCAGCAGCGTGCGATCCAGGAAGTGCGCCCAGGCCTGGGGCGTGGGGGGTGGCAGGGCCAGTTCCAGGGCGCGCCGGACCGCCTCGGGGCGGACCAGGGGGTGCCCCTGCAGGGCCAGGATGGCCTCGGGTGTCGCGGGGATCTGGTGGGCCTCCACCGCACCGAAGGTGGTGCTTTCGGACTCTGTTTCCATCTGTGCCCCCGGGGTTGCCCCTCTGGCGACGGGGCTCTGCCTGCAGGCTTCGGCGGACCGTGGACCGGGGCCTGCGCCGGTCCCGTCGGCTGCCAGGGGGCCTGCTGGCTGGGGCCGGGCGGGCCAGGAATCAGCCTGTCAGGATCGCGAGGCGCCGCCCCCGCTCGGCTCAGGAGGTCAGCAGGCGGCTGGTGGCCAGGCCCAGCAGCAGCAGGAGCACGCCCAGGCCCATCAGGATCCGGGCCAGCCTGGAGACCAGGACCTCCATCTCGGCCCGCGCCTGGCAGCGCAGGTCGGCCGCGAGGCTGGCCAGGACCTCGGGCAGGCGACCCTGGTCCTCGCCCTGACCGATGCGTCCCAGGCTCTCCCGGGAGATGAAGTCCGCCGAGCGCAGGACGTCCAGCACCGAGGCCCCCAGGGCCAGCCGATCCGTGGACTCCAGCAGCAGTTGACCGTAGTGCAGGCTGCCCGTGCAACGGGCCGCCAACCGGGCGGCCTGGGGCACGGACAGGCCCGCCTCCAGCATGGCTCCCAGCACCCCCAGGAAGCGGACGCCGACCTGCAGGCGCAAGGCCTGCCCGAAGTAGGAACTGTTGATCAGGAAGCCCTCGACCCGCGTGCGCAGCGGCGGGCTGTGGTTGATCTGCAGGGCTAGCAGGAGGATCGTCAGGCCCATGGCGGATGCCGCCAGCAAGGTTTCGCCGGCGGCGACTCCCCAGGCGTGGAATCCCTGCTTCCAAAGCACGGGTAGCAGGGCCAGGAGGACCACCAGGGCCGAACGGATCAGCGGAGCCCGCAACCGGAAGTGCAGGGCCTGGCGCAGGGCCGCGGCGTCCTCCAGCGAGTGGACCAGCACCTGCAGTTGGGTGTCCAGGGTGCCGGACTCCTCGCCGGCACGGACCATGCTCACCTCGTAGGCCCCGAAGGTGCCTGGGAACTCGGTCATGGTCTCAGCCAGATCCCGCCCGGTGAGCAGCGCATCGGAGAGGGTGGAGGCCAGTCGGGGAAGGTTGGCCTCGCCGGCCGCCCCCACGGCCATGGACAGGGACTGGCCCTTCTCGATGCGCGTCCGCAGGTCTTTGAAGAACCCCACCCGGGCCGGCAACGGCGCCTCCAGCAACAGGTCCTGCAGGCGCGAGGGCCGGGTGGTCGAGTTTCGCGGCGCGGGCGTTGAATCGGGTTCGGGGCGGGGCATGGGGAGCGGCCCCTGGGCCTCCAGGCTGCGCCAGCGCCGTTCTTCTGCAGCCATGATCTCGGAGGGGATCCAGCGCAGCAGGACCTCACCGCCCAGGAGGATCTCGTCCCGAGGGCTCAGGCTGGCCCCCTGGGGGATGGCCTGGCCGTTCACGCGGGTCGTGCTGTTCTCGGTCAGGTTGTACACCGCCGGGACCCGGTCGAACCATTCCAGGACGGCGTGATGTCGGGAGACGGCCGTGCTCTCCAGGCAGACCTCGCAGTCGCTGGAACGCCCGATCCGGGTGCGCTGGTGGGTGACCTCGTAGCGGGCCACCAACCGGCCTTCCTGGATGCGCTCCAGGACGCCCATCAAACGGGTGTCCCTGGCCGCGCCCCCGGGGCCTGCGCCTCCCATCAGGCGATACTCGGCCACCAGGCCGCCCAGTTGCAGGCTGGCCCCCGGTGCCAGGAGAACCCGGGAGGTGGCCGGTCGGCCATCGACTCGCGCCGGGGAGGTCACCGAGCGGTTGGAGAGCGCGTAGCTGCCGTCGGCTTCGGACCAGTCCAGGATGGCGTGGACGCTGGAGACCGTGAGGTCGGCGAACTGGACGTCGACGTCCGGACCCGAGCCGGGCCGCCCCAGGACGACCCGAGATCCCTCCAAGGGAAGGACCCGCCCGGCATCCTCCCCCTGCACCACGACCAAAGCGTAGCTGTTCACGGCAGGACGGGCTTCGGCGGCCGGATCCGTCGGCCCTGCCCGGGGGCCCGCCTCCGGGTCGTGAAGGACCCCGCCCCGGCCGGACGGAAGAATCCTCGCGGCGAGACTGAGGGCGCGGGGGGAGCGCGGGGACCGAGGTGGGCAATCCGATGGCAGACAGGCAGTTCGGGAGCGGGGATTCCGGCCGGGGTCGGCCGTCTGCTGGCGACGGTCGCCCGCGCGGGCCTGAAGCTCTCGCTACTGAAGCGTCCCCAGGCCCGGCTTCCGAATCGGAATTTCGCTGCCTGCAGGCGCCCCAGGCACCTCGCGGCACGGATTGGATGACCCTCGGACTGGCGGCGATCCTGCTGGTGAACCTCGGGCTGTGGGCCCTGTGGCACAAGCCGCAGGACGAGGCGCATCCGCCCGTGGCCGGCGCCTCTCCGGGGAGTCCTGTGCATGTTGCCTCGGCTTCGGCCCGGCCAGGGGATGCCGCCATTCCCGGACCCGGTCCTGCCGTGCTCGGCGCGCCGACCGGGGAAGGCGCGACGGGCGTCCCCGGCCCTGCCACGGGGGAGGCGACCCGGGTCCAGGCGCCGTCCGCGGTGCGCACCGACCCGCCCCCTCCACCGCCACCCGCGCCGCCGGCCCCGCCACCTCGGGAACAGGCCCCACCGGCCCGGGCGCCTGAGATCGTCCTGGTGCCCGGGCAGACCCTGACTGAAGTGGACCAGTACCACCTCGCGATTGAGGAGCTTCGTTTCCATGGGGTGGACGTCGGGCCCATCCTCCAGGTCGACTCCCAGGCCTCCAGATGTCAGCAGGCGGGCGACCGCGACCGCGAGATGGCATTCCGGCAGCAGGCAGTCCGATTGGCCGCCGAGATGCTGATCGACTCCTATTCTGGGAAGGTCCGACAACTCCGAGGCGTCGTCAGTGCGCGCCGGCTCAGGATCCTCAGGGAGTCCGCCGGTTCGGCAGAAGAGCTGTGCCGGGCGGGACAACTGGCCGAAGGGATCCTGCAGTACCGGCGCATCGTCTCCTCGCTGGAGAGCTCCTGAAGGCCCGTCCCGGGCATTGCTTTTCGCAGCCTGTGTGGCGACCACTCCCGTCGCCTCGCCGGCCCATACGTGGCACCCGCGCGCAGCGCGGGCGGGGCCACCGAGGGCATGTTGGCGAAACAGGGGGTTTCCGTTCGAACTCCTAGTGGTTGTCCGAGAAGCCGGCTGGGGCCTCCTCCACCTGGCCTTCGTGGATCCGGCTGTGGTGCAGGCCGTAGGTCAGGTAGATGACCAGGCCGGCCACCAACCAGACCCCGAAGCGGATCCAGGTCACCATCGGCAGCCCCGCCATGAGGTATCCGCAGGATAGGATGCCCAGGATGGGCACCAGTGGCACCAGGGGCGTGCGGAACGGGCGGTGGGCCTGGGGACGGGTATGGCGCAGGACGATGACGCCCAGGCAGACCAGCACGAAGGCGAAGAGGGTGCCGATGTTGCACAGTTCCACCACGGCGTTGATGTCCATGAAGCCTGCCGCCGTGGCCACGGCGACGCCCGTCAGGATGGTCGTGATGTGGGGGGTGCGGTACCTGGGGTGGATCCGGCCGAAGACCCGGGGGAGCAGGCCGTCGCGGGCCATCGAGAAGAAGATCCGGGGCTGGCCCATCTGGAAGACCAGCAGGACCGCGGTCATGGCGATCAGGGCCCCGAAGGCGATGATCCCCGAGGCCCAGTGCAGGCCCAGTCGCTCGAAGGCCGTGGCCATGGGTTCGGCTGTTCCCAGATCGGTGTAGGGGATGAGTCCGGTCAGCACCGCGGAGACCAGCACGTAGAGGATGGTGCAGATGACCAGCGAGCCGATCATCCCGATCGGCAGGTTGCGCCCCGGGTCCTCGGTCTCCTCGGCGGCCGTCGAGACCGCGTCGAACCCGATGTAGGCGAAGAAGATCAGGGCCGCCCCGGCCTGGATGCCAGCCCAACCGTTGGGGGCGAACGGCGTCCAATGCTCGGGGTTCACGTAGAAAGCGCCCAGGATGATGACGAAGAACACCACCGCCAGCTTGATCAGGACGATGCCGTTGTTGACCTGGGCCGACTCGCGGATGCCCCGGACCAGCAACCAGGTCAGGGCCGCCACGATCAGGATGGCCGGCAGGT
>CAZQPM010000179.1:0-8559 GCA_964595195.1 uncultured Burkholderiales bacterium | reverse complement strand
CGGCGCGTCGCCGGCGTCGGCCTGGCTGAACTTCTTGAAGAGCCGGTCGTGGTCCTCGGGGGCGATGCCGCAGCCGGTGTCGGCCACCGCGACGCGCACTCCCCCTCCGCCGGGGGCCGCCGGGTCCGGTCGGGCACCGGGGGGGGGGGGTGGGGGGGGCCGGACGGGGGTGGCTCCCGCAGGGGAGGCCAGGAGCAGGCAGGCCAGCACCCCACCGAGAAGGACCCTCTTCCAACCCCGCTGGGTGCGCATGGCTGGCCTCCTTCGCAGAGGCGCCTCCTTGTCCTGCCCCGACCAGGCCAGGGGCCTCCTAGCGGTCGGGAGAGAACACCTCGAACCGGGCGATGTCGAAGTTCGTGTAGGGCATCGTCGTGGGCAGGTTCGATCGGGTGATCCAGTCGTTCAGCGGATCGTCGGGGTAGTAGGCGGGGAGGGGGGTCACCGGACCCAGGCCCTTCTCGAGCAGCAGCGTCTGTTGCAGGTTCGAGTTCAGGCTGGGGCCCTGCCCCATGGTGTCCAGGACGCGCCCCAGGATCGAACCCTGGTAGTTGTCGGTGGTGACCAGGTGGGCCGTGAAGCGGTCGGTCACCACGAACTGGTTGATGAAGTTCGTGGGCTCTCCCACGTCCAGGATGACGCGCCACTGTCTGCCATCCTCGGAAATGCTGCTGTAGGCGTTGAGACTGCCCGCCTGGGTGAAGGTGAAGCCCGGGTTGGGCTGGTTGGCCTGGCGGTGGTACCAGTCGACGTTGATGCCGTCGAAGCGGATGAAGTCGGTGAAGGTATCCAGGTCGGTGACCTCGATGGGCTGGCCCTGGGCGTTGAGCAGGATGGCGTAGCAGCCCCGGCCGGTCCGGTCGATGACCCCGTTGGGGTTGACCGAGACGATAAAGTGGAGGAATCGCTCCCCCTGGCCCGGCCCGCTGAGGGAATCGGATGGGCCCGAGGCGCACCCGGCGGCGCCCAGGACGGCCAGCAGGAGCAGGGCGAGCGCCCACGTCCGGTCGTGGAAGGCCCGGGCTCGGGCGAAGAGTCTTGGGAGCAGAGGAAGACAGCGATGGAAGTGCATGGTGGGAATCCTGTCGAGGGGGTGCCGGTGCCGCGGAGGTTCTCGCCGCTTCGGCCCCTTCCCTTCAGGCTCGGTCTCCCCCTGGCCGCCCTCTCGGCCCTGCTCCTGAGCCTTTCGTTTCCCCACGCGCGCCAGGCCTGGCTGGCCTGGGTCGCCCTGGTACCCTTCCTGGTGGCCTGCCGGGGCCAGGGCTTCCGGCGCGGGGCCCTGCTGGGCCTGGCGTTGGGGGTCGGCTTCCAGGCCAGCCTGCTGTCCTGGGCTCACCTGTTCGGGCCCCTGGCCCTGGTCGGCCTGGTCTTCCTGAAGAGCCTGGCTCCGGCGCTGGCCGGGGGGATCCTGGGCATGGGGCTGGAGGGGCGCTCCGGCCAGCGCAGCCTCTTCGCGGCCGCGACCTGGGTGACCATGGAGTTCCTGCAGACCCTGGGTCCCCTGGGCATCACCTGGGGGATGCTGGGCCAGTCGCAGGCCCGCGTCCCCGTGCTGATCCAGGTGGGGGCCCTGGCGGGGCCCTGGGGGCTCAGCTTCGTGCTGGCCCTGGTCAACGCGGCCGTCGCCGAGCAGGTCCTGGCCCTCTGGGGGCGGGGTTCCCGGCGCGAGGGGGCCGTCGGCCTGGCCTGGGCGGCGGCCCTGGCCGGCCTCGTCGTGCTTTTTGGGGCCTGGCGCCTGGAGCATCCTCCCCAGGCTTCGGCCGGGCCGGTGGCCTGGGCCGCCGTCCAGGTCTCGATGCCCCAGAACGTCAAGTGGGATCCGCAGTTCCAGGAGACGATCATGCGGCGCCTGGAGGCCCTCTCGGCGGAAGCGGCGCGCGGCGGGGCGCAGGTGGTGGTCTGGCCGGAGACGGCGATCCCCTATCGGGGCTTCCTGGGGAATCCCCACCTGGTCCGGCGGATCCGCGACCTGGCGGAGGGCCTGGGGGTCTGGCTCCTGGTCGGCTCGATCGAGCCGGCCGCGGACGGGGGCACCCACAACACGGCCAGCCTCTTCTCCCCCGACGGGCACCTGGCCGGGAGGCACGACAAGCACCGTCTGGTCCCTTTCGGCGAGTTCCTGCCCGGAAAGCGCTACTGGCCACCCCTACCGCAACTGGCCCTGGTGATGAACTACCTGCCCGGCCCCCCACCGCGGCCCCTGCAGATGGAGTCCACCGGTTTCGGCGTGCTGATCTGCTACGAGTCCATGGTCTCCCACCTGGCTCGGGACCTGGTCCGGCAAGGCGCCAGCTACCTCGTCATCCCGACGAATGATGCCTGGTTCGATCGCTCGTCGGCGGCCGCGCACCACTTCGACATGGCCATCATGCGGGCCGTGGAGACCGGCCGCCCCACCATCCAGGCCGGCAACACCGGGATCTCCGGCTTCGTGACGGCGACCGGTCAGGTCCTGGCCGAGAGCAGGCTCTTCGAACGGCGAGTCCTGGTGGCCCGGTTGGCCCCGGTCTCGGAGCCGACGCTGTATACGCGCGTGGGGGACCTGGTTGCCTGGCTGTGCCTGGTGGGGACGGCCCTGGCCCTGGTTCGCAGGGGCCTGGGCCGGCAGGCCACCCTGGCGGCCTGACCGCCCCCGGGGAACCGGCCCTGCGGAGGAGATGCAGGCCCCTGCGAGAATGCCGTGCCTGGATTGACTGCCGGGCGTCGGCACCCCACAGGGCCGGGCGGGCAGTGGTCCAGGCCCCGGCTCTTGGCCGGAACAGGAGAGCAGCATGTCCATCTTCGCAGAACTGGCGCGCCTGAAGGGAGAGGTCGAGCGGGAGATCCGCCAGGCCCGAACCCTGGACGACCTCGAGGAGATCAAGATCCGGGTCTTCGGTCGCAAGGGCGGGGCCCTGACCACGATCCTCCGGCAGGTGGGCTCGCTCTCGGCCGAGGAACGGCCCGAGGTGGGCCGCCAGGCCAACGAGATCCGGGACCACCTGGAGGGCCAGTTGGGCCAGCGCCAGGAAGAACTGCGCGGGGCGGCCCTGGACCAGCGCCTGGCCCAGGAGCGCATCGACGTGACCCTGCCCGGCTCCTGGCCGGCTCCTGGCCGCATCCACCTGATCAACCAGGTCATCCGCCAGATCAAGGAGGTCTTCCGGGGCCTGGGGTTCGGCGTGGTCCAAGGCCCTGAGGTGGAGACGGACTACTACAACTTCGAAGCCCTGAACATCCCCTCGGACCACCCCAGTCGCGAGATGTGGGACTCGTTCTTCCTGCGCGAGGGCGTCCTGCTGCGGACGCACACCTCACCGATGCAGGTCCGGGTGATGGAGACCGGTGAACCGCCGGTGCGGATCATCGTGCCCGGCAAGTGCTATCGTCGTGACGCCGTGGACGCCACGCACTTCTGGGAGTTCCATCAGGTCGAGGGTCTGCTGGTGGACGAGGGGGTGACCTTCGCCGACCTGAAGGGCACGCTGGAAGTCTTTGCCCGCGGTCTGTTCGGCAAGCGCCGTCGGGCCCGTTTCAACCCCTCCTACTTCCCCTTCACCGAGCCTTCCGCCGAGGTCATGGTCGACTGCTTCCTGTGCGAGGGGGCCGGCTGCAGGATGTGCAAGAACAGCGGTTGGATCGAGATCATGGGCTGCGGGATGGTGCACCCCCGGGTGCTGGCGCGGGTCGGCTACGATACCGAGCGCTACACCGGGTATGCCTTCGGCATGGGCGTCGAGCGGATCGCCATGCTGGCCTACGGTATCGACGACATCCGCCTGCTCTTCGAAGGCGACGACCGGTTCCTCCGGCAGTTCTAGGATAAAGAGGCTCAAACGATGCGCGTTCCCTACACCTGGCTTCAGGACTACGTGGACCTGGATGGCTCGGCCGAAGAGGCCGGGCACCTGCTGGCGGAGGTCGGCGTTCCCGTCGAGATGATCGAGCGCCAGGGCGCCGACATCCAGGGGGTTCTCAGCGGCCGGATCCTGACGGTGGAGCCCCACCCGGACGCCGATCGCCTGAGGGTGACCCGCGTCGACGTGGGATCGGGAAACACCCTGCAGATCGTGACGGCGGCTCCGAACGTCCGCGAGGGGCAGACGGTGGCCGTGGCCACCCACGGGGCCCTGCTGGCCGGCGGCCTGAGGATCAAGAAGGGGAAGCTGCGGGGCGTCGTCAGCGAGGGCATGTTCTGTTCGGCGGCCGAGTTGGGGATGGATGGAGAGGACCTTCCGGTCGAGCAGCGTGAGGGGATCCTGGACCTGGACCCGGGCATCCGACCGGGCCAGGACATCCACCAGGTCCTGCGCCTGGCCGAGGAGGTGCTGGTCCTGGAGACCTTCGCCAACCGGCCCGACCAGTTGAGCCTGTTGGGGATCGCCCGGGAACTGGCGGCGAAACTGGGGCGCCCCCTGAAGCACCCCCAGATGTGGACGGAGCCCGATTCGGACGAGTTGCCGGGCAACCTGGTGGAGGTCCGCGATGGCGTCGGCTGCCCCCGCTACCTGGCCCGCGTCATCCACGACGTGCGCATCGGCCCTTCGCCCTCCTGGATGGTCCGCCGGTTGGAGTCGGCCGGGATGAGGGCCGTCAACAACGTGGTCGACATCACCAACTACGTGATGCTGGAGACCGGTCAGCCCCTGCACGCCTTCGACCTGGACCGCCTGGCCGGTGGCCGGGTCGTGGTGCGCCGCTCCGAGCCCGGCGAGCGGCTGACCACCCTCGACGGGGATGACCACGAACTGCCGCCCGGCACGCTGGTGATCGCCGACGCCGAGAAGCCGGTGGCGGTGGCCGGGGTCATGGGTGGGCAGCACAGCGAGATCGGCGAGGACACCCGCCGGATCCTGCTGGAATCGGCCTGCTTCCATGCGGGGGACGTGCGCCGGGCCTCCCTGCGCCTGGGTCTGCGCACCGAGTCCTCGCGCCGCTTCGAGAAGGGCATGGATCCTCAGAGGGTGGCCCTGGGGGCGGCGCGGGCCGCCTGGCTGCTGGACAGCCTGGCCGGTCGGGTGTGTCCGGCCCGGGTGGACGTGGGGGAGGCTGAAGCCCCGCCCGCGGGGATCCTCCTGCGTCCCTCCCGGGTGCGCCAGGTACTGGGCGTCGAGTTGCCGGCCGAGAAGACCCGCCAGATCCTGGAGTCCCTGGAGTTCGGCTGCGAGCCCGCGGAGGGCGGGCTCCAGGTGCGGGTGCCGTCCCATCGCCAGGACGTGCAGGAGGAGGCCGACCTGATCGAGGAGGTTGCCCGTCACTACGGCTACGACAATCTGCCCGTGACCGTTCCCCACGGAGAACCCCGCGGGGCCATGGCCGGTGACGACGAGTGGGAGGAGTGGGTTCGCGAGGGCATGGCCCGGTTGGGCTGGAGCGAGGCCCTGACTCCCTCCCTGCACCACCCGGACGTGTTGACCACCTATCGCCTGGAAGTCCGGCCTTTGACGGTCATGAACCCCCTCAGCGAGGACCAGAGGGTCCTGCGGCCGGCCTTGTTCCCAGCGCTGGTCGAGGTGGTTCGCCGGAACCTGCGGGTGCGCAATCGCGACCTGCGCCTCTTCGAGATCAGCCGGGTCTTCCAGGCCCGGGAAGAGCAGGTCCTCGAGCCTCGGCGCCTGGGTCTGGCCCTGGTCCACCCCGGCGCCGGCTTCCTGGAGCTCAAGGGAGCCCTGGAGCGTCTGGCGGGCATGGCCGGGATTCGCCTGCAGGTCGAGGCCGGTGAGCGACCCTGGCTGCACCCGGGCCGTTCGGCCCGGCTGTATTCCGGGGAGGTGGAACTGGGATGGGCGGGCGAGATCCATCCCCACCTGGGCTTGGAGTTGGACCTGGATACCCCGTTGGTCCTGGCCGAGGTGGATCTGGACGCCCTGGAGACCCTGCAGCGGCGCCACCACTATCGGCCCCTGTCCCGCTTCCCCGCGGTCGAGCGGGATCTGGCCTTCCTGGTGACCCGGGCGACCCCGGCGGGCACCATGGCCGAGCGCCTGGCCCAGGCCGGTGGGGAACTGGTTGAGAGCGTCGCGTGTTTTGATGTCTATGAGGGGCAGCAGGTTCCCGAGGGCCACCAGAGCCTGGCCTTCCGTGCCGTGCTGCAGGCGGCGGATCACACCCTGACGGAGGATGAGATCCAGCGCGTGCTCAGGAAGATGATTCGGGTGGCCGAGAGGGACTTCGGCGGCCGGCTGCGGGACTGAACCCCGGCTTGTGGCCGAGGAAGGGAGGAGGCGTGTGACCTGGCTGGATGTCGTCTTGTTGGGCCTGGTCGCAGTCATGGCTCTGGCTGGGTTCCAGCGGGGCCTGGCGCGTGAACTTCTGGATCTGGCGTTCCTGGGACTGGGGACGGCCGCAGCCCTGCACTGGTTCGGCCCCCTGGGGCCCCGCCTGCAGGCGCTGCTGGGGGTTCCCAGTCTGGTCGCCTACTGGTTGGCCTTCGTCGCGATCTTCCTGGCCACGGCCGCAGTGGTCCTGTCCGTGGGCTGGCACCTGGACCATGTCCATCCGGAGGGGGTCTCCTTCTCGCCGCGCCTGACCGCAAGCCTGGGCGCGGCCCTGGGCCTGGTCAAGGGTCTGGGTCTGGCCTGGTTGCTGCTGGTCATCCTGCATCACCTCCCGGCCCTGCGACCGGCGGACCGGGCGAAGATGCGCCAGGCGCCGGTGGTTCAGGCCGTCCAGGGCCTCCACCCGACCTTCATGAACATGATCCACGCCTTCACCCCCGTGTCGGTCTCGGTCTGGCTGGACCCTGAACTGGACCGGCGCTTCTAGGGATGGTCCGCGGCTGGTTGACGGTCCTGGCGTTGGTCCTGGTGGCGTTGGGGGTGGCGCAGGCCGCGTCCCCGGGGACGCGCCTGGCCGCGGACGACCTGGCGCTGTCGCGCCTGCTCTTGGGGCAGGAGCGGCACCTGCAGGAGGCCTCGCTGGCCCTGGAGGAATGGGCGGCCGGTCGTCTGGGCACCCCGGAGGCGCTGGCCCGGGTTCGGCAGGCTCACGCCGGCACCCGGGACCTGCAGGCCAGGATCGGCCGGCGGGCGGCCGGCACCGAGGCCTTCCTGGCGGGCCCGGCCCGCCAGGCGGCCCGGGCCCGGGCCGACCTCGTCAACAAAGGCTTGGAACTGCTGTCCCGAGGTGTCGCGTCGCGCTCCGACCTGGTGGCCTTCAACCGCCTCCAGGGTGGGGTCGCTGCCCAGGGGCTGGAGGGGTGGCTGCGCGCCCGCCAGGGCGTGGCCGCCCGGCTGCAGGGCCCGTCCGTGCCACCCCGGGTGGCCTCCTTCTATCGCTGGCAGGGCGGCCTGTTGTCGCGGCAACTGCAGGAGCTGGCCCTGGCCCGCGACCTGCGCCGGGTCCTGGATGGCCTCGCCGAGGGGGGGCGTCCTCGGGCCGACGGCCTGTCCCGGCGGGGGCAGCAGATCTGCGACGGCCTGGCCCTGCTGCAGGCGCCTCCGGCCCTGGCGGGTGCCCAGGGGGCCGCGCTCCAGGAGGCCCGGAGCCTGGCCCGCCTGGCCGAGGCGGTCGAGTTGATGGTGGCGGACCCTTCACCGGAGTCGGGCGCCCGGGTGTCGCGCTGCAGTGCGGATCTGCGCAGGGAGTCCCTGCGGGCCCAGGAACAGACCCTGGGAGCCCTGGCCCGCATGCTGCAATTGTAGAAGAGGCGCCAAACGCGATGCCCCGTATTCCCCTGGACCTGGTCAAGGAACTGCGCCGGCGGACCGGCGCCTCGGTGGTGGAGTGCCGGCGGGCACTGGAAGCCACCGAGGGTGATCTGCGGCGGGCCGCCGCCCTGCTGAGGTTGCAGGCCCTGACCCTGGCCTCCCGCCGACCGGCGCTGTCCGGCTCGAATGGGGTGGTCGCAGCCCACGCGCTGGGGGACGGCTCGGCCGGCGCCCTGGTGGAGGTCTGCTTCGAGACCCGACGGGGCGCTCGCTCCGAGCGCTTCCGGCAATTCGTGATGTCCCTGGCCGAGCAGGTGGCGCGGTCCCAGGTCGGGTCCCTGGAGGAGTTGCTGGAGTCCCCGTTCCTGGACCGTCCCGGGCGGGTCCTCGACGAGTTGGGCGACCTCATCCTGCGCTCCGGGGAGGCCTTCGGAATCCGCCGTTTCGTGCGCGTCGTGGCGCGCCCTCCCGGGGTGGTGGCCGCTTACGCCCACGGTCCCGGGTCGCTGGGCCGTCTGGGTGCCCTGGTCGAGGTCTCGGGTTCCCCGGGTGAGGCGGCGCAGCGCCTGGCGCGCGAGCTGACCCTGCAGGTCGTCTTCCATCGCCCCTCGTACCTCGGCGAGTCGGACCTCCCCGCGGCGCGGCTCGATTTCGAACGGGATGTCCTCCGCCGCCGTATGCAGGGCGAGGGGGCCCGTGAACAGCTCTCCGAGTCGCTGCTGCTGCAGCTCATGTATCGCAAGCTGTGCCAGGCCACGGTGTTGATGGAGCAACCCTGGGTCAGGGACGCGTCTCGGACCATCACCGATCTGGTCGAGCAGGCCTCCCAGGAGGCCGGGGCCGCCTTGCGGGTGAGCCGGTTCCTGTTGTTGGAGGTCGGCAGCCCCCCCGAGGAGGCCTCCCTGGAAGGGTAGCCCTCATGGGCGGGTGGGCG
>CAZQPM010000178.1:0-8572 GCA_964595195.1 uncultured Burkholderiales bacterium | reverse complement strand
AGGGCTTTGAGGACCTCCTCGGAGTTCTCCTCGACGGCGCGGCGTCCCACCTCGGGGTTGGAACCGGCGCCCAGGCCCTTGGTGACCGAGGCACCGATGTGGATCCGCTCGTCAGCATCGCACAGGAACAGCGACTGGGCGTCGGTGTTGATGGCGATGAACTGGACCCCGCGCAGGCCTTCCTGGATCATCCGGGTCACGGCATTGCAGCCGGCGCCCCCGACCCCGACGACCTTGATCCCCGCCAGGTTCTCGATCTTGTCGCGACTCTCGGCCGGTCGGGGCTCGATCCGGGCCGACTGCCGCGGAGCGGTGTCCACCCGGGGGGACGGCGGCGGCGGCACGAGGGCCTCCGAACTGGCCTCGAACTCGAGGCGTGAGGGTGCGGAATTCTTCTTCAACTTGTCCTTGGGGTCCACGGCAAAGCCCCCTGATATCTGGGTATTGGAGGAAAAAAGCCGGACGCGGTCTGGCGCGCCCCGGCGGTTCCCCTGGTTTTCTCCTGGGCGAGGTGATTCCTGCCGAACAGCCCCCCGAAAACTCTAGTTCGACGACTCCGTGTCCGCTTCGGCCCGATCCCAGTCCCGCACGGGCAGGACCTGGGTGGGCCGAGGGTCGGCCTGGATGGCCTGCCACTCGCGCACGACTTCGGCCGCCACCGGAGCGGCCAGGGCCCCGCCGTAACCACCGGACTTCTCCAGGAAGACGGTGACCACGAGGTCGGGATCCGAAGACGGAGCGAAGGAGGTGAACCAGGTGTGGTTGCGGCCCTCGGGGTTGTCGGTCGTCGGCGAGTTCTCCACCGTGCCCGTCTTGCCTGCCAGGTCCAGGTCGGAGGCCTCCACCCCCGCGGCGGTGCCTCGCTGGACGGCTCCCTTCATCCCCTCCCGCACCACGGCCAGGTGGGAATCGAGCACGGGGACCCTGCCGACGGCGGAGACCGGGACATCGCGACAGACCCCGGCGCCGTCGTAGATCCGTTCCACCAGTTGGGGGTGCCACAGCACGCCGCCGTTGGCCACGGCCGCGGTCGCCAGGGCCATCTGCAGGGGGGTGACGGCCAGGAATCCCTGGCCGATGGCCATGTTCGCGTTGTCACCGGCAAACCACGGTTCGCCCAGATGGCTCTCCTTCCAGCCCGGGCCGGGCAGATTCCCCGGGTCTTCGGCGGGCAGGTCGATGCCGGTCTTCGCACCGATCCCGAAGGCCTTCGCGTAGCGGTCCATCCGTTCGAGTCCCAGTTCGGTACCCAGTTTGTAGTAGGCCACGTCGCAACTCTGGGCCAGACAATCCACCAGGCTCAGGGTGCCATGCCCGCTGCGCACGAAACAATTGAAGGGCATGTCGCCAACCATGTACACGCCCGAGCAGTAGAAGGTGGAACTCGGCGTGATCAGGCCCTCGGTCAGGGCCGCCGAGGTGGTGATGATCTTGTAGGTGGAGCCCGGGGGGTAGGCCCCCGAGATGGCGCGATCCAGCAGGGGCGACCGGGGATCCGCAAGGAGCCGGTTGAAGCGGCGGGTGCTGATGCCTCGGGAGAACCAGTTCGGGTCGTATTCCGGCAGACTGACCAGGGCCCGCACCCTTCCCGTGCGGGCCTCCAGGGCGACCAGGGCTCCCCCGCCCCCGGTCCCGTTCTGGCTCTCCAACAGGCGCAGGGTCCGCGCCAGGGCCTGCTCGGCCCGGCGCTGCAGGCGGGCGTCCAGGGTCAGGAACAGGTCGCTACCCGGACGGGCCGGACGGTCCTCCAGGTGACGCACCGGGCGACCCGCGACGTCCACCTGGATGACGCGCGCCCCGGGATGGCCGTGGAGCAGTCGTTCCAGGGATAGCTCGACTCCGTCCTTGCCGATCCACTCTCCCTGGAAGTAGCCCCGATTGCGCAGGCGCCGCAGGCCCTCCTCATCGATTTCGCCCACGTGACCCAGGACATGGGCCCCCACCTGCCCCAGGGGATACTCGCGCAGGGGATGCACATCCAGTTGGATGCCGGGGTAGTCTCCCTGGATCTCGGCGAAGCGGGCCAGCGTGACGGCGTCCAGGGACTCCTTGATCACCACGGGCTCGGCGGGCCTCTCGGCCATCTGCCGGGACAATTCGCGCAGCCTGGAGGCAGGAAGACCCAACAGACCGACGATCTGCTGCAGGGCCCGGGTTGGATTGGAGACCACCCCGGGGTCCAGGCTGATGGTGAAGCGGGCGGTGTTCCTGGCCAGGACCCGGCCCAGGCGGTCGAAGACCACTCCGCGGGGAGCCGCCACCGGAATCTCCCGCACCATGTTCTGCCGGGCCCGGTCGGCGAGCTCCGAGCCCCGCCAGACCTGCAGGTAGACCAGCCGCGCGATCAGCACCAGCAGGGCACAGGCCAGGACCCACCGCAGGGCGCGCACCCGCCCACCGCGTTCCTTCACAGGCGGAATCCCCGAGACTGGAAGGAGCCCTCGGGGAACGCCCGGTAGGCGATGAGCCGGGCAGGCCAGGCCAGGACCAGGTTCACCGCCAGGACGCGGGGCAGCCAGTCACGCAGGATGGCCGCCTCGGGTGCCCCCAGGCCTCCCAACAAGGCCAGGGCCAGACCCACCAGGACCGTGCCGATGACCAGGGTCAGGCACTGCATGAAGAAGCCTTCGCCCCCGCCCTCCTCGCCCAGCAGGCCCAGGGCCAGGCCCACCAGGCCGTAGACGGCGGCCAGGACCCCGGGATTCCCGGTGCCCAGCACGCCCGACAGCAGGCCTCCCCCGAAGCCGAACCAGGCCCCGGCCAGTCGCCCGCCCCGCAACGCCGTCGGGGCCAGCAGCAACAGCACCAGATCCGGCCGTGGTAGGGAACCGGGCAGCGACGCCAGCGCCAGCAGGGCCAGGGCCGTGAGCACGAGGAGACGGGCCAGGGGCGCAGCCAAGACCTAGCCCCCTCGGGTCCTGCCGACGACCAGGACGTGGCGCAGCGAGCCAAAATCCACAATCGGATGCACCTGCACCGATTGGAAGAGGGCCTCGGTCCGCCCCAGGCGTCGGGTCACCCGCCCCAGGGCCAGACCCCCCGGGTAGATCTCGCCCAGACCGGAGGTCAGGACCAGTTCTCCCTCGCGAATCGGGACGTCGTGGTCGATGAACTTCATCGTGCAGGCGTGGCCATCATCCCCATAGACCACTCCCATGGCCCCGCTCTCGGCCAGGACCGCCGGGACGGCCGTGCGGGCATCCAGGAGCAGTCGCACGCGGCAGGCCCCGGGACTGACCTGGAAGACGCGGCCCACCAGGCCCTCGGGCGCCACCACGACCATGTCCTTGGCGACCCCGCCGCGGGTCCCCCGGTCCAGGACCAACTGGGAATACCACAGGTTGGGGTCGCGAGCCGCGACCTCGCAGGCCAGGCCCTGGGGGTGTTGGGAGAGGCGCAGGTCCAGAAGGGCGCGGAGGCGCCGGTTCTCGGTCCGCAGGGCCAGGGTCTCCTCCCTCTCACGCTGCAGCCTGGACAGCTCGGACTGCAGGTTCCGGTTGCGGTCCGACAATTCCCGGAAGCGGAACAGGTCCTGCCCCCAGGACCACCAGGATGCCGAGAGGCGGGCCACCGGGGCCTGGACCCCGGCCAGGAAGAGGCCGGTCTCTCCGCCCTGCAGTCCCAAGGCCCGGTATCCCAGGACCAATCCGCCAGCCAGGAAGAGGATCAGGGCCATCAGGTGCACCAGACCAGGGCGCTTCATCCCGGACCGTCCTGGCCCATGGTCACAGGGGCGACCCGACCTGGCCGTACTGCTGACCGTTGAAGACGGCGCGCATCAGGCGCGGGTCGGAGAAGAGCCTCTCGGCGCCCAGGGCGACGCTGGACAGGGGGTCCTCCACGCGATAGCAGAAGACGCCGGTCTCCTGGGTCAGGTACTCATCCATCCCGCGCAGCAGGCAACCACCGCCGCACAGGGCGATGCCCGCCTCGATGATGTCGCTGGCCAGTTCCGGAGGGGTGGCTTCCAGGATCTGGCGGACCATCTCGGCGATCTCCCGGACGTGCTCGGCGAAGACGGTGCTCAGTTCGTTTGAATCGATCTCGACCTCACGGGGCAGTCCGCTCCGCAGGTCCCGTCCCCGCACCCGGGACCGGGCCGGGTCCAGGACCGGGATGGCCGCCCCCACCGCCACCTTCAGTTCCTCGGCCCGGCGCTCGCCGACCATGAGGTTGTGCTCGCGGCGCAGGTGCGAGACCAGGGCGTCGTCCATCCTGTCCCCGGCCACGCGGATGCAGCCCGAGACGATGATGCCCCCCATGGACATCACGGCCGCCTGCGACGTGCCTCCCCCGATGTCCACGATCATGCTGCCCCGGGCTTCGAGGACCGGCAGACCCGCACCGACAGCGGCGGCCAGGGGTTGGGGGACGATGTAGACGACCCGGGCCCCGGCGGCCCGAGTGGCCTCGGAGACGGCCCGGCACTCGACGTCGGTGGCGTCCGAAGGGACTCCCACCATGATCCGCGGGCGCAGCACCCCGTGGGACCGGGTCCTGCCCAGAAGATGGCGGATCAGGGTCTCGGCCGTGTCGTAGTCGGCGATCACTCCGTCCCGCACAGGACGCACCACCTCCACGTGGGGTGGCGTCCGGCCCTCCATCTGACGGGCTTCGGAGCCCACGGCCAGGATCCGATCCTTGCGGCGGTCGATGGCCACGTAGGAGGGTTCGCGCACCGTGACCCCCCGACCGCACTCCAGGACGGGGGTCATCGCCGTGCCGAGATCGATGCCGATGTCTGCGGAAAGGTGGCTCAACATCCGGTCCAACGTCGTCACCATGCGCACCGACCTCGTTCCCTGTCCGGGCCGCCCTGGGGCGCCCCGAGTTCGTTCCCTCGCGGGCCCAGAAGGTCCCGACCGAAGGAACGCAGCATCCCGTGCAGCGTGGTCAGGGGCATTCCCACCACGTTGAAGTAGCAACCCTCGACCCGTTCCACCAGCAGGGCACCCAGACCCTGTATCCCGTAGGCTCCGGCTTTGTCCAGGGGTTCGCCGCTGGACACGTAGCCGGCGATTTCCCCTTCACTGAGGGTCCGGAAGCGAACCCTGGTCTGTTCGTGGGCCACCCGTCCCGGTCCCTGCCCGGCCCGCAGGACCGCCACCGCGGTCACCACCCGATGGGTCCTGCCGGAGAGGGCCCGCAGCATGCTGGCGGCCTCCTCGGGATCCCGGGGCTTGCCCAGCAGACGGCGCCCCAACAGGACCACGGTATCCGCGCCGACCACCAGGGTTCCCTGGGGAACCCGCTCGGCGACCGAGAGAGCCTTGGCCAGAGCTGCCGCCTCGACCGACGACAGGGTCTGGCTCAGGGTCCGGCCGGCCCGGATTCCCGCCTCGGCCTCGGCGTCCGGCACCATGACCTGGAAGTCCAGGCCCACCTGCTCCAGAAGGTCCTTCCTCCGGGGCGAGTTGGAGGCCAGGACCAGGGGAGCGACTCCCTCTGCCGGCCAGGGCCCGGCTTCAGCTTGGCTTCTTGCGCAGGCTGCCGGCACCGGAGGAGTATAGCACGGCGCCCCACCGGCCACAAGGGAAGAAAACGCCGATTCCATCGGAGAACGCGCGTTCGCTTGCCGGCTCCGGGGAGCGCAGGGCGGGGCGGGCAGGAGGTGCCCGGGCCGGGAAGAAGCGCCGGCCACGGGTCCAATCCAGAGCCCGGCGGAGGTGTCCGTGCAACTGTTCCGGATCGAGGTCACGCGCGTCCGACTGCGCTGCCACAAACCCTTCCGCACCGCGTCCGTGGTCTCGGACGTGTGCCGGACCCTGGTGGTCCGCGTCTACACCCGCAGCGGGCTTTCGGGTCTGGGTGAGGCGGTACCCAAGCCCCTGCTGACCGGAGAGACCGTGGAGGGGTGCGAGGCCGCTCTTCGCCAGTTCCTGTGGCCTGCAGTCCAGGGCCTGGAGGCCTGGGCCGTGGAGGACCTGCACCAGGCCATGGGCCGGGTCGTCTCCGGCCACCCTGCAGCCCGGGCGGCCCTGGACATGGCGGTGCACGACCTTCTGGCCCGGGCCGCGGGCGTGCCCTTGGCAGCGTTCCTGGGAGGAACCCTGCGCCCCGTCCTCACGGATTTTTCGATCGGGCTGTGCAGCCCGGCTGAGGCGGCCGCCGAGGGGCGCCGCCTGGTCGAAGCCGGCTACCGGGCCGTCAAGGTGAAGGTGGGGCACGACCCCGACCAGGACGTCGAGCGCGTGCGCGCCGTCCGCGCCGCCGTCGGGCCGGACATCGGGCTGCGGGTGGATGCCAACGAGGGATGGAACTACACCCAGGCCCTGCGGGCCCTGAGGCGCATGGAACCCTGCGATCTGCAACTGGTCGAACAGCCTCTGCCTCGCTGGGACCTGGAGGGCATGTCCCGGCTCCGGGCGCGCATCCTGCCCCCGCTGGCGGCCGACGAAGCGGTGCACACCCTCCAGGATGCCCGGCGTGTCCTGGAAACCGGGGCCGCCGACATCCTGAACCTCAAACTGATGAAGTGCGGTGGCCTGCACCCGGCCCGCCAGATCGTCGCCCTGGCGCGAGCCGGCGGTCTGGGTCTGATGATCGGGGGCATGGTGGGCGAATCGGGAATCTCCGTCGCGGCGGGCGCCAGCCTGGCCGCCGCGGCCTCCTTCGACTTCGCCGACCTGGACGCCGACCTGTTGCTGCAGGATGACCTGTGCTGCGGCAGCGGCCCCGGCCTTGTGGAGTCGCAGCGGATCCTGCCCGACCGCCCGGGGCTGGGACTGGAAGAGCCGGCAGCCGCGTTCTGCACGGCCGTCGAGTGAGAGGGGACTTTCGTGCGCATCAATCGAGTCGTCACCCGGACCGGGGACGGAGGCACCACCGCCCTGGCCGGCGGGCAGAGGGTCCGCAAGTCTTCGGCCCGCGTCCACGCCTATGGTGAGGTGGACGAGTTGAACTCCTGCCTGGGCGTGGCCGCGGCCCTGCAGACGGAGCCGATGCTGGTCCAGACCCTGGAGCAGGTCCAGCACCGGCTCTTCTCGGTGGGAGCCGATCTGGCCACGCCTCCGGGGACGGGCGGCCCCCGGGTGGGCGACCCCCTGGTGGCCGAACTGGAGGCGCTGCTGGAGCCGCTGATGGGCGAGTTGCCTCCGCTGGAGGAGTTCATCCTCCCGGGAGGCAGCCCGGCGGGCGCCGCCCTGCACCTGGCCCGAACGGTGTGCCGCCGGGCCGAGCGGTCCTGCGCGGCGCTGGCCGAGCAGGAGGCGGTCACTCCCCAGGTGCTGGTGTATCTCAACCGCCTGTCGGACCTGCTCTTCGTGATGGCCCGGGTGGCCAACCGCAGGGGCGGAACCCCCGAGACGCTGGCCCGGTTCCCCAAGGAGCGGCCCCCGGCTCCCTGAGAACGCGGATCGAGGTTCGCCAGCCTCAGGGCTTGCGGGCTCGGAGGGCCCGTGCTATAATCCCGGGGTTCCGGACCGTATCCGGTCTGCGACCCCCAACAAGATTCTCTGTCCTTTCAGGATATTGCGGAGGTTATCCGGCGTGGCCAACACCCCGACTGCCAAGAAGATGATATTGGTGCACGAGAAGCGTCGCAAGCGCAACGTCAGCGTGCGGACCCAGATCAAGAACACCTTCCGGAAGGCCGCTGAAGCCCTGGCTTCCGGCGAGGGCGTGGCCGAGGCCGCGACCCGGGCCGCCTCCTGCATCGACAAGGCCGCCTCCAAGGGAATCGTGCACAAGAACAAGGCCGCCCGGCGCAAGTCCCGACTGGCCCGCAAGGTCAACGCCGCCCAGGCCTGACCTCCAGACGGCGTCTTCGTCCAGACGGATGGGCCCCGCCCCGCGGCGGGGTCTATCTGCATTTCCCACCGACTGCGGCATTGCGCGAGGGGATGGTCCATGCGGAAGGGCCCCCGACAGGCGCCGGAGGCCCTTCCGCAGACCCGCAGTCGAGCGGGATCCGCAACGATTCTCAGTAACGATATCAGTAACGATATCAGTAACGATATCAGTAACGATAGTATTGGGGCTTGTAGGGACCTTCGACCGGAATCCCCAGGTACTCGGCCTGCTCGCCCGTCAGGGCGGTCAGGGCCACACCCAGCTTGCCCAGGTGCAGCCGGGCCACCTCCTCGTCCAGGCGCTTGGGCAGCATGTGCACCCCGATCGGATACTGCTCGGAGTGGCTCCACAGCTCGATCTGGGCCAGTACCTGGTTGGTGAACGAGGTCGACATCACGAAGGAGGGGTGCCCCGTCGCGCAGCCCAGGTTGACCAGACGACCGCGGGCCAGCACGATCAGCTCCTTGCCGTCCGGGAAGCGGAACAGGTCCACCTGGGGCTTGATGCTCTCCTCGACGATCCCCGGGGTGGTCTCCAGCCAGTTCATGTCGATCTCGATGTCGAAGTGGCCGATGTTGCAGAGGATGGCCTTGTCCTTCATGGCCCGCATGTGCTCGCCCCGGACCACACCCTTGCAGCCGCTGGCGGTGACCACGATGTCGGCGACCGGAGCGGCCTGCTCCATGGTCACGACCTGGTAGCCCTCCATGGCGGCCTGCAGCGCGCAGATCGGATCGATCTCGGTGATCAGCACGCGGGCCCCCAGGCTGCGCATGCTGTG
>CAZQPM010000177.1:0-8611 GCA_964595195.1 uncultured Burkholderiales bacterium | reverse complement strand
TTCACCCTGGACACCCGGAACTCCATGCTGGTGGACATCGAGACCAGCCCCTCGGGCGGGACCAACGACGCCGAGGCGGTCAGCTCGGCCATCGACATGCTGAGCAAGGGCAACCCTGACAAGCGCAAGATCCTGGTCGTCATCACCGACGGCGAGGGCAAGGAGACCGAGTTGAAGGCTCAGATCGCCCGGGCCCGGGATCTCGGCATCAACACCATCGGCGTCGGGATCGATGACGGCATGGCCCACGTCGAGGAGGTCTACCCCGAGGCCGTCCTGGTGGACAAGATCTCCAAGCTGCCTTCGAAACTGGCCGAGGTTCTGCGCGAGCAGATCGAATCGGAATCAGACTGAACCAGACTGGACCAGGCAAGACCGCTGACCTGCGGGTCATCTTCAATCAAGCAAGAGACTGGAGGCCCCCCATGAACATTCGTCCGACCGGAGCAGCGCCGGCCGTCCCCGTATCGACTTCGCCCCAGGCCCCGGCCCCCGAGGGCGCCGCCGAACCGCGCGAGACCGTGGAGCTCGGCCAGGCCCAGGACAAGCCCGGGCTCGGCCTGCGTCTGGCCCGCACCGGCGCCGGCGTGGTGGGAGCCATCACCGGTGGCGTCCTGGGTGCCGGCGTGGGAGCCGTCAAGGGAGCCGGGGCCGACCAGCCCAAGGTGCCCGACGGGCTGCATCGGGCCCTGCGCGTCGCTGGCGCCGTGACGGGCCTCGTGGCGGGCGTGGCCGCTGCAGTGTCGGCTGGCCCCGTGGCCATCGTGGCTGGCCTGGTGGGCGGACCGCTGATCGGGGCCATCGTGGGTGGCGCCGCCGGCGGAGCCCTGGAGGGTCTGGTCACCGCTGAGAAGGGGGCCGCCAAGGGCATCCTGGAAGGGGTCCGCAAGGGCTTCGACATCGGTCGCACCGTGGTCGACAAGATCGCCGAGGAACCCAAGAGCGACAAGCCCAAGACCCCGCCTGCCGACCCCCGCTGACGCAGACTGCGCTTCTTGAAGGCCTTGCGCCGACCGCTTCCAAGTGCGGTCGGCGCAAGGCCTTTGTCGTGGGGGCCGACCCTCAGAGGGCCAGTCGGGAGTTCAGCGCCTCGTCCAGGGGAAAGCGTCCCGGTCTCGAGTGGACGACCAGGCGCCAGTGCTCGGGCGGGTGGACCCGCGTCCACTTCGCGCCGTCGTGGACCTCGAGGTAGCCGTCGACCAGCAACTGCTCGAGGAAGCGGAAGAAGTCCTTGCCGGCTCGGCGGGTGATGGTCATCAGCAGGACTCGTCCCGGAGCGAATGAGGCCTGGACGGACTGGCGGATGTCCTCGGCCTTCAGGGGGAAGGACGAGTCGACGTGGACGACCTGCCTTCCCGGCCAGGTCTCGGCCACGCATTCGAAAACGGTGGTCTCCGGCAGGTCGTCTCCGCCCAGGATGGCGCCGGCTTCCTGCAGTCGGTCGACCCGCTTCAGGAAGTCCAGGACGCGCCTGCGCGCCGTTTCAATCCGGGTGACGGGTTCGCTCATCGGGTTCCTCTCGCTACTTCTCAACGGGGTCCACCGAGCCCAGGGCGGTCTCGCGACTGAGGGCCTGCCGGGCGTGGGCCGGGCAACCCCGGGTCAGGTAGGCACGCACCTGGGCGCGGTACAGGATGGGATTCTCGGGGTCCTGCCCGACCATGTCCTGCAGCAGGTGGATGTTCTTGTCCAGCAGGTTCTGCGTGTTGTACAGCAGGAACATATCCGTGGAATCGATGGTTGTGGCCCGTCCGGCCTGGCGGGCGGCCTCGAAGCGCTTCTCGTGCCGCTCGACCAACTGGGCCAGGGGTTGGGTCAGGACTCGGAAGGGGTACTTGCGCACGACGATCGAGTCGTCAGGCCCCAGGACCTGCCAGTAGTACAGGCTGTTCTTGGTCAACTGGAAGGGGGCCCGGAAGGGGTACTTGAACCTCGGCTCCGTCGACGTCCCCTCGTACTTGAACTCATCCCACTCGTTGAAGAACTGGAAGCGGTATTTGGAGAGCTGCATGTCCTTGCAGTAGAAGACCGGCGGGAAGGTCGTGGCCTTCACCCAGGCCGAGAGGAAGACCTCCTCCTTGCTGTAGGCCTCGGGGTCATCGGCCAGGCTGAAGTCCGCAACGCGCAGACGGCGCAGCAGCATGTAGGGAATCTCGATCGCGGCGGCCGGGCGGTTGTTCGTCGCCGGCTTGCGGATGGTGCCGTCGACCTGCTGGATGTTCTTGAAGGCCAGGCGGCCCTGGCTGGCCGGGTCCACGATTTCGAGGTGGTTGTCGAAGAAGAAGAGGCAGACCACCTTGCCGTTCCCGGTGGTCTGGATCCGGTCCTCGGGGCGAAGAAGGTCCAGCCAGTAGACGGGGCGCCAGTCGCCGTCCACGTGCTTGACCTGGGCCTGTCCCAGGACCTGGGCCACCACGGCCACGGGAGCATTCTGGGCCAGTTCCTGTTGTTCAGGGGTCTGGGCCTGGCTGGGCGTGACCCCCAGGGCCAGGCCTGCGGCGAGGCCTAGGACCAGGATCGAGAGGAGTCTCTTCAGCATGGGACCTCCTGCGTGTCGGGTCAGGCGACCCTTGATGGCGAGAAACGCGGCCGCCCCGGGCCTGGGGGTCTTCGCGGCAGGAAAGTCCGCCCCTTCCCGTCAGTGCCCACGGGGCCGCGGTCCGAACCAGGTCAGGGCCAGGCCGACCAGACCGCCGCCAAGGTGTCCCCAGTTGTCCAGGAAGAAGCCCATGAATCCCTGCGCAGCGAAGCCCAGGACCAGGATCCCGACCAGCGTCGTCCCGATCCTGCGGGCCGTGGCCTGGTCGAAGAGGCGCCAGCGCAGATAGAGGCCGACGTAGGCCGCACCGACGCCGAAGAGGGCGGTGGACGCGCCCACCCCGGGAACGGGGTTGAAGGCCCAGGACAGGAGGTTGCCGCCCACTGCGCTCAGCAGGTACAGGACCAGGAAGCGACGGGTCCCGAGGACCCCCTCCAGCCCAGGGCCCAGGCTGACCAGGAAGGACATGTTGGCCAACAGGTGCCACCAGCCGCCGTGCAGCAGGACGGGAGTCAGGAAGCGCCAGAGTTGCAGGGTTTCCAGGACGTAGGCATGGTTCTTCATGGTTGACCAGAAGACCATCGGCAGCGGTTGCGGCAGCAGGGGCGTGAAGTCCGGAGGGGCCACCAGGTAGGCGGCCACGCTCAGCGCCACCAGGACGGTGACCGCGTGGGAAACCGGAGAGTAGTTGGTGAAGGACACCGTGTACTTCTGCTGGATTTCCCTCTGGAACCGATCCGTGATCCGGCCGGTTCCAGCACACGAAGGACAGTCGGCAGGACAGGCGATGTGGCCCGAGCCCGCGCAGACACGACAGTCGGACTCCAGGCCGCGCGGAGACACCTTGCGGCCCTGACCCTGGCATCCGGGGCAGCCGACCCGACCGGTTCCCCCGCAGTCGACGCACAGGCCCCGACCCTGGCAGCGGGGGCATGGGCGCTCGGTTGAGTTGTTTCCCGGCAACGGGAGCCTCCTCGGGCAGGCACACCGGGGGCGGACGCTGCGGTTGCGGCAGGATCCGGACCTCGGGTAGCCAAGATTTCGTGTCAATGGATCTGGGGCCCCTGGACGAACCGGGCCCGGAGGGAGCCGAAGTCGATGTCTATTCTTGTGCGGACGGCCGCGCTCCTGGCCCTGGTGGCGATCCTGGGGGGGTCCGTCCAGGTCTGTGCCGAGGGGCTGCGGACCGAGACCCGGGTGGTCGACGGAGAGGCCCGGACGGTCTACGTCAACAGTGGCACGAAGCGCTATCGCCAGGCCATCCACAGGGAAGGGCGCGCCATGCGCAGCTCCCGGTCGGCTCGCCGTCAGGTCTCCCGTGCTTCCGCACGCCTGGCATCGCGACCGGCCCGGTTCCAGGAACTGCCCGCGGGAACGCCTGCAGCGACCGGGCCGGTTCCCAGCCAGTTCGCCTTCAGCACCTTCGATTCCAGCCGTCGCGCCGTGCGGCCGGTCACCTATCGCGCCCGCACGGCGCGCTCGGGACGTCAGGGGTGGGAGTCGGTCACGGTGGACCTCAACGAGATCATCCTGCGTCACGCGCGCACCTGGAACGTCGACCCCCTCCTGGTCGAACTGGTCATCCGCTACGAGTCGAACTTCAATCCGGCGGCCGTCTCTCCCGCCGGAGCCCAGGGATTGATGCAGTTGATGCCGGGCACCGCTGCCGGCCTGGGAGTCGGCGACCCCTTCGATCCCGATCAGAACGTGGCGGGCGGAGTCCGGTACATCTCGGATCAGTTGCGCCGGTTCAAGGACCTGCGCATGGCCCTGGCGGCATACAACGCGGGGCCCGGGGCCGTCCTGGAGCATGGTGGTGTCCCTCCCTACGCCGAGACCCGGTACTACGTGGACGCCATCTACGGGGAATACCGCGCCAACCTGGCGACGCGCAACCGGACCACGGTCCGCTGAGACCGTGCCGCGACTTGCCCGGTCGGTCTCAGGGCTCGCCCGGCTGCCGGTGGAGCGGACGCAGGACGATCCGGAGCACCTGGACGGGGTCCCGCTGATCAGGGTCGGCGGTCCGCCGCTCTTCAGGCGTCTGCTGCTGGTCGGGCTCTTCCTGGTCCTGCTCGGCATCGGGCCCGTCCGGGCCCAGCCGACCTGTTCGGAGTGCGGCAGGGCCCTGGTGGGAGCCTACTACCGGACCAGCGGCGGCCGCCTCCTGTGTCCCCAGGACTACCAGCGCCTGGGCCCTCGCTGTGAAGCCTGTGGCACCCTGATTGTGGGCGGATACGTGGTTCTGGACGGGGCCCATGCCGTGTGTCGGGCCTGCCACGAGGGCCATCCGGGTTGCTTCGTGTGCTCAGTACCCGTGCTCCGCGGGGGCCTGCGCCTGGCTGACGGGCGCGTCGTCTGTCGGAATCACGCCCGGGAAGCCGTCCTGGACGTCGCCGAGGCCACCAGGACGCTGCAGGCCGCCGAGCGGTCCGTGGTCGCGGCCCTGGGCGAAGAGATGCGCCTGCAACATCCGATGGACGACGTCCGGCTGGTCGGGACCGCGGACCTCGACCGCCTGATCGGTCGGCGCTCGTCGTCGGCCGGACACGTCCTGGGCCTGTTCCGCCTGCGGATCGAAGGGCAGGCGCGGCACTACACCGTCTTCTTCCTCAGTGGCCTGCCCCGGAGCATGCTGCTGACCGTGGCGGCGCACGAGTATGCCCACGCCTGGCAGAGCGAGCGCAACCCGCGCTACATGGAGGGGACCGAACGCTTCCGCGAGGGGTTTGCCGAGTGGGTCGCCTACCGGGTCAACCGGGCCCTGGGCCGCAAGCCCGAGGCCGAGCGCCTCCTGAAGGCCCAGACCGGCGTCTACACCGTGGGGCTGCGCCGCTTCCTGGACGCCCAGACCCGCCGGGGCATCTCTGGAATCCTGGACCTGGCCGGTTCCGGTCTGGACCTTTGAAGCACCTGCTGGGAACGGTCCTGGTGCTGCTGGTCCTGCTGGCCTCTTCGGCCCGTGGGGAACTCCCGGTGGTGCGCCCGGGCTGTGATTGCGACGGGCACACCCTTTCCGGCCCCTGCAACTGCAATCGGCGCCTGGACGACGACGCGGCTCGGCAGCTTCTGTACTACGTGGTCCGTCTGGTCGTTCACGTGGGCGGGGAGGCACTTCGCCTGGATCCTCTGCCGCAGGTCCGGATGTCTGGCCCGGACGGCCTGCGACTCGACGGCGGCGACGTGGCCCTGGGCACCACCTGGGAGGGGGAGATCCGGCTGGGAAGCTGGATGCGCCGACCCGAAGCCCTGCTGGTGCTGGCCCACGAGTATGGTCACGTCTGGCAGGACTGCCACCACCCCCGGGCCGACGACCTGAGCGAACGGTTCAGCGAGGGATTCGCCTCGTGGGTGGCCGACGTGGTGGCCCGTCAGACCGGCTACCAGCGTCTGGCCGGGGACCTGCGCAAGCGCTCGGGTCCGGTCTACCAGGAGGGCCTGGCGGCCTTCCGCCGTTGGGAGGGGACCGTGGGCGTCCCCCGGTTGCTGGAACTGGCGCGCACCTGGGTGGACTTCGCGGGGGAGGGGCCTGCGACCCCAACCGCCAATCCTCCCAAAGGTGCCCTTGATCGCGATTGACGAGGATTGACCTTCAGGGATCCCTCTAGGATTGGGGCCCGGTCTGGCAGGGTCGGGGGGGGCGGACCCCGTATGGGGGACCGGAGTGCACGAAGAGATCAGGAGGGCAGGGGCAATGGAGATGGACATGGACTCCGAACGCGAGCGCAAGCCGATCCTCCAGGGAGAGTACAAGCTGATCAAGCTGCTGGAGTGCTACGACTACAGCAACCTGTACCTGGCCGTCTCCCTGCACAGCCTGGACCGCAAGTTCGCCATCAAGGAGGTCCGAATCGACGCCGGTCAGGGTTCGGAGACCCACCGCCAGGTCATGGAATACTTCCGGCAGGTGGCCGCTCCCTACGTCGAGGTCCAGCATCCCGGCCTGACCACGCTGCGGGACTACTTCTTCGAGAACGGTTCGGAGTACGTGGTCTTCGACTACATCCAGGGCTATCGCCTGGGTGAGGTGATGGCCCTGCGCCACCGGCCCTTCCTGGAGGGCCAGGCCGTGGACGTGGCCGTGAAGATCGGGGTCATCCTGGACTGGATGCACAACCGGCGGCCGCCCCTGTATTTCGCCGACCTCAACCCGGCCAACGTCCTGCTGACGGCCCGGGGTGACGTGGTGCTGACGGACTTCGGCCTGGGTCGGCTGCTGGCCCCTCATCACCCGGAGGAACCCCGTCTGGGCACCCGAGGGTATGCGCCCCCCGAGCAGTGCGGGTCCGAAGCCGTCATCACCCGCACCAACGACATCTACACCCTGGGCGTGCTGATGCACCAGATGGTGACCGGTTGCGACCCCACCCTCAAGCCGGGTGAGCTTCCCCCATGCCGCCAGATCAACCCCGCGATCAGTGAGGACTTCGCGGCCATCGTCCAGAAGGCCACCCATCTGGACCCGGCCCAGCGCTACCTGGATGTCGTGGAGATGCTGGTCCACCTGAAGTCCCTGGCCCCCAAGAGGCTGGGGGTTCCCAAGGAACAGGGGGGCTTCCTGGAGCGCGTCTGCAAGGTCCTGGCGCGCCCCTTCACGGACACCGAGGAGCGCGAGTAGGCGCCTTCAGCCCGCCCTCTCAGCCCGTTCTCTCAGGTATGGGGAGTTCCCAGAGGGCGGCCTGGAAGCGGCCGTCCACCAGTCCCTGATCGTCCACCGCGTGACCCTGCTCCACCAGGGTGCTCAGGTAGCGATGGGCCAGGGCCTCGGGCGGCAGGTCGCTCTCGCAGCGCAACTCGCTGCCCGGGACCTGCTGTCCGGACTCGTCCAGCAGGCACAGGCCCCAGGCCTTCAGGCGCCCGCTCAACAGCAGGGCCTGACGGTGGCAGTGTGCGCCTTCCTCGTTCTGCCCCCTGCCGAACAGATGCTGGGCCTTGTGGGTCCAGGTATCCGGGTCCGCGGGTTCCAGTTCCAGGGAGCGATCGAAAGCCTGCAGGGCTTCGTCGTGCTGCAGCGCCTGTTCCAGCGCCAGGCCCCGGATGGCCCACAGGCGCGCTTGTTCCGGGGCCATCTCGAGGGCCCGCTCCAGGGCCTTCAGGGCGGGCTCGGGGCGCGACAGGTGGCACAGCGCCAGGGCCTTGTTTCCCAGGGCCACGTAGTCGTCGCCCGTCAGGGCCAGGCAGCGGTCGAAGCATTCCACCGCCCTCTGGCAACGGTGTGCTCCCAAAGCCGCCTCCCCCAGGCGGCACCACAGATGCGCCTCCTCCGGCGCCTGAAGGACGGCCGCCTCCAGGGCGGTCACGGCCTCTTCGGCCTGTCCCGCCCGCAGCAGGGCGATGCCCAGGTTGGCGGCCAGGCGGGGCCTTTCGGGGTCCAGTTCGCCGGCGCGCCGAAAGCACTCGGTTGCCGAGACCGGATCGCTGGCGACCAGGGCCGCACCGCGCGCGAACCACAGGTCCGCATCCTGCGGCAGGTGCCGGGTCGCCTGTTCCAGGGTCTCCAGCGCCTGCTGGGTCCGGTCCAGGTCCAACAGCACCGAGGCCTTCAGTTGCCAGGCCTCACTTTGGATCGCGTCGTCCTCCAAGGCCTTTTCGACCGCGGCCAGGGCGTCCTCGAGTCGTTCTTCGTCTTCTGCCTGGCGGGCGCGCTCCAGCCAGGTCGGGGGGGTGATGTCTGCCTGCCTCATGGTGGGGGCCCCTTTTCCCTGCGCAGGTCGGTTTTCCTGGCGTTCCTGCGGGAAGCGCCTGGGAGATCCGGAGGCCCGGGTCGGGCCAGGGCAGGGATTCGCGGCTCGGGTAGGGATGGGGAGCCTCGGGTTGAACCACGCGCGGTGAAGAGTCTTCAGGGGGGCTCGCTGGCCCTCCAGGATTTCGTGGTCGGCCTGGGTTTCCTGGGCCGGGACCCGGTGGACCCCGAGGGAGCCGGTCAGGGCCTGGCCAGCCTGGTCCGGGCCTTCCAAGCCCAGGCCGGAGGCTATCTGCGGCGTTCCGGGGCCGTACCGGGCTTCCAGATGCTGGCCCGGGTGGGGGACGAGGGCAATCTCCGACTGCTGCGCATCCGGGCCCAGGGCCTGG
>CAZQPM010000176.1:0-8620 GCA_964595195.1 uncultured Burkholderiales bacterium | reverse complement strand
CAGGGCCTCCAACTACGGTCGGTCGAGAGGATGGAAATCTCCCGACGAGACCGACGTGGCCGGCAATCTGCGTGGCCCGGAAATCGTGGGGACAACCTGGCTCTGGAGGTTCCCCCTTGAACACGGCCTGGCCTCGATTCGCGGAATTCTGTGACCAGCACGTCCGCGACTTCACTCCCCGTTCCCCCGAAAAGCGCGCTCAGGCGCTGGATGACAGCCGATTGCACCGCCGCTGCGCCGACCTGCTCGTCAAAGGGCACGAGGCCCCCCTGGGCACCGTCGTGCAGACGGAGTTCGCCGATGAACGCGAGAAGGAGCGCGCCCTGACCTTCCTCCGGTCCTGCCTGGAAGACCGCTGGCGGCCGCGGGGCGGTCGCCCCCTGCAACAGTCGTCCTCGGTCGTATCCGAGCGCCTGCGGGCCGACGCGAACCGACTGGCCGATTGCCTGGAGCGAGGCCTGGGCCAGCAGCGAGACCTGGTGGCGTTGGACGCCCTGGCCGACATCCTGCAGCGTTATCAGGGCTCCCGGTCCACCTACCTGATGCTGTGCGCCCTGAACGCGGTGCTGCCCGAACCGGGCAAGGGGATCCTCGAGCGCTCAAACGGCTTCGCCAACCTGCTGGCCTGGGGGGCTACGCCGTTCCTGCGCGACTTCTGGTTCCGCTTCCAACGACAGATGGGGGCCACGAGGGTGGCCATCAAGACCGAGGCGGCTCAGAACCTGGCCCGGGAACTCAGCGAGACGGAAGACTCCCTGAGTCTGGAATTGGAGCGGATTCGCGCCCGGCTCGCCGCGGTGGAGGCCGAGCTGGTCAAGTCGCGGGAGGACTCCCAGGCTGCAGCGGTCCTGGCCCTGGGCACCAGACTTCAGGATCGGCCCAATCCGGTCCTGGACCAGTTGGTGGAGACCCTGGCGCGTCTGCGAGCCCGTGCCGAGACGGACGGCTTCGGCCTGGCGGGCGATCTGCTCTCGGCGCTCATCATCATGGAAGAGATCCTGGAGGGATTGCAGAGCCTGGGCTTGCGCCACTTCCCCCAGAACCTCGCCGAGCCTCTGGTCATCACGGAAGCGGACCTCTCGCGCTTCCACTACGTTGGGGGAACCCCCTTCCGGGCCTCAGGAGACAGTCGGCGCGTCCGCTGTCTCAAGCCTGGCTGGGAGGTGGCGGGACGGGTGATCACTCCGGCCCGGGTGGTGGAGACCGAGCCGCAGGACGATTCCGACGAGGAGGCGTCAAAGCCATGAATCTTGCAGTCCTTCTCTCAGCAACTTCTCCACGTACTCCCGGTAGCTCTTGACGGCCGCACGTTCCTCCGCCACGCTGTGGGTGTGGGTCTGGTGCGGCTTGGTCTGAACATCTGATTCTCACCAAGATCCATCGAGGGAGCAAGGGTCACCCTGCTCCCTCATCTGCTTAACGCAGGCAACGAACCGGGACGACTGGCCTCCGATCCTGGTCATAATCCGCCCTCAGGCGGCCAGCCAGCGTGGGCGTCAACACCGTGAGCGAGCCCGAGTCGAACTGCGCCTCTATGCCGAGAAGTTCAAGAAGATGTGGGGATCCCAGTATGCCGCAGCGCCAGAGCGGGAGACGCTCCGGCTGGCCTTCCAGACGCAGTTGTTGGAGGGCCGGCTCCCCGTGCGCGTTCCCATGGATGTGGCCACGGTCCGCCAGATCCTGGAGCCCGTCCTGTGCTCGGACCTGGAATTGGAAGACCTCCAACACCTGGACCCGAGCACGGCCTTCGATCATCCTCCCTTCACGGACAGGCTGAATACCTTCGTCGTGCCGGTCCTGGACCTGCTGCTCAAGGCGCGCCAGAACCTGGGGGGCGACCCGCGCCTGGACGGCGTGCTGCTGAACGGGGGAATGACCCTGTTCCCCCTGGTCCGTGAGCGCTTGAAACGCCTGTTGGGACCCATCCCCCTGATGACCCATGGGCATCCCGATCACGCGGTGAGTCGGGGTGCGGCCCTGTTCGCCGCGGGAGCCCAGGGCAAGCGGGCCTGTCGGGTCAACCCCACGCACATCTCGCTGGAGGTCCAGGAAGAGGGGCGCCCCATCCTGAAGCGCCTGGTGGCTCAGGGCCAGGCCTTTCCCCACTCCACCACCATCCGGGGCCTGCGGCTCCCCCGGGCGGACCGCGGAGAACTCCTGTTCCGCATCTGGGTCGGCATGGGCAATCGTCCCGACCACAACACGTCGCTGCAGAGGTTCCGCAGGATCGACCTGGCGACGCTGCGCGGAGCCGGCCTGGCGCCCGGCAGCGAGGTCAACCTCCAGGTCGATCTCAGCTTCGACGAAAGGCTGCTGTTGACGCTTCAGGACCCAGGATCCTCTGCCCGATTCCAGTTGGAGGTGCGGGACCGCGAGGCTTCCTGCCCCGCTGGGCTCGGGCTCGCCTCCCCGACCCACGAGGTGATGCCGGTGGCCCCCTCCCCGGCGACCGGACTTCTCCATCTGTTGCCGAACATCGGGCGCTGCCGTTCGTTCCGCCCTGCCGAAGGCGCTCCGGTGGACGTAGGGGCCCTGCGCTCGGTGGCTGGCTCGCTGGCCAGGGTTCCGAATGATGGCCAGGTCCAAACCCGCCTGCGACAATTGGTGGTCGCCTCGGCCACGGCATCCAACCGCCTGGCTCTGGCAGAGAGCCTCCTGTCCTGGCTGTCGGAGAACGGGCACCTGGCATCGGGCCGGCTCCACGTGGCCTTATGCGTCCTTCCAGCCATCCTCGAGGCCGAGACCACGGGGTCCGAGGTGGAGGGCCTCTTCAAGGCCTGGGTGAAGAGGCGCTACGACCTCGAGTTCTCCCAGACCTCCAACCCGGTGCGGACGACCCTGGCGGAGATCCCCGGGCGCCTCCTGTGGGAGGGATGGGAGGACCTGTTGATGGAAGGATTCAAGCTGGTCCCCAATCAGAGCCTGGCCCAATCCTTCCTGAACGCCATGGGAAAGTGCTGCAGACCGACCCCCAGGGTCCTGGATTTCCTGCGCAGGAACTCCGAGGCCGGGCTTCTGGCCGTCCGCGAAAAGGCCTATTGGGCCCTGGCCCGCCTGAACAGCCCGGGACAACCCCCGGAGTATCGGGTGAATCCCCAAACGGGCCTGAATCTGTGCCTCCTGGCCCTGAATCGCCTGGAAACGGCCGAGAGGGATCCGCGAACGCTGCTCAGCCTGACGGCCTGCCTGTTCCAGGGGCTTTCCTGGACCCTGCGGGGAGCCAGTCCCAGTGCCGCCGTCGCCAAACGGGTCCGCAGCCTGCGGATCACCGGGCTGTGCGCCTATCCGCGATTGGGTCCGTTCCAGCAGATCCGGAACGAGGTCCAGAAGAGGTTCGAGTTGCTGCCTTCTCTCATCGTTCCGGCGCGTCTGACCGAATCCGAAAAGGATGTCGTCAAGGGATACCTGTTGGAGGTGACGCGTTGAAGGTCGGCCTCGAGGGCTCGGGCCGGGGTGCACGGCACAGGCTGAACCCCGGAAGCGTGCGAACGGCCATGCGGGCAGCGTGACGGGTGGACGCACCGGCCGAGTTGCATCCGAGGCGCAGGAGGCCCTGGCCCGCGATGGAATGGAATCGCACCCCGCGCACCGTTCCGGCGCGCCCAACCAGTTGGGAGAGTCCCCGATGTCATCCATGAGCCCACCACCCGATGAACCCGAAACCGACCTGCGCCTGCCCGAGAACGCCTTCCGTGAGTTGGGGGAAGGCGAAGCCTACGTCCCGCTCCTGCCATCTGAAGCCTGTGTCCCGGAGGTCACCGTCCGCTCGGTGGTCCAGGGCTTCCTCTGGTCCTTCCTGTTCTCGGCAGCCTGCACCTATATCGCCCTGAAGCTGGGGCAGGGCATCGAGTCGGCCATCCCCATCTCGATCCTGGCCGTGGGCGTGTCGACCCTGCTGGTCAAGGTCCTCAAGGCCCGCGCCTCGACCCTTCTGGAGAACGTCAACGTGCTGGCCATCGGCGCCACCTCGGGCATCGTCGCCGGAGGCTCGGTCTTCACCATGCCGGCCATCCACATCCTGAACCTGCAGGACCGCTCGTCGTTCTTCCAGATCTTCATCGTGCCGCTGCTGGGGGCCATCCTGGGCATCTTCTTCCTGGCCCCCTTCCGGCGCTACTTCGTTCGAGACCTGCACGGCAAGCTGCCCTACCCCGAGGCCCGGGCCACCACCGAGATCCTGGTGGCCGGCAAGAAGGGTGGCCACAGCGCCGTGGTCCTGTCCTACGCCGCCCTGCTGGCGGCAGCCTTCGACTTCCTGGGGCCGGCCATGCGCGGGTGGTCCGACGTCTTCTCGACGGCCAACATCAGCCTCCTGAACGGTTTCACCCAGAAGTACAAGGCCGTCTTCACGATGAACACCTCGGCCGCGGTGATGGGCCTGGGCTTCATCATGGGCCTGGACTACGCCTCGATCATCATGGCCGGCTCGATGGTCTCCTTCCTGGTCCTGGTCCCGCTCTTCGCCTGGTTGGGCCAGTACATGCCGATGGCCATCCCTCCGGGGACCGAACCGGTCCTGCAGATGGCGGCCGAGGACATCTTCAGCCACTACGTGCGGCCCATCGGCATCGGCGGCATCTTCGCCGCGGGCCTGATCTCGATCGGCAAGATGTTCCCCGTGATCCTCAGCGCCCTGCGCCAGGCCTTCGGCGAGATCGGCCGGCTGCTCAAGGGCAGCTCCACCTCGACCCACGTGCGCACGGACCGCGCGCTGCCCATGTCGGCCGTCCTCCTGGGCGCCTCCCTGACGGGTCTGGCCATCCTGGTCTACTTCCGCTTCTCGGTCCTGGCCACGGAGCCCAACGCCACCCGGCTGGCCCTGCTGTGCACCGCCATGACGCTGGTCATCGCCTTCCTCTTCACGGCGGTCTCGGCCTGGGCCGTGGCCATGATCTCGGTGACGCCCATCTCGGGAATGACCCTGACGACCCTGATCGTGGCGGCCATCGCCCTGTCCTCGATGGGCCTGACCGGCGAGAGCGGCATGCTGCAGACGCTGCTGATCGGCGGCGTGGTCTGCACGGCCCTGTCCATGGCAGGGTCCCTGGTGACCCAGTACAAGATCGGCTACTGGCTGGGCTCGACTCCCCGCAACATCGAGATCTGGAACCTGATCGGCTGCGTGGCGGCCAGTTTCGCCACCACCGCCGTCATCCTGCTGATGGCCCAGGTCTACGGCTTCAGCCAGAGCCCCCTGCACCCCAACCCGCTGCCCGCCCCTCAACCGAACGCCATGGCTGCCGTTCTCCGGGGAGTGATGGGTGAAGGCGGGGCGCCCTGGTTCCTCTACATCGTCGGTGCGGTCTTCGCCGTCACCTCGGAGATGTGCGGCATCTCCGGCCTGGCCTTCGCGCTGGGGATGTACCTGCCGATGGACCTGAACTCGCCCCTGGTGCTGGGTGCCTTCATCTCCTGGCTGCTGTCCCGCTCCCAGGGCAGCCAGGCGACCCGCAAGGCGCGGATCGACAAGGGGACCCTGGTGGCCTCCGGGTTCATCGCCGGCGGCGCCCTGGTCGGGGTCTTCACCGCCTTCCTCAAGTTCCTGGAAGACCAGTGGCAGGTCGTCCTGATTCCGGACCTGTCGGCCATGCCCGGTCTGGGAGCCTTCCTGACGGCTTGGGGGAACTGGAACGGCCTGGCCCTCTTCTGCATCCTGGGAACCTGGCTGTACTGGAACTCCTGGAAGGCCACGGCCGACGCCGAGGAGTAGACCCCCCCGCCGACCGGCTCATTGAAGGCGCCGGGCGGCATTTCCAAAGCACAGGCCCGGCACCCGAGGTGCCGGGCCTGTGCGTTACGGACTGGCCGACCGGCTAGGAGCGGCCGGGACCCTCAACGCACACGACGGTGTCGCGGGCGATCAGCAGCTCCTCGTTGGTGGGGAGGACCATGATCTGCACCCGGGAGTCGTCGGTCGAGATGATCCCGCTCTCTCCGCGGGGCAGGGTCCGATTCTTGTGCTCGTCGAGTTTCAGGCCCAGCCAGTCCATGTCCGCGCAGACCCTCTGGCGCACCACGTCGGAGTTCTGGCCGATCCCTCCGGTGAAGACGATCGAGTCGGCGCCGTTCATCACGGCCAGGTAGGACCCGATGTACTTCTGGACGCGCCGGCAGAACAGGTCGATCGCCAGCCGCGCCCGGCGGTCCTGGTTGACCTTCTCCTCCTCCTCCAGTTCGCGCATGTCCGAGGTCAGGCCCGACAGGCCCAGCAGGCCCGACTGCTTGTTCAGCACGGTGTCGATCTCGCCGATCGACAGCCCCTCCTTGAAGTGCAGGAACTGCACGATCGAGGGGTCGACGTCCCCGGCGCGGGTGCCCATCAGCAGGCCTTCCAGGGGAGTGAAGCCCATCGAGGTGTCGATCGACCGACCATTCTTGATGGCGCAGGCCGAGCAGCCGTTGCCCAGGTGCAGGGATAGGATGTTGACCCGGTCGCGCTCCAGGCCCATCATCTGGCGGTACTTCAGGGCGATGTAGCGGTGCGAGGTGCCGTGGAACCCGTAGCGCCGGATGCGATGGCGCAGGTACAGGTGGTAGGGCAGGCCATACAGATAGGCCTCCTCGGGAAGCGTGCTGTGGAAGGCCGTGTCGAAGACCGCCACCTGGGGAACCCCCTCGCCCAGCAGATCCTGGCAGGCCTTGATGCCCTTGAGGTTGGCGGGGTTGTGCAGGGGAGCCAACTCGATGCAATCCTCGATCCCGGCCAGGACGGCCTTGTCGATCCGCACCGACTTCTGGAACTTCTCTCCTCCGTGCACCACCCGGTGGCCCACGGCGTCCAGGTCTGAAAGCGAACGGATGGAGTCGATCCGGGCCTCGGGGGAGACGATCCACCGCAGGATCTTGTCGATGGCCGCCCGATGATCCTTGAGAGGCTCAGTCGACTTGACGGGAGGCCTGCCTTCCGCTTGGAAGGTGATCAGCGCCTGGGAGCCGATCCTCTCCAACAGGCCGGAGGCCAACCGTCTCTCGGAGTCGCGCTCGATCAGATCCAGATCCGACTCGATGATCTGGAACTTGACAGTTGAGGAACCACAGTTCAGGACGAGGATATTCATAGCCGGCGCCCCTTCTCGAAGAGCCGCCAGACTCCTGGCAACGGATCGGCAGGGCCTGCCGAGACGATTCGAGAACTCGCGGCGCCGTGCGATCCTTGCTGAGGCTCAGCGCCTCCCCCCCACGGCCGGGCGACCCGGCCGCGAAGCGACTCCTGATGGTCCACACCGGTGGTGGCCTGGGCGACGTGCTCCTGGCCACCCCGGTCCTGGACGCCCTGCAGGGAGCCTGGCCCCAGGCCGGGATCGACGTGCTGGCCCGCACGGGAACCGCCGCGGCCCTGAGGGGGCACCCCGTGGTGCGGGACGTGCTGGACATGCCCCAGGCCTCGCCCACCCCGGCCGAGGTCCCATCCTGGGCCGCCCGCCTGCGATCCCGACGCTACGACGCCGCCATGGTGCTGTGGAGTCGCACGACCCTGGCCTGGATGCTCTTCCTGGCGGGTATTCCGGTCCGCGTCGGCCAGGACTCGAGGCTGGCCTACTCCTGGTTGTATACGCATCGGGTTGCGGTCCGCTCCGAGCACGGGGACACCAGCACCCATTGGACCCAGATCCTGCTGGACTACGTCCGCGCTTTGGGCGTCACGCCGGAGGACTACGGCCCCGCCCGCCCCCGCTACATCATCCCCGAGGAGGCCCACGGCCGCGCCCAGACCCTGCTGGCGGAACTGCCGGAGGGCTTGGGGCCGGTGGTCGGCTTCCACTCGTCCAAGGGCATGCGCCTGGCCCCAGGGCGCTGGCCCGTCGACGTCTTCGCCACCTGGGTCCGGGCCCTGCACCGGGAGTTGGGAGCCCGCCTGGTGCTGACGGGGGGGCCCGAGGAGGTGGACCTGGTCGGGGCCGTGGCCAGCCTGGCCGAGGTGCCCGTGCTCAACCTGGCCGGTCGCACCGACCTGCCGACCCTGGCCGCTTTGACTCGCCGCTGC
This sequence comes from uncultured Burkholderiales bacterium, assembly GCA_964595195.1. GTDB lineage: Bacteria > Vulcanimicrobiota > Xenobia > Xenobiales > Xenobiaceae > CAZQPM01. The sequence goes on along the minus strand of CAZQPM010000176.1, from coordinate 636 downwards.
GACGTCTTCGTCTGCCCGGACTCAGGGCCGATGCATCTGGCCGCCGTACTGGGCACCCCGACCGTGGGAATCTACGCCCTTGACGAGGACTTTCCCCAGCGCTGGGCCCCCCTGGGAGCCCCCAGCCGGATCGTGCGCCCTGCCCGACGCTGCTGCCCCCCAGGCTGCCGCAAGGCGACCTGCCCCGACTTCCACTGCTATCACGCCGTGCCCCCCGAGCAGGTGGTCCAGGCCGTGCGCGACCTGAGCACCGGACCTTGAGCAGGATTCCAGCGGGTCGTCCCCAAAGGGGTTTGGATCCATGCCACCCGGCACCTCAAACTTGACTCATGAACCATGAAGACTCCGGCAGCGCTCGCCTGACCCTCGGAGTCGAGGGGACCTACCTGCCCCGCGACCGGCGGGGCATGGGTCGCGTCGTGCGCGGCGTCCTGTCCGCCTGGCGACAGGCGGGCCTGTCCCACCGCGTGGTCCTGCTGGCCCGTTCGGCCCGCCACCTGCCGGCCCTGCGTCAGGAGATGCCCGAATGGGAGGTCGCGACCGCCAGCCAGGCCCTTCCGCTCTCGGCCTGCTGGTTCCCCTGGAACCGGGTGGACTTCGATCCGGGATGTCCGAAGGTGCTGACCCTCCACGACG
>CAZQPM010000175.1:0-8637 GCA_964595195.1 uncultured Burkholderiales bacterium | reverse complement strand
GCCGACCGGGACGAAGCCGGGCTCGCCCATGCCACCCGAGGAAGTCCCACCCGTTCCCACCCTCCTCCCGGCTCCCGACCACGCGGTTCGTGATCGGGCCCTGGATCCCACCGGTTCGTTCCTGGTGCAGGCCCCGGCCGGCTCGGGCAAGACAGGCCTTCTGACCCAACGCTTCCTGACGCTGCTGGCCACGGTCAACGAACCCGAGGAGATCCTGGCGATCACCTTCACCCGCAAGGCGGCCGGCGAGATGCGGGACCGCCTGGTCCGGGCCCTGACGCAGGCCACCCACCCACCCCCTGAGGATCCCTTCGCCCTGCGCACCTGGAGACTGGCCCACCGGGCCCTGGAGCGGGACAGGCGTCAGGGCTGGGGCCTGACCGAGAACCCCTCGCGTCTGCAGATCCAGACCATCGACGCCCTGTGCCGCGGCCTGACCCGACAGATGCCGGTCCTCTCGCAGTTCGGCTCACCCCTGGAGGCCGTGGAAGACGCCCGGGACCTCTACCTGCAGGCCACCCGGCAGGCGCTGCAGGGTCTGCAGCACGGCACCCGCTGGGCGCCCCACGTGGAACGCCTGCTGAACCACCTGGACGGCGACCTCGAGCGCGTCGAGCGCCTGGTGGCCGAGATGCTGGCCCGCCGGGACCAGTGGCTGCGCTATGTGGCCCCCCCGGACCGCAACCAGTTGCGCCCCCTGCTGGAACAGGGCCTGGAGCGCACCCTGCGGGAGGAACTCCAGGGCCTGGTCCAGGCCTTCCCGACCTCGACCACCGCCAGGGTGCTGGATCTGGCCCGCTATGCTGCCAGCCACGGGAATCTGGAGGTCGGCCCCCTGGCCGCCCTGCCCCACCTGCCCGGTTTGGAGCCCGAACACCTCCAGGCCTGGCGCGCTGCCCGCAGGTTCCTGATGACCTCCACCGGTGACTTCCGCAAGCGGGCGGATCAGCGCCAGGGCTTCCCGGCCGCCGGCAAGGGCCCGGGCAGTCAGGAGCGCAAGCAGCACAAGGAACTGTTCCAGGCCCTGTGCCAGGAACTGGCCCAGGACGAAGATCTGGCCCAGCGCCTGGCTGGAGTCGACAACCTGCCTCCACCCGCCTACGAGGACCGCCAATGGGAGGGCCTGGAGGCCTTCTTCGAGGTCCTCCTGCTGGCCACCGGGCAACTGACGCTGGTCTTCCGCGAAGCCGGTTGCTGCGATTTTACCGAGTTCTCGCTGAAGGCTGTCGAGGCCCTGGGCACCGACGAAGCCCCCACCGACCTGGCCCTGGCCCTGGACTACCGCATCCGCCACCTGCTGGTGGACGAGTATCAGGACACCTCCAACTCCCAGGCCCGCCTGCTGCAGAGCCTGACGGCAGGGTGGGAGGCCGGCGACGGGCGGACCCTGTTCCTGGTGGGTGACCCGATGCAGTCCATCTACCGTTTCCGCGACGCCGAGGTCGGCCTCTTCCTGCGGGCGCGCGACGAGGGCCTGGCCCAGGTCAGCCTGGAGTCCCTGGCCCTGGTGTCGAACTTCCGTTCCCAGGCCGACCTGGTCGAATGGTTCAACACCTCCTTCCGGAACGTCTTCCCTGCCCAGGAAGACCGGAACACGGGGGCCATCCGCTACTCGCACGCGGTGGCCTCCAGACCCGCGCTGCCGGGTCCCGCCGTCGAGGTGCATCCTCTGTTCCAGGAGGACCCGCTGGCCGAGGCGGTCCAGGTCGTCGAGACGATCCGGTCCGAGCGCGCAGCGGACCCCCGGGCCCGGATCGTGGTCCTGGTCCGCAGCCGCGAGCACCTGCGGGACGTCCTCCCGGCCCTGCGCCGCGAGGGCCTGCCCTTCCAGGCCGTGGATCTGGAGAAGCTGGACACCCGACCCGTGGTCCAGGACCTGGTGGCCCTGACCCGAGCGCTGCTGCACCCGGGCGACCGCATCGCCTGGCTGGCCCTCTTGCGCTCTCCCTGGTGCGGCCTGACCATGCGCGACCTGGCCCTGCTGGCCGAAGGATGGGAGGGAGCGATCCTGGACCTCCTGAGCGACGAAGTCTCCCTGCAGAGGCTGGAGCCCGAGGGTCGGCAACGCTGCCGTGACCTGGCCCGGACCCTGGGCGAGGCCCTGGCCGTCCGCCGCCGCCAGTCCCTGCGCCGGTGGGTGGAGGGGACCTGGATGGCCCTGGGCGGTCCTGCCAGCCTGGCCGAGCCGGGCGCCATGGAAGACGCGCTGGCCTGGCTGACGCTCCTGGAGGGTTTCGACGAACGTCCGGACTGGCCCGATGGCGAGGCCCTGGAATCCCGGCTGCGCCGACTGTACGCGCGCCCCGACCCCACGGCGGGCCCCGAGCTGCAGGTCATGACCGTCCACCGGGCCAAGGGCTTGGAGTTCGATGTCGTACTGCTGCCGGGTCTGGGCCGGCGCACCCGCCCACCCGGGCAGCCCTTGATGCTGTGGGCCGAGCGGCTCAACCGGGTGGGTTCCAGCGACCTGCTGCTGGGCCCCATCACCGAGACCGGCCGCGACCGGGACCCCATCTACGCCTATCTGGCCGCCGTCGAATCCAGCCGCGAATCCAACGAGATGGCCCGCCTGCTCTACGTGGCGGCCACCCGGGCCATCCGCCGGCTGCACCTTTTCGGCCACACCACCTGCCTGGAGCAGGATGGGAGGATGCACCTGCAGGAACCGGCCGGCGGAACCATGCTCGAACTGTTGTGGCCGGTCGTGGCAGCACGCTTCGAGGCCACGCTTTCGGAACGACTCGAGGGCCCGCAAGCCCCTGAGCGGATCGGCGCCGTGGCGCTCCCGGAGGGTCCGGGACCGCCCCCCGGGAGCCGGGCGGTCGGGAGCCTGCAGGATCCGGTGGGAACCGAGGAAGACCCCTTTGCCGAGCCCCTGCCCCCCCTCGTCCGACTCCCGTCGGACCTGGAACTGCCCGAGCCTCCCCCCGCCGTCCCGGTGCCTTCGCTGCGCGACGAGGCCCGTGATGACGAACCCGTCTTCCGCTGGGCCGGGGAGACGGTTCGCCAGGTGGGCACCCTGGTCCACCGGGTCCTGCAACGCTGGGGACACCGAGGCATCGCAGGCTGGGACCGACCGCGCCTGGAGGAGATGCGCCCGGCCTTCCGCGCGGCCCTGACGCAACTGGGAGTGCCCCAGCAGGAGTTGGACGAGGGCACCGAGACCACCGTCCAGGCCCTGACCCGCCTGCTGGAATGCCCCCGGGGACGCTGGATCCTGGACGCCTCCCATCGGGAGGCTCGCAGCGAGCACTCCCTGGCGGGGCGGGCGGGCGGACGGGTGGTGCGCATCAAGATGGACCGGACGTTCGTAGATGACCAGGGCACCCGTTGGATCGTGGACTACAAGACGGGGGCCCACGAGGGCTCGGACGTGGAGGCCTTCCTGGACGCCGAGCAGGGACGCTACCGCCCCCAACTGGAGCTCTACGCCCGGCTTCTCGGGCGCCTGGATCGCCGCCCCATCCGGCTGGGGCTGTACTTCCCGATGCTGGGAGGCTGGCGCGAGTGGGCCGCCCCTGCCTCTAGACCGGGCGTGCCCGCGCCGGCCCCAAGCCCGGACAGGCGAGAGGGGGGACGCGGACTCTAGGCGGGTGGCCGGACCGGGCGTTCACGGATCACGAGGCCCAGCATGGTGGCCAGGAGGGCCAGCATGCCCAGGCGCCCCAGGCCCTGGAAGAAGGCGCCGATGGCCACGCTGTGGTGCAGCAGGTGCAACCTGCCGAACAGGTAGTTCCAGTCGTGCCCGTCCAGGGGATCCGCTCCGAAGAGCGGCAGCAGGAGGAAGCGCGCGTCCTTCATGTAGATGCCCATGCTCTGCAGGCTGGCGCACAGCCAGAAGGCGGCCACGCACGCGGCGAACGGCTCCCGGCGCTTCCCCAGGAAGTACAGGGCGAAACCCAGGGGCACGCCCAACTGGGCCAGGGTCCCGCCAGCCACGACCAGGAACTGGGGAGCGAAGGGCATCAAGAGGTAGTGGCCAGCCTCGTGGAAGGGCAGGATGGCGTAGTCCAGCACCCCGTAGTGAGCCGGGCGGGTGAAGTAGGGCACCGCCATCCAAGCCGCCAGGGCCAGGACGACCGCGTGGAAACCCCAACGCCACGAGGCCTGCGCCTGCTCGATCTCCAGGGCGACCTGCCGGGCCGCCGTGGTGGCCTTCGAGTCGCCCGTCGAGGAGGGCAGCGGAGCGTCCCCCGCCAGCGCGGCCCCGCATTGGAAGCAGGTGGCGTCACCTGCCAGGTTGCCGGAGCCGCAGGATGGACAACGGGTGTAGTGGCCAGGACTCATCGCAAAGCACCCCCCGGACTGTGGGCTTCCAGTTCAGCGCGAGCGCTTCGGTGACCTGCGCCGCCCTGGGGAACGCTTCCTGGCCGGGCGCCGGAGGACGGGCTCGGGACCTGCGAACTGGCGCAGCTTCCGGCGCACGTACCAGACCAGCCAGCCCAGACCGTAGGCGGCCAGGGCGTAGACCATGTAGGGATACCAGCCCGGCAGGTTCCTCCCACAGAACCAGACGTACACCCAGGGCGAGACGTTCGTCGAGACGTTGAGCAGGACCAGGCCCGGCAGCGAGTCCCAGTCGCGGCGCCGGGCGCGCTGGACGATCAAGACCACGGTCCACCAGAAGACCACGCTCTTGGCCGAGTACATGACCACGAAGACCAGCGGGTTCACCCGGTAGTAGTTCAGGAGTTGGTCCCACCAGTAGGTCCAGAGGCCGACGAGGTCCTGCAGCACGGCTGCATTCTACCACGGTTGAGCGCCAGCCAGGGCTCTCGCCCCGACCGCGCCGGCGATTCTTGCGCCCGCCCCCCCGACCGGTCGGCACACCCGCGCCACGGGAAGGACTCGGAGACCGGCCCTTCAGTGGGTCGGAAGGGACTCAGGATCGCCACTCCTGCTCCAGACGATCCAGGGCCCGGTAGCCCTCGGGGGAGTTCATGCGCTCCAGGATCACCCGGTCCAGGACCTGCCGTACCGGAGGCAACCCACACCCCGGACAGGGCCCCGCCTCGGCCCGGGGATGGTCGCAGATGGGACACAGCCCGTTCTGGTGGCGACCGACGGGGTACCAACGGTAGTCGGGCCGACGCAGGCGGGCGGCTTCCCGGGCCCACGTCACCCGGAACAGGCCCAGGAGTCGCTCGGGTTCCACCCCCGCGGCCCGGATCTTGCGCACCCCGGCGGGCAGGTCCGGAGCCGTCAGGGTGCACAGCACCAGGCGGTCGGCCGAGGCCCGGCGGGCCACCTCCAGTTTCAGGGCCTCATCGGTCTCGTCCAGGGCCAGCACGGTCGGAGCCCGCCGCGCCACCTCGGCGGCGACCTCCCCAGCCGAGCGGCCCGCGGGGTCGATCATAGCCAGGTCGGCCGAGAGCTCCCGCGCCTCGGAGACCAGCAGCGCCAGGTCCTGGCAAGGCGACAGGAGGTGCGACAGGGCACACGTCTTGCCGGCCGCCGGCGGCCCGCCCACCACCAGGACCCCTGAAGCCATCTCCAGAAAGGGCAGCACGTCCAAGCCCCCGTAGCGACCCATCCGGAACTCCCGCAGGGCCTGCTCGAGAAGACCGGGCATCTGCAGACGGAGGCGCACCACGGGCCCGCCCTCGGTAAGCATGCGGGTCACCCGCACCCGCGCGCCCTGGTGCACGATCGAGCCCACCTGCAGTTGCAGGGCCGGAGCCTCCGGGGGCAGGCCCGCCAGGCGGGACAGTTGCCGCGCCAGAACGCGCAGGGCCGTATGCGGAAGCGGGGCCGAGTGCACGCTGTGGAAGCCGTCGCGCAGGTGCAGATTCCCCGTCCCCGTGCCGGGGGTCAACACGACATCGGTCACCGCCGACCGCACGGCCAGGTCCAGCAGCAACTCGGCGCTGCTCATGGGGCCAACCCGGCCAGGAAGGCCACCAGGTCCTCCTGCCGTCCATCTGGCAGGGTCCCGGCTGCTGCCAGTTCCCGCAGCAGGTACTCGGTAACCCGGTTCTCACCCGCGGCCCGCGCTGCCAGGTCCTGGAGGGTGCGCAGGACGGCCAGGCCCAGGTCCACCCGAACCCCCTTCACCAGGACCTCGCCATCGCTTTCCAGCCGGACCAGCTCCAACAGGAAGCGCTGGGCCTTCTCGCGACGAGCCAGCGCCAGGGCATCGGGCCGGCGGCGGTGGACCTCCAGCAGGCGCAGGATCGCTTCTCGCGCCAGGGGCATCCCCTGTTCGCCCGGCCTTTCAGCCAGGACGCGCCGCAGGATCTCCCACAGGGGGGTTTCCCGATGGGCGTACAGGTTGCGCCCATCCTCCACCGCGTCCAGCCAGTCGAAGAGGAAGGAGAACAGGCGCACGACCACCATCCGGTGCAGACGTTCGGGGGTGTCGGGATGGCAGGCGACCGCACCCAGGATGCGCAGGGCCTGGTCGCGGTCTTCCTTGCTCCAGGCCATCGGCACCTGGACCCCGTCGCCCTGGGCGCTCTCACGAAGGGTGGCCAGCAGCAGATGCTCCAGACTCTCCGATGGAGCCTTGTGCAGAACCGTCCGGCACAATTCGGCCACCAGGGGCTCGGCGTCCAGCAGCAGAGGCCCTCCCCGCAACAGGTCCTCCAGGCCCTCCAGGCACGCCCTGAGGACCCTGCGGTCGGGGGCGTCGCGCCGCAGGACGCCTCGCAACAGGGCCTCGACCTGTCGGCGAACGGGCGATTCCGCTTGAGGGTACATCGCCAGCAGGGCGTCGACCCGAGCCTTCGGGAAGCGTTCCAGGGGCTGCCCCAGCCGTTCCACCAGCGCTGATCGCAGTTCCTCTCCCAATCCTGCGATGGCCCCGACCTCGCCCAGGCCGGACCAGGCCGCCGGCAGGGCCTCGGGCCCCAGGAAGGAGAAGGCCAGGACTTCGCGGACCCAGGCCCGGATGGCCGCAAGATCGCCGGGACTCAACTCCATCCGCCGGGCCAGGCGGCCGAAGAGGACTAGGCGGCCGGCCTCACCGCCCGATTCCAGGGCGGCCTCCTCGCGGACCAGGGCGAAGGCCCTCTCCAAGGCCTCGCGCCCCATGCCGGCCAGGACCTCCAGGATCGGCACGTCGTCGGGGTCCTCCATCCGCCAGGCCTCGTCCAGGAGGTAGGACAGGACCGGCCCCCGAGAGTCTGCCAGGGACTGCAGCGCGCGCACCAGGTCGGGGCGGATCAACTGACCCGTGCGCACCAGGGCCAGCAGCGAACCGCGATTGCGCCCGGTGACCTCTCCCAGGGCGAAGCGCACGAAGGCCTCCTCGGGAGGCAGGCGACCCTCTCCGGTGCGGTAGTCCTGCCACAGGTGCACCAGCCATGTCCGCTGCTCGGGCGTCAGGTTCGCGGTCGATGCCGGTTCGGACAGCAGTTCCAGGGGCGCCGGTCCCAAGGCCCGGAAGGTGGCGCGCAGGCGTCGGCTGATGGCCGCATCCTGGCCGTGCTCTCGGAACAAGGCGACCAGGCGGCGCACGACCTGGGACTGCTGTTCGGAATCCAGTCGCAGCCGGGCCAGGACATTGCCGAAGAAGGCCACCAGGTGTGGGTCGGCAGTGGAGTCCATGCGCCGCACCAGGTATCCGGCCAGTTTCGGGTAGCGCGGCCCCAGATCCGCCAGGAAGGCCGAGATCGCGAAGCGCTCGTGGAGTTCCAGGTCGGGCAGTTCGGCCAACAGGGCGTCCAGGAAGGACTCCAGGGGGACCGGATCCAGACCGACCAGGGGCGAGAGCTGGGGCATCCTGGGCAACAGCAGCGACCGGAAGTCGGGGCGATGGACCAGGGGGGTCAAGGCCGGCAGCAGCACGGCCTGCAGGACCGGGGTGTAGCGCTGGGCTCCGGGACCCGAGAAGTAGTGCAGCGAGTCGCGGATCCGCGCGGGGTCCTCGCTGAGAAGGTCGCCCAGGGCCCTCCCGAAATCGCGGTCCAGGACCTCGCGGACCAGGGAGGCCGCCTCGCGGGACAGTTCGGGACGACCGCGGCGCAGGGCTGTGACCAGCAGGCTGGTGGGGTCCTGACCGCAGGCCGTGGTGGCCCGGAAGAGGTAGCGCAGGGCTTCCAGGAGTTCCGAGGGGTCCTCGGCATCCAGCAGGGCCAGGGCCGCCTCTTCCATACGCCTGCGATCCCACAGCACCCCGTGGAAGGAACGGACGTCGGGCCCCCCCAGGACGGTGGGCAGCAGGGAACCGGAGGTCCGAACCAGGGAGTCTGCGGGAGCCTCCTCGTCAGGAGTCAGGAGGTGGCAGACCTCATGGTCGGCAACCAGGATGACGGGCCGCCCGCGAGTGATCTCCCGCACGCGGTCGGCCATCAAGGGCTCGGTGCCGCTCCAGGCCGCATCCATCAGCAGGTCCTGGCAGGGTCCGGGACGCGCGGCCTCGTCCAGGAGGGCCAGCGAGAAGCGCACGCCGCGCCGACCCAGGCCATGGACCCGCGCGGCCAGGCGGTGCCCCAGGGGGATCCCCTGCTCCTTCAGGGCTTGCGCGCACTCTGAAGCCGAGGTGAAGACGGTCGGGTCGAAGGTGTCCGGGCTCATCCCCTCCTGGTTCCCCATCCTCCCGCCCGGTTCCCTGCCCCCCCTCGGTCCGATCCGGTCCGGTCCAATCGGGTAGCCGGGGAGGCGGGCGAGCCTGGCTGCCCGCCTCCCAAGCTCCCA
>CAZQPM010000174.1:4401-8644 GCA_964595195.1 uncultured Burkholderiales bacterium | reverse complement strand
GGGTCCAGTGGACGGGTGGGTGGGTCCAGTGGACGGGTGGGCGGGGCCCACTGTCTGGGCGGCGGGCGCGCCTCCCGGAGTCCTGCCGCTGCCGGGGGCGGCGGCCATCCTCACACCCAACCGTTCGAGCAGGGGGACATAGTCCGGCGACTCCAGGCGCACGGACTCAAACTCCTGTTCGGCATCGCGCACCCAGCCCTCGGCTGCGGCCGCTTCGCCTTGTGAGTAGCGCAGGTCCAGGCGCAGGATGGGGTCCAGGTCCTGCCGTCCCAGGGCCTTGCGATACAATTCCGAGGCCGTCAGGGGATCCCCCAACCCCTCGCAGGCCTTGCCCAACAGCACCAGGTCCGCCACGTGGATGTTGGAGTCCGGCAGGAAGTCCTTCAGATCGTCCACGGCATTCCGAAACTCTCCCGCCTCCAGGTGGAAGACGGCCTTGAAGAAGAGCGCCACCGGTTCGGCCGGCATGACCCCGAGCAGTTGCCCCAGGGTGGCCACTCCATCCTCCGAGCGCCCGCAGCCGCGCTGGGCCAGGGCCAGCAGGATGTTGAGCCCCAGGAGGTCAGCCCCCAGGCAGAACACCGTGGAACCGGTCAGGGGCAGACTCATCCGGAACGAGGGCAGGTACCTGCGCAGTCGGGTCCCCAGGCCCTGCTGACAGAGCAAGGCCTTCTGGAGGCTGCGGACGGCCTCCAGGGACTGCCCCCTCTCCAGTTCGAGGCACCCGGTCAGGAAGTAGGCATCGGTGAACTGGGCGTCGCGAGAGGCCGCGTCGCCCAGGCGATCCAGGGCCCCGTCGAGGCGTCCCACGACCAGTTCCGAACACGCCTGGACGAAGGCCCGCTCGGCCTTGGACATGGTCAGGTTCTTGACCAGGCCGACGCTGAACCGGGCTCCCTGCTGGGCCTCGAAGAACTCCAGGGAGGGTACCAGCCCCCGCGCGGGCAGAGCCGAAGCGCGCCGCCAGTAGAGGCCGCTCTCGCCGTTGCTCCCCCCCTCCTCGCGCCCCTTGAAGAGGCCCGAAACCTCGCCCACTCCCTTGCCGGCCAGTCGGCCCGCCAGGCCCAGGCCGCCCTTCAGAGTGCCCAGGATGTCGGGTTGTTCCATGGGGTCCCTCCTCGGAGTCCTCGGGTTCTTCGGAGACTCAGACCCGGAAGACCATCTCGGTCCTGCCCAGGCGGAGCCGGTCGCCATCGTGCAGTTCCGACTGCACTCCGGCCGAAAGGCGGTTCCCATTCAGGAAGGAACCGTTTGAAGAACCGACGTCCTCGTACAGGAAGCGGCCCTCCTGGCACAGGATGCGACCGTGACGCCGCGACACGTAGGACTCGGTGTCGGCCTCGGTCAGGTCGACTTCCGGGAAGATCGAGTCGGCAGGTGATTTCCGCCCCAGAGCCACGAGGTCCTGGTCCACGGGGAACTCGCCTCCCCCCTCGAGCAGGATCAGACGGGGCCTCGCCGCCGCGGGAGCCGGAGCAGGTGCCGGAGCCGGAGCCGGAGCCGGAGCCGAGGGTGGAACCACGGCCTCGGCCCGGGCCGCGGCCAGGCTGGCCCCGCAGTCCTCGCAGTAGGCCTCGTAGGACGGGTTGTCAGCGCCACAGGCGGAACAGCGCACGGTTCCCCCGGCCAGGGCCGGTTCCGCCGCGACGGGCGCAGGCGGTGCGCTGGACACCGGTGCAGGTGCAGCCACCGGCGTCAGGGCCGGGACCGGAGTCGGGGCGGGGGCCGCGACGGCGGGGGCCTCCTGCGTCGGAATGACCACCGAGCCGGGCAGGCGGGCGCCGCAATCCTCGCAGTAGGCCGAACCCTCGAGATTCTCCGAGCTACAAACGCTGCACTTCATGGACGTTCTCCTTTTCAGACCGACGGATGGGGAGGGACAGGGGCTGCCGGAAGCGGCGACGGCTCAGGCAGGGTCGAATCCGGCCGGGGAGGCCTCCGGCAAGGGCGGGACCGAGTCCAGCAACTGTGTCAACTTCCGGGTTCCGTATTCCAGTTTCTTGGTGCCCGCTGAAGTGGCGGCCGCACCGCTCTCGATTCGGGTGGCCTCGGCCAGGGCCTGGTCCGCCAGATCCTTCTGGCCCTGCTGCAGGAGTTGCGTGGCGGCCGAACGCAGCAACTGCGTCGCCCGGGAGCGGTCGCCTGCCTGGGCCAGTTCCAGGGCCCGGGTCTGTTGGCGGAAGACGCTGACCGCGTCGACGACCTGCATGACCCGGGGGGTCACCACCGAGGCCTGGCTGGGATCCGCCGTGTAGGTCATGGTGATGTCCGAAGTGACGGTGGAGGCCGCGGCGGCCTGGCCGGGCATCTCGTAGACCAGCGAGGCCTGGGCCACGCGATAGGTGCCCGCCTGACGCGAGGGCAGGACCAGCTCGAAGAGCAGGGACTGGGTCTCCTCCTTCTGCAGATCGGTGAGCCGGACGCTGCAGGTGCGGTCGATCTCGGGAACGGCCCCCAGGTCGTTGATCAGCGGTTTGACCTTGTAGACCCTCCGCACGTGCACGTCCTTGGAGAGCTTCAGACGGACCTCGGGATTGCGCACGACCACGCTCTGGACGCCGCGCAGTTCGCCATCGAAGATCGACGGGATGTCGCGGGGCCTGTCGATGTAGTACGAGGTCCCCCGACAGGAGTTGGCGACGTCCAGGAGGAGCTTCTCGTTGAAGTCGTCCCCGACCCCGATCGTCGACACCGAGATGCCCTCCTCGGCCGCCATGATGCACTTCTCCTTGCAGCGGGCCTCGTGCAGCGTCAGGCCATCGGTCAGGATGATGATGTGGTTCATCCGATCCCGCGAAAAACCGCGGCGCACCTCTTCAACCGCCGCGTTGATGCCGTGCAGCATCTCGGTCCCCGAGCCGACGTCGATCTGGTCGATCTTGCGCACCATCTGCCGGGCGGAGTGCTTGTCGTAGATCTGGCTGGACGGGATCAGGACCCGGGCCTTGTCGGCGAAGGCGACCAGGGCGCACAGATCCGTGGGACGCAACTGGTCGATCACGTGGCTGACGGCCTCGATCACGTAGTCCAGTTTCTGGGCGGCGTACATCGAACCGCTCTTGTCCAGCACGATGGCCATGTTCAGAGCGGCTGGACCGGTTCCGATCTCGGGGCCGGGCCGAACCTCCGCCAACAGGTACACCAGCTTGTTCTCGCTGGTGGTCATCACGGCCTGATAGCTGAGGTAGGTTGCAAGATTGACTTCGGCCACGGTGAATCCTCCAGTTCCATCGAAACCCGGCGGTAGGAAGCGCTGCCTGCGCACCGGAGCGGACTCTTCCCGTTCCGTCCGGGAGAATCCTTGTCCCCGTCCCTCCCTAATCCCAGCGAACCACGGCGGCCGTGGCGTTGTCGTCGGCGCCGCGGGCCAGGCACGTCTGGACCAGGCGGTTGCAGACCGTCTCGGGGTCCGGCGAGCCCTGGAAGAACGCCAGCAACTCCTCGTCGTCGTAGTATTCCCAGACCCCGTCCGAGCAGATCAGCAGGTAGTCCCCGGGCTCCAGACGGCGCCGGTAGAGGTCGACCTCCACCTCGGGTGCCGTGCCCAGGGCCCGGTAGATCACGCTGCGCCGTGGGGAATGTCGGGCTTCCTCACGGGTCATGTGCCCCATCTGCACCAGGCTTCCCACCAGGGAGTGATCCGTGGTGACCTGGTCCAGGGTGGCTCCGATCCGGAAGCCCCGGGTGTCCCCCACGTGACCGAACACGGCCAGGTCACCCTCCAGCAGGCAGGCGGTCATCGTGCATCCCATGCCGGTGCGCGAGGACTCCTGGGAGGCATACTGGTGGATCGTCCGGTTGGCTCTCTCCAGGGCCCTCTTCAGGACCAGCGAGTTCCGCTCGCCGGGGTCCTCAGGAAGGAGCAGGGCCGTGGCCGAACCGACGGCAAAGGTCAGGAAGCGCTCGACCACCTCGTGGGCCACGGCCCGAACCGCCAGGGAGGCGGCCTTGTCGCCCTCCGCCTCTCCGCCCATTCCATCTGCCACCACGACCAGGTGCGCCTGCACCGGGACGTCCCTCTCGCAGGCTGCCAGACGGCACTCCAACCAGGCGTCCTGGTTGACCCGACGCACCAACCCGATATCGGACTTCAGGGCCACCCGATAGCCCTTCCCGCGGGTCACCCTGCCGCCGGGATCCAGGCGTGGGGAGGGCTGAGCCTCCAGTTGCGCGCGGGCCTCCTCCAGGGCGCGGCGCATCTCCTCGGCGCTGGAGTAGCGGCGCGCCGGTTCGCGTTCGACGG
>CAZQPM010000174.1:0-4391 GCA_964595195.1 uncultured Burkholderiales bacterium | reverse complement strand
CCCGCAGGGTCACGTCCAGGAGGCCCGAGGCCCCGGGAACCTGGGGCCGGGGGAAGAAGAAGAAGGTCTCGCGGGCCTCCAGGTTCATCCTCTGCCCGGTCAAGGCCGAGTAGAGGACCGCGCCCAGGCTGTAGAGGTCCGAGCGGACATCCACCACCCCGCCCTGCATTCCGTAGGCCTCCGGCGAGGAGTAGCCCTGGATGACCGAGTATTCCTCGCAGGTCCGGGCCACGGGCCGGGCCCTTTCGCAGCGCACCAGGACGGGCCGGCCCTCTTCGTCCAACCAGATGGCCTCGGGGCTCAGGCCGCGGTGCAGCCAGCCGGCCTGGTGGACGGCCTCCAGGGCGCGCAGCAGCTCCTCACCCATCCGCGCCACCTGCTCGACGGGCAGTCCGCCCGCGGCCAGTCGCTGTTGCAGGGATTCCACGCCGGGCCAGGGCCCCACCAGAAAGACCCGGCCCGCCTCCTCCAAGCGCTCGCCGGGGCGCCACAGGGCACCCTCCTGGACGGACGAGAGGAGGTCCCAGCCCGACTCGTCCTCAGGACCGGGGCCGGGAACCTCCTGAACCAGGAGACGTCGAGCGGGTTCGTCCGACCGCCGCGCCTCGTAGAGGTTCACGGTCCCCCCGCTGTCGACGACCCGCTCCACCAGGAGGCTCCCCGCCACGAGGTGCCCCGGAGCCAGGGGGCCGGGAGCGACGCCGACCGCCTCAGGCTCGTCCCCCCCAGCCTCCAGGAAGGCCCCGCAATCTTCACAGAAGCGGGAATCCGCGGGATTCTCACTGGCGCAGGATGGACAGAGCATGGGATCGCCTCCTCGGATGGTCGGACGGGCTCAGGGCCCGTGGAAGTATCGCAGGTAGACCAGGCCTCCGGCCAGGCCGCTGATCACCAGGGCCAGGATCGTCGCGGCCAGGGTGAACAGATACAATGGCGCCCGTTCGTGGCGCGGCGCCGCCAGCAGCATCACCCACAGGACCCCGGCGGTGACCAGGCCCAGGAAGGGCACCATCGAGGCCAGGGCCAGCACCAGGGCCAGGGGCATGGCCCAGCAGCCCATGCGGGCGGGCTCGACCTCGACCTCCAGGCCCAGACGCGGCAAATCCTTGGTCCCCGGCGTTCCCGCTTCGTACAGGATCGCACCCGTGTGGCGCCCGCCCATGCCCAGTTGGCCGGTCAGGACCGTGACCTCGACGGGAACATCCCGCCCCTGGACGGACTCGGGCGCGACGCGGATCCAACGATCGGAGGCCTGCAGCCGCCCGTCCACGGCCCCGCGCAGCAGGACCCGGGCCCGGACGGCGGTGCCGTGGCGATGCCGGCCCAGTTCCAGGCGCTCGGGTTCGAAACGGTTGAAGGGGGGCGCCGGCAAGGGGCCGGTCCGCAGGCGCTCGGGAAGCTTGGGGAAGGCCTCGGGCACATGCCTCAACTCCTCCAGTGCCTGGCGAAAGGCAGCGGCGCTGGGGAACCGGTCCTCGGGGGACAGGGCCACGGCCCGACGGACGATGGCCTCCAGGGGTTCGGGGACCTCGGGGTTCAGGGTGCGCAGGGGGGCGAAGTTGAAGGGTTCCCGCGAGGGATCCACCCCGCTGAGGGCGTGGTGCAGGGTGGCCCCCAGGGCGTACAGGTCCGTGCGGGCGTCGGACTGGCCCCGGCCATACTGCTCGGGCGCGGCGTACCCCGGGGTGCCCAGGGCTCGGGTATCCGAGGTCTGGCCACTCTTGAAGAAGCGGGCGATGCCGAAGTCGATCAGGCGGACCCCCCGTTCGCGGGTTCCGGAGTCCGCGGGGGCCAGCATGATGTTACCGGGTTTGAGGTCCCGGAAGACCACGGGTTGGGGGCGTTCGTGCAGGTACTGCAGGACGTCGGCGACCTGGACCGCCACGCTGAGGGCCTCCTCGACCGTCAGGCGCGGGCGGCTCTCCAGGAGGCTCTCCAGGGTCTCTCCCCGGACGAAGTCCATCACCAGGTACTCGCGCCCGGCCTCACAGAACGAGTCGGCGATCCGGGGAAGGTTCGGGTGGTGCAACTGGGACAGCAGCTTGACCTCGGTCCGGAAGGCCTCCAGGGCCTCGCGCCGCTCGGCGGGGTCCTGGAAGTCGTCGCCCATCTCCTTGATGGCCCAGACCTGGTCGGGCAGACGGGCGTCCCGGGCCAGGTAGACGGCGCCCATGCCGCCCTCGCCCAGGATGCGCTCCACCGCGTAGCGACCATCCAATACCTCACCGGCTCGCAGCCTGGCAGTCATCCCGCTCGGACACCTCTCTGCGTGGGGTTGCTTCCGCCTGCAGACCGGCGCTCCTCCAAGGCAGACCTCAAGCCAGCAGCGCGGCCACCTGCACCGCCACCAGGGCCAGCAGCCCGCGGTTCAGGGCTGCCAGCACGGCCTGGGTGCGGTCACGGACACCCAGCTTGCGATAGATGCTCTTGAGGTGGTTGGCCACCGTGAACTCGCTGATCGAGAGATTCTCGGCCACTTCACGGTTGGAGCCGCCGCCCACGATCCCGCGCAGGATCTCCAGTTCACGAGGCGAGAGGGGCCCGGTCTCCGGGCCCGAGGAGGCTGACGCAGGGGTCAGGCCACCCAGGGGCAGGCCGCTCCCACCCCCCGGCCGGGTCAGCGTGGCCAGCAGGCGCCGGGCCAGGAACGGCTCGAGGAGGCTGCCCTCGCGGCGCACCCGGCGGAGGCACTCAACGAGTTCCTGGGGTCGGATCTCCTTGGGCAGGTAGGCGCAGGCTCCGGCCTGGACGGCCTCAAGAATCTGCGAAAGGTCCGCGTGACCGGTCAACAGGACCACCTGCAGGTCGGGCTGGCTCTGGCGCACCAGCCGACACAGCTCGGTGCCGCTCATCTGGGGCAGCATCAGGTCCAGCAACAGCAGGTCCGGTCGATGCTCATCCACGACCTTCAGGGCCTCCTCGGCGCTGGCCGCCTGGGCCACCACCTCGAAGCCGCCGGCCGCCCTGAGCATCAGGACCAGGCCCTCGCGCAGCAGGTCGTAGTCTTCCACGATCACCACCCGCACGGGATCGGGCGATCCCTCCCGGGACTCCTGGACCTCTTGATTCACGTGGACCCCCTTCCGGGATGGACGCCTCGACCGCCCTGGCCCGGGGCCCCTGACGGGAGCCCGGAAGCGGCGGAAGGGTCCTGGAAGCAATCTTCGACGGCAACCAGGCAACTCCTAGAGCGGGCCCGCCGCCGGCTCAGCGCAGACCGGCGTCCAGGCGCCGCAGACAGGCCTCCACCGTGAGCCCCACGGCCTGCAGGCTGGCGGCCTCCACCTTGTCCAGCGTATCCTCGGCCGTATGCCAGTAGGGAGGGTAGAGGCCGTCGGCGTCCGCCACGAAGCCGATGACGTCGACCGCCGGGATTCCCGCCGTCAGGAAGGGCACGTGGTCGTCGTCGATGCCGACGGCCGGACCGGAGAAGACGGTCCCGTAACCCAGGCGGATCGCCTCCTCCCGAAGCATCTCGCGCAGTTGCGGGTGGGAGTTGGTCTCGTCCGAGATGCGCAGCCGGCGGTCGCCCACCATGTCCAGGACGAACACGGCGGTGATCCGGCGCGCCAGGCCGCGATCCACCCAGGAATCGACCAGGTGGGTGCTGCCATACAGGCTGTCATCCGGCCCCCACTCCGCCAGGGCCTCCTCGCCGTCGAAGAAGGCCAGCCGGAGGGTATGCCGCAGGGGGCGCAGGTGCAGGACCCGGCCCAGTTCCAGCAGGGCCGCCACCCCCGAGGCCCCGTCGTTGGCCCCGACGAACGGAAAGTCCCGGAACAGCTTGGTATCGTAGTGGGCCCCCAGCACCAGGGTTTCCGGAGCGCTGCCGGGCAGCGTGGCCACCACGTTCACCATGGGGATCCGCCCCCGGGGGGTGCGGGCCACGAAGGCCTGCTCCTCGACCTGGAATCCCAGGGGCTCGAGCCGGTCCCGCAACCAGCCGCGCAGTTGCGCGGAGGCCGCGCTGCCCGGCGGGCGAGGGCCCAGGGCGACCTGGGTGCGGACGTGCTCCAGGGCCCGCTGGCCTGAGAATCGGTCCAGGTCCTCCTGGCCCTGGCATGCCATCGACATCGTCATGATCAACAGGATTCCCATCCACGTCAGCCTTCTGGACACGGCGCACCCTTCGCGGCCACTCCTCGGGAGCCTGCGCCCGGCGGAGGAACCGGGCCCCGGCCGGCGTAATCCGCCGCCGTGTCCAGACCTCCACGAATCCTGGTCTCGGGTTACTACGGCTTCGGAAACCTCGGAGACGAAGCCATCCTCGAGGCCCTGACCGACGAAATCCGACGCCAGCGCCCGCAGGCCATCCTGCGGGTACTCACCGCCGACCCTGCGCGGGCCCGCGAGTTGGGCCTGGAACCGGTTCCCCGCAGGGCCTTGGGGGT
>CAZQPM010000173.1:8376-8654 GCA_964595195.1 uncultured Burkholderiales bacterium | reverse complement strand
ATGTGGCGGTGGATGTTCTCCAGCACCACGATCGCGTCGTCGATCACCAGACCGACCGAGAGCGACATGGCCAGCATGGTGATCTGGTTGACCGTGAAGTTCAT
The DNA here is from genome assembly GCA_964595195.1 of uncultured Burkholderiales bacterium. GTDB lineage: Bacteria > Vulcanimicrobiota > Xenobia > Xenobiales > Xenobiaceae > CAZQPM01. The sequence goes on along the minus strand of CAZQPM010000173.1, from coordinate 8,550 downwards.
GAAGTACATGAACCCGAAGGCGCCCAGCAGCGAGGTGGGGATCGCGATCACGCTGATCAGGGTCATCGTGCCGTGGCGCAGGAACAGGAAGATCACGACGGCCGTGAAGGCTGCGCCGAAGACCAGGTCAAACCCGACGCCGTGGACCGAGTCCTTGATGAACCTGGAGTTGTC
>CAZQPM010000173.1:0-8366 GCA_964595195.1 uncultured Burkholderiales bacterium | reverse complement strand
ACCTGCAGCTTGACCCCCGGAGGCATCAGGGCCTGCAGTTCGGGGATCTTCTCGCGGACGGCATCGGCCACGCCGACCGTGTTGGCACCGGACTGCTTGCGTACGCCCAGGGCCACCGAGGGTTGGCCGTTCAGGCGGGCGATGGTGCGCAGGTCGGCTTCTCCGTCCTGGACCCGGGCCACGTCCTTCAGGCGGATGGGGGCCCCACCCCGCCAGTCGACGGCCATGTCCTCCAACTCGGCCAGGTTGGCGAACTCGCCCTTCATCTTGATGGTGGACTCGGAGGCCTCGTTCTCGATGCGGCCTCCAGGCAACTCGACATGCCAGGCCTGCAGGGCCGCCACCACCTGGGCCGGCCCCACGTCGTACTTGCGCATCCCCGCCGGGTCCAGCCAGACCCGGACGGTGCGTTCGCGGAAGCCGCCGAACAGGAGGCTGCCGACGCCCGGCAGGCTCTGCAGGCGTTCCTTGACAACGTTGTCGGCCAGATCCGAGAGTTGCTGGGCGTCGGCATCACCGTAGATGGCCAGCCAGATGATCGGGGAGGAGGCGGGGTCCACCTTCTGCACGACGGGGGGATCGATACCGGTCGGCAGCTCCTTCTGCAGCTTGGAGATCTTGTCCCGGACCTCCTGGGCGGCGACGTCGATGTCCCGCTCCAGCAGGAACTGCACCGTGACCGAGCAGTAGCCCTCAAAGGACTGGGAGGTGATCGCGTCGACGCCCTCCAGGGTGCCGACCTCGGACTCGATGAGGTCCGTGACGTCCTGGTCCATGACCTCGGGGTCGGCGCCGGGCATGGTGGTCACGATGTTGACCACGGGGATATCGAAGTCGGGCATGAGGTCCACGCCCATGCGGGTGTAGCCCATGGCCCCCACGGCCAGCAGGCTGGCCATCAGCACCGTCGTGAAGACGGGCCGGCGGATACAGAAGTCCCAGAGGCTCATCCCTCGTTCTCCTCCTGGCGGATCTCCACGGAACGGCCATCCTCGAGGTTCTCGCCACCGGTCACCACCACGGTGGAACCGGGTTCAATCCCGGTGACCACGGCCTCGGACTGGGTCTGGAAGACGACCTTCACGGGAACCCGCCGGGCCTTGTCGCCCTCAACCCGCACCAACGAAACGCCGTCCCCCTTGCGATGCAGGGATTGCCGCGAGACGACCACCCCCTCGACCCGACGCAGGACCAGGTCCGCCGAGGCGTAGGCGCCTTCCACCAGGCTGCCCTGGGCATTGGGAACCTGGACGCGCACGGTGATCGTGTGGGTGGCGGGGTCGGAGGCGGGGATCACATCGACCACCCGGCCCGTCACGGTGCCGCCGACAGCGGTCCGGACCTGGACCGGAGCGTGGCGTCGGACGTCGGCCCGATAGCGCTCATCCAGAGGGGCCACCATGTCCAGGGTGGAGTTGTCCACCACGGTGAGGAGGAGCGTGCTGCTGTTGGAGCCCAGGGCCTGGCCCGGCTCGACCGAGCGCTTGACCACCGTCCCGGCGATGGGCGACCGCAGGACCGAGTCCTCCAGGTCCACGCGCACGGCCTCCAGGGCGGCCCGGGCCTGCTCGACGGCGGCGGCGGCGGCCTCGACCTCGGCCTCGCGCATGCCGACCTGCTGGCGGTTGGCGCGGGCAATCTGCACCGCCTCGCGGGCCGCCTTCTCGCCGCTCAGCGCGGCCTGGAGTTGCTCGGCCGAGACCTTCTCGCGCAGTTCCGCCTGCTCGACGGAATACTTCGAGACGGCGCTCTGGTCGAAAAGGCCCCGCTGGCGCTGCAGGTTGTGCACCGCGTCCTCGTGCTCGGCCCGAGCCCGGGCCGTGTTGGCCTCGGCCTGGTAGACGCCCTGCTGGACCCGCTGGATCTCCAGGTCCGACGAGACATCGGTCAGTCCCCGTCCGGTGCGGGCCTGGGTCAGGCGGGCCTGGGCAGCCTGGAGATTGGCCGCGGCCTGACGCTCCTGGGCCTGCAGGGGCGTGGCCTCCAGGACGACCAGGACCTGGCCGGCGGCCACGCGGTCGCCTTCCCGAACGTCGACCGAGACGACCCGACCCCCGACGCGAGAATGGATCTGGGCCTTGGACAGGGCCCGCAGGTGCCCGGTCATGGTGGCGGTCTGATCCAGGTGACCCTGCCGGGCGACGGCCACCGTGACGGGGGCGGCCTCGGCGGCGGTGGGAGCCGGCGCCGGGGTGGCGCCCTCTCCGGCCTTCTCACGGCCACAGCCGACCAGGGTCAGGGCGATCAGAGCCAGGACAGGGATGGTGGGAACACGCATGGGACGGCCTTTCCTTTTTGCTGACTGTTCATTCAGTCAATATGCCGAAGCCAGTCTACCACACGGGGTGATTGACTGAACAGACAGTCAATCATACTAGTCGGACGGACGTCAACCAGGACCCCCTCGCGCCTGGTGCTGGCCGTCGGCCGGGCTCCTGGCCGGACACGGAACCGCATGAACCCCGGCGTATGAACCGGAATTCATGCGGTTCCTTCTGGGGCGGGGCCGGTGCAGGCGCGCTGGCTCGTCGGCTCGACCGGTTGGCATGGCCCCGAGCGCACCCGTCGGCCGGGATCCTGGCCTACGCGTGCGAGTTCGGGGCTTCCGGCTCGGGCAACTCGGTCATCGTCCCCAGGATCCCGGGATCGGGAACCTTGACCGTCAGGACGGGACAGGGTGAGCGCCGCACCACGGCCCGGCAGGTGCTGGCCAGTTGCAGGCCGGCCACCAGGCGCCGGCCGCGGGTGGCCTGGACCAGGAGGTCCACACCATAGGCCTCGGCGACGTGCAGGATGGTCCGGGTGACCGGCCCGGTCTCCAGCATCACCTGGTCGGCGGGGACCCCGACCCTGCGCCCGATCTGCTCCAGGAAGCGCTGGGCTGCGCGCCGACGCCGGAACGTGCCCAGTTCCAGGATCCCGGGCTCGAAGACATGCAGCAGCAGGATCTCCGAGCCGAAGACCCGGGCCACGGCCCCGGCGTAGTCCACGGCGTACATGGATTCAGGCGACAGGTCGGTCACGGCCATGACCCGCCGAAGCTGCAGGTGCGGCGCCGTCTCTCCGGCGGCCTCATCGGGGCCCCGCAGCAGGCGCTGGTCCCTGCGCTTGACGGTCAGCAGGGGAAAGGGAGCCTGGGAGACCAGTTGTCCGGCCACGCTGCCCAGGACCTCTCGAGCCGCACCGCGCAGGCCCCGTGTGGCCATGACCACCAGGGACTTCTCGGTCTTCTCACCCAGTTCCACCAGGAATTCCACCGGAGATCCGATGCCCAGCACGGCCCGGGCCGGCACCGGCTGCAGGGTTCCGCCCAGCTTCTCCAGGCGCCCGGCAGCCCTCTGGACCGAGCCCTGGCTGCCGCAGGCCTGGGCCAGGACCACGCCGGCCTGCCAGTGGCGGGCGAACTCCCTGGCAAAGGGAATGGCGGCCAACGAACGCTCGGATGCGTCGACCGGAACCAGGATGTTCCTGAGGTTCAACATGATGCCCCTCCTCTGCCGATCACGCTTTCGGCCCTGGTGCGCCGCGTCGCTGACGGCGGAGCACCGGACCTGGTGCAGGCCCCGGCGCGCCGCCCAAGGGACGGCGGCGCACCGGGGCGGTAGCCTACTCCTCGCTGGTCATGATGAACAGCGGGGCCATCTCCATGCGCTCGTACTTGGGCCTCAGACGCTCGGTGTTGTAGTGCTTCTGGACGTTGACGACCTTCTTGGTGGCCGTGACCACCTCCAGCGGCACGTTGTCGTAGCGACCGTTGCGCAGCACGACCAGGCGCCCGTGCAGGCCATCCAGGATCAGGTCCAGGGCCAGGTTCCCGTAGGCCATGGGCACGATCGAGTCGATGGCGTCCGGCGAGCCACCGCGCACCGTGTACCCCAACTTCTGGTCGATCACGTTGATGCGACGGCCGCGGTTGAACTTCGGCGACAGGTCCTTCAGGCGGGCGGACACCAGTTCCCCGATGCCACCCAGCTTGGCGTGCCCGTAGGCGTCCTTCTCGCCGCTGCGGAAGACCATCTCGCCACCGGAGAACATGGCCCCCTCCGAGACCAGGACGACCGAGTAGTTGCTGGGGTTCTTGGCCCGATCCTCGACCAGCAACTCGCACAATTGCTCGATATCGAACTTGTACTCGGGGATCACGCAGCGGTTGGCGGCCCCGGCCATCGTGGGCAGCATGGCGGTGAACCCGGCATAGCGTCCGAAGACCTCCATGACCAGGAAGCGCTCGTGCGAACCGGCCGAGGTGCGCAGGTCGTTGGCCATGGTGATGGTCCGGGTGACGCAGGTCGAGAAGCCGATGCAGTAGTCGGTTCCCGGCACGTCGTTGTCCATCGTCTTGGGGATGGCCACGCACTTGACGCCTTCCTGGGACAGCCGCACCCCATAGCTGAGGGTGTCGTCGCCGCCGATCGGGATCAGGTAGTCGACCCCCAGCCAACTGAGATTCTTGATGACCTCCGGGGTCATGTCGTTCATCTCCTGGTTGTACTTGTCGCGGAGATGCTCGGGCACGTTGACCTTCGGCAGGTGACTGGGGCGGGTTCGCGAGGTGTGCAGGAAGGTGCCACCCGTGCGAGCCGCCCGGTTCACCTCCTCCTCACTGAGCACGGTGTAGCAATTGGAGTTGTCCGCATTCTTCTCGCGGACGACCTCGACCACACCGGCCCAACCGCGGCGGAGACCGATCACGCGGTAGCCCTCCCGCAGGGCCCGGATGGTGACCCCGCGGATGGCGGGATTCAGACCCGGGACATCGCCGCCCCCGGTCAGGATGGCGATGGTTCCACGGGACTTGTTCACATTTGCCATGTCTTGAGTCTCCCTATGGTTGCTGGAAGGATGGGTCCGAGGGACAGTATGCATCCGGCACCGGGACTTCAACGCTGACCTGGATCAGCCCGGGGTCAGAGCACCTCCGTCCCTACCCCCGCAGACTCCGGCGGCGCGGCAGGGAAACCGCTGCAGGAATCGGAAGGGGCCACCGGGTTTGTTCTGGAGGAATCCTGGCAGGACCTCTGGCTGGCCCGGGCAATCCCGATCTGCGGCCATCGCCTCTCCGGCAACCTGCAGCGGCCCTTCGTCCGGACCCGAGGGGCCCTGCTGGATCCCCGCCAGCCGGCCGTCCTCCGCTTCCGCCTGGAGCTGGCCGAAGGCTGGGGGGCGGCAGGGAATCGGGAAGCGCGCTGGGAATACCCTCATCGCAAGGGCCTTCGGCGGAGGTAGCTGGAATGGTTGCAGTATCCCGGGGCGGGCGCGGCCCAGGCTTCAGTCTCGTCGAGTTGATGCTGGCGATCGTCCTTCTGGCCAGCACCTTCCTGCTGCTGATGGGGATGTTTCCCATCTCCTTCCGCAGCGTCCACCAGGGCAAGTTCTACGTGACCGGCAGCCAACTGGCGCAGGCCTACATGGACCAGGAACGCTGCAAACCCTTCACCTCCATGGAGTCGACGGATGACCCCATCGTGGACCGCCTCGCCGTGGTCGTGAACGGGGTCACCAGTCCGGCCATCTACGAGACGGTCATCACCGTCCTGCCCAACGACCTGAGCACCGCCAACAAGGCGACCATCACGGTGCAGACCAATTGGAGACAGACCGAGGTCACGGGCACGACCACGACCCGCACCGTCACGATCCAGTCCAGCCGCACCCGGTCCTGGTGAGGAGGCAGCGATGAGAACCCCACGGCGCCAGCCCGGAGCGACCCTGATCGAGATCCTCACCTACATGGCCCTGGTGTCGATGGTCATGTTGGCGATCTACGGCATCTTCATGGCCGGGCGGCGCTACTTCGAGATCGCCCGGGCCTCGGTCGAGGTCCAGCAGGCGCTGAACACCGTCGGAGCCCGCCTGACCCGGGACCTGATGGAGACCGATGCCAGCACCGTGCAGTCCTACCCCAACGGCAGATACACCGCCGTGCCTGTGGGCATCGTCTTCCTCTCGGCGCGCAAGCCCGCCACCGGGGCTGCCGACGACAATGTCTTCCAGTACGACGAGAACTTCGGGGTGCCGATCTGGCAGAAATACATCGGCTACTACCTGGACACCGATCCCTCCTACCCCAACAACCCGCGGATGCAGGCCCTGTACGTCGCCGAGATCGTGCCCGCCGGCTTTCCCAAGACCCAGGCCCAGCAGGGGACGGAGAACAACATCACCTCGGCCACCATCCGCAGCAGCGGGCGCAACCGGCGGTTGCTGGCCCACGGCATCCTGGCCCCCACGAACGCGCGGCCCCGCGGCGGTTTCGACTGCTACGCGATCGTCAACGGCGTGACCCGCCACCAGGTCTTCCAGAATCCGATCCGTGTCGACCTGGAGATGATCAACACCAGCGCCGGCGTGGCCCGGACGGGCGGCGAGAGCAGCAACGACAACTCGATCGTCTCGCGGCTGCGCATCGAAGGGCGTTCCTGAACCTGCGGGGAGCCCGGCCCGCCGGCTCGATCCGGAGGGCCGGGCCGAGGGCCGCGTTGCCGGACGGCTTCCGGCAACGCCCGGACCCGGTGGCGCCCGCCCTGGCCCCCAGGCGGGCTTGCCCTCCCCACAAGGATCCTAGCGGGAGATGACCCACCAACTGTTGGTCCGCACCGGCCCCAGCAGGTTGAACCCCAGCCAGCGCACCGAGTCGAAGACGCGGGGGTTGAACACGACGTCCAGGTTCTTGGCGTCGGTGTTCCCGGTGCGGTTGACGCCGGCGCGGGCGATGACCGAGCCCGTCAGCGTGCCTCCGCCGTTGACGTTCACGCTGCCCTCCCGGGAATAGACCAGGCCGGCGAACTGGCTGGTCCCGTTCTGGCGGATGTTGCCCCCCACCAGCATGTTCAGGCTCTGACCCTGGGCACCGTTGAAGGTCATGTTCCCGCTGACGACCACGAAGTTCTGGTTCGACGGCAGGCCGCTGGTGGGGCCGGATCCCGGGGGCGCGTCCGTGGTGCCCTGGTTCATCGAGCCGCTGCAGGTCAGGTCACCCTCGACGAAGAGGTGGACGCCCCGGGGGATCAGGATATTCCCTCCGCCCGAGCTCTTGGTGTCGCCCTTGACGTAGACGCTGACGGGGAGGGGGGTCAGGCTGACCCCGTCGATCATCAGGTTCCCGCTGCCGTCGTTGGCCAGGGAGTGCGGCCCGTTTCCGGGAATCTGGACGACCGCAGGCCCTCCGTAGGGGTGGGCCTGGGATGGCTGGACCCCGGGAATCCCGCTGGGGCTCTGGCTCTTCACCAGGTCCGGCACCGGGATGTCGGGGATCGGGAAGGGGTCCTGGTTGTAGAGCCGGGGGCCCGAGGCCCCCGAGATGCTGATCGTCCCGGTTCCGCCCATCGAGAAGACCATTCCGTCCACCGAGGTGGCCTCGATGTTCGGCGACTGGACTGTACCGGTGGTGTTGTTGCTGCGCACGTTGGCCTGACCGGGAGCCAGGCTGCGGACCTCGTCGACGTCCACGGTGCCGTCACTGGCGATGGCGTAGGGCATCCCGTTGGTGACCAGGGCCACCACCCGGACCGGGCGGGCGCTTTCGGCCCGAGGGACCTGGTCCGCCGAGGTGACCAGAAGGGCCATGTGGGGCGGGACGTTCATTTCATTCCAGCCGGTCACGGCCTCGTCCCCCTCCAGGTTGTTCGTGCAGTAGGGCTCGCCCGAATTGGGATTGAAGGTCCACCAGTAGTGGCAGGCCTCCAGGGAGGTCGTGTAGGTCCCGGTGCCGTCGGCTCTGCCATCCGTCACCCCCCGACCGTAGGCCCCGTTCGTGCTGCCCCCGTCGCCATGGATGCGATCCATCAGTTCGTGCAGGCCACCGTTGGCGGCGTGCACCAGGGCCGCCGTGTCGGCGGACTTGCGGATCTGGTTGAGGTTCTCGATCCCCATGGAGCCCAGGGCCAGACCCAAGACGGTCAGGATCAGCAGGGTCACCAGGGCCACGGCCAGGGCCATGCCCCTCTGGGCGGAGTTCCGCCTGGTCCGACTCGTGTTCATCGCCGTCTCCTTCCGAAGCGCGGAGGGCTCGGAGCCCATCCCCCAGGCCCTGGGATCCGCAGACCGGCTCCGAGCGGCTGCCCGGCGCCCCATCGCGGGCACCTCCAAGGATTTCGCCCTCGGGAACCCTTTGCCTGCCGCGCGCGGGTCCACCTGGGGCCGGAACCCGCAGGAGATGCCCCGGTCCGGTGGAAGCGCGTCCGCATGTCCACCCCCCTGGCCAGCGCGGCGATCCTCCTGTGCACCCGCGACCGCCATTCCGACCTGCAGCGCGCCCTGTCCAGCCTGGAGGCCCAGGAGCTCCCCCCCGCCCTTCCGGCGCGCCCCCGCCCGGCAGACAACGGGGCGCAACGTCCCGTGGCCGGGGTCCTTGCCGCCCGGGGCCG
>CAZQPM010000172.1:0-8808 GCA_964595195.1 uncultured Burkholderiales bacterium | reverse complement strand
GTTCGATAGCGTCAACTGGGAGAAGGTGGAAGGAACCGTCGAGAATCTGCGCGAGGCCCACCCAGACTGGGATCGCGCCAAACTCAGCCGCGAGCTGACCGCCAGCAAGGGAAACTGGCTGGCGGCCACCGGCGCCTTGACCTCGATGCCGACCAGCATTCCCGGGGTCGGGACCGCCGTGACCCTGGTGGCCGGCACCAGCGTCGACCTGATCCTCCTAGTCAAGTGGCTGGCCGAACTGGTCGCCGAGATCGCCGTGGTCTACGGCCGCCGCCCCACGCCGGGCACCTCGCGCGAGGGGTTCTGGGTGCTCAGTTCGGCCTTCGGGGCCTCGTCCGGCGGCAAGGTCCTCTCCAAGTACGCCGTCATGCAGGCCTCCAAGCGCGCCTTCAAGAGGCTGCTGCAGCAACTCCTGGGCCGGATCAACGTGCGGGTGACCCAGAAGGCCGTGGCCCGCTTCATCCCCGTCGTGGGCAGCCTGGTGATGGCCATCGTCAACAAACAGACCACGAACCTGGTCGGCCTGGTGGCCCGCGACTACTTCGAGAAGAACCCCAACCAGGAGCCGGGCTGGGAGGGGCCCGACGGGCCGGAGCGGCCGGACGAACCCGACGAACCCAACGAACGGGATGTCTGGGACCGACTGGCCGAGGATCTCAAGCGTCCGAAGGATGCCGACCCGCCCCAGGCTTGAGACGGCCCGGGCCACCCCTGCGGCACGACGGCGAGAGGCTCGAGGCACTCGCCGACGGGTTGCCCCAGCGGGACCCGGATCCCTGGCGGCGCTGGCGCTAGGACTCGCCCAGCGCCGCCTTCAGGACCTTCAGGGCCTTGTGGATCTGCACGTCCTTGTCCATCTTGCCGACGAAGCGGGGCTCCATGGGCACGGCGTGCTCGGGCGTCAGGCCCTTGTGGTCGATCACGTGCCCGGCGGGCGAATAGAAACGGGCGATGGTCAGCTTCAGGGCCGAGTTGTCCTGGAAGGGATACAACTGCTGCACCGACCCCTTGCCGTAGCTCTTCTCGCCGACCAGGGCGGCCACCTTGTGGTCGCGCAGGGCCCCGGCGGTGATCTCCGAGGCGCTGGCGGAGTAGCGGTTGATCATGACCACCAGGGGCACACCGCCCCCGCCGCGCGAGGTGGACCGGTAGTCGCGGCGCTCCTTCTCGCGGTTCATGGTATAGACCACCAGGCTTCCGGGCTGCGTGAACTGGCCGACGACATTGACCGCAGCGTCGATGTACCCGCCGCCATTGTTCCGCAGATCGAGGATCAGCCCCCGGGCGCCCTGGTCCCGCAGCTTGCCCATCTCGGTCTCCAACTCGCTGGCCGTCAGGGCGCCGAACTGGCGCATCCGCAGGTAGCCGATCCCATCCTGCAGCATCTTGCCCGTCACCGACACCACGTGGATGTTGGCCCGGGTGATCGGGATCTGGAGGGGAGCCTTCTGGCCTCGACGCTGGACCTTCAGGATCACCTTGGAGCCGACGGGCCCCCGGATGGCTGCCTGGGCTCCGTCCAGGGTGATCCCCTTCGTGCTCTTGCCGTCGATCGCCAGGATGCGGTCTCCGGACTCCACCCCGGACCGGGCCGCCGGAGTCCCATCGATGGGCTCGAAGACCGTCAACTGGTTGCCGGCGTCCTTGTCCAGCTCGATGTAGATGCCGATACCGCCGAATTCCTTGTTCTGGACCGACTCCTGGAGCTTGCCGTACTCGTCGGGCCCCATCAGGACCGAGTAGGGATCGTCCAGGCCCAACAGCATGCCCTGGATGGCGGCGTAGACCAGCACGTCCTTGGGCACCTTCTTGCCGTACAGCGAGACCAGTTGGGTCAGGATGTTCCGGTTCTTGTCCAGGCGCTTCAGGCCTTCGGCCGGGACCTTGGCCTGGGCCAGGAGGATGCCGACCTCCTTGACGATTCCCTTGAAGAGTTGCTCGTCGGTGACGGGCTCGACGAACGAGCGGCGGACGCTGAAGTAGACGTCGCGGAAGAGGCTCTCACCGGGATGGAAGCCCAGGACCGCCGGCTTCTTCAGGAGTGCCGTGTAGTCGCGCTCGAACTCTTCCTGCTTGGGCTTGGCCTGGGCGCTGCCGTCGGTGGCCAGCCCGGCCTGCTGCTGGATGTCAGCGGCTGCCGTGGGCTGGTCGGGTCCCCCGACCGGTTGCTCGGGGAGCCCCGGGACCACGTCGGAGAAGGGAGCCGACCCGATGGTCGGAGCTGGCGACGGAGAGGCGGCCTGAGCCAGCGGATTGCCCGGGAACTTCAGGGCCTCGGCCATGGAGAGGTGAGGGAACCCGGGCACCGCGCCCCCTGCGACCACGCCCACAACGCCCACTACGCCCAGAACAAGTATGAGGACGAACACCCAGGTCGCAACCCTGCCCAACCGCATAGCAAGCACCCCTTACTCTGACTGCCCTGTTCCTGGCGGGGGCTGCGCCCTCAAGCCAGGGTCGGCATGTCCACGAAACCGGATCCCAGGCACCCGAGACAGGTCACGCGCCCGGTTCCCCCGCAGGTCGCGCAGGGGCCCTCCCCAAAAAGGTCGGCCGGGTGGCCGCCGCACTCCGGGCAGACCACGGATCTTGTGCCTTGACAGACCTCACAACGCACCATCGACATCGTCGGACCGCCTTTCAGCGCAGTCATTCTATCACACCGCAAGGGACAGACAAGACGGCTTCCCGAGCGACCGCCGGGCGCCTCAAGGGAACCCTGTCGTCGAGAAGCCGCCGAAGTGTCCGAGGCTTCGGGGGCCTGCGGACCCGGCAGGGCAGAGGTCCACCCCGGCCGGGACTTTGAGCCCTACGAATCAGGCGAGGCGGGGATCTACCAGGCCATAACCACGGTCCTTCTTGAAGACCACGTTGATGCGCCCGTTCTCGTCGTTGTGGAAGGCGTAGAAGTCCTGCCCCAGCTCCTCCATCTCCTTGATGGCCTGGTCCAGGGTCATGGCCTCGGCCGCGTAGGACTGCACGCTTTCCACCCGGGGGTCATAGCGCTTGTCCGCTTCTTCGGCCGGGGCGGCCTCTTCGGCGGCCGGGGCTCCTGGCTCACGGCCGACCTGGCGCCCGCGGTCCTGGACCTTTCCCTTGGCCTTCTTGATCTGCCGTTCCAGCTTCTCGATCACCTCATCGATCGAGTGATACATGTCCTTGCTGCGTTCCTCACCGCGCATGTCCACGTTCTTGCCAAAGACCGTGACGTCGGCGATGTGCCAGTTTCGCTCCGTCGACAACGTGACGTTGGCGGTGATGATGTGATCGAAGTAACGGGAGATCTTGTGAAGCCGTGTCTCAGCGTATTCCTTCAGGGCATCGCTCACATCAAAATTCTTGCCGCTGACGGAGATCTGCATGGGCCGTCCTCCAGTGTTTTACGTCGGGCTCCCGAGCAGCCCAGGACCCGAAGCCGGAGATCCGACCGGCCCTGGGGGCCGGAGGACTCCCGGTCCGAGCGGCGCCTGCTCGTTCGTCCCGGATGACTCGCCTTCGACGGGAGGTGGCCCTCTCCCCCCTTCTCGATGTCGTTTGTAGCGGAACCATATCCCCGATCCCCAACGGCGGGGCCACCACCGCGCATCCACACATCCCCGGTGGGCGCGGGTGGAAGGCCTCTGGGGAACGTGGTATCATGACGCTCTCTGCCCACCATCACTGAAGGGGAGGTCCGTTCACCTCGACGATGCAGGACAGGAACGCGTTCCCCCGGGACCCGCTCTGCCCGGCCACCCTCCGTGTCGAACTCGGCAGCGCCCTGGCCGCCGAGGCCGGGCCCCTGCAGCGCCGGGTCGGCGGGCTGTGCGATCGTCTGCTGGCCGAATCCGGCACCGAACTGCCCCCTCCGATCTTCGTCGAGGCACCCTGGCTGCGCAGCCACGAGTACCGGATCCACTTTGGAGACCGCCAGCAGACCGCGGGCCGGGCCTGGCCGGGTCGCCTGCGGGCCCTGGGCGACCCGGCGCGACTGCGCAGACTGACGGGCCGCCGGGACACCGAGCCCTTCTTCGGCGACCCCTGCGTGTGGATCCCCCCCCGGCAGGCTGCGGTGGCCCGGGCGCTGGGACTCTTGGTGGCCGATGCCGACCAGGTGATCGCCGACCACCTGGAGCGCACCCTGCGCTACGAATCGACGCGGCAGGCCGCTGGCGACCGGGTCCGGGCCTTGCTGCGCCAGGTCGAGGACACCCAGCCATCCCTGGTGGCGCGGGCCTCGCGCAGGCTGGGCAGGGAGCACCTGCAGCAGGTCCTCTCCCGATTGGCCAGCGACGGCCTGCCCAGCGGAGCGCTGCGCCACGCCCTGGAACGGCTGACCCTGCAACCCACCCGGTCGGGAACCGTGGAGAACCACGCCGAACGCCTGCGCATCGACCTGAACCGGTCCCTGTGCCACCCTCTGGCCCACCAGGGGACCCTAGCCTGCATCACCCTGGACTCCGAGGTGCAGACCGGGCTCTTCCTGTGGCTGACTCGGGGGGAGGACCCCCGGGAAGGCGAACGCTTCCTGACCCATCTGGCCAGCCGCCTGCGGGAGGGGCTCGACGAGATCGAGCTGGCCGGCCAGTCCCCAGCCCTGCTGTGCCTGCCCAGCCTGCGAGCCGCGCTGGCCCGGGGCCTGGGCCTGGCCCTGCCGGGCCTGCGCATCCTGAAGACCGAAGAGATGGACCCGACCCTGCAGTTGCTGGACCGGTTCCGCATCCGCACGCCGGGCTGGCCGGCCCGGGCCGGCCTGTGGTTCGGCCTGGCCCTCCTGGGCGCCGACCGCAGGCGTCAGTTGCGCCTGGAACTGGAGGAATACGAACGCTGCCTGCGGCGCCGGGCCCTGCCGCTGCCGACGTCTGGGGAGGGGCCCGCGGCCTCGCCTCCCCGCCGGAACCGCCCCACCCCCTCCGAGGGAAGACCGCCATCCCTGACTCCCCTGCAGAAGGCCGCCGTCCTGCTGTTGGAGTGCCCGACATGGGTCCTTCGGGAACTGCTCTCCCGCCTGCAGCCGACCGAAGTCAGCCGCCTGAGCCGCGAGATGATCCGCCTGGGTCCGCGCAGCCAGGCCCTGCGAGGTCGGGTCCTGGGTGAGTTGCGCGGAGACACGCGAGGGCCCTTGGAGTTGCGCCAGTTGCTGGACTTCCTGAAGGTCCAGATGCGCCTGGCCTGTCAACCCGAAACGGTGATTTCCGAGCTGGGCCTGTGCCTGGCGGTCCTGCCCGCCCCCCTCTACCACGAGGTGGCCGGCCGCGTCTTCGCCTGGCTCAGGATGGCCTGCGCCGAGGACCTGCGGGCCGAACTGGCGGGCCTGCGCAACCAGTCCGATCCTCAACGGGCCGCCCGCGCCCTGAGGCGCTTCGTGGCCTTCCGCCGGGGAGGCCTGCATCCCCTGGGCCGCTACGGTGCGGGACTCCTCCACGAGGAACTGCAGCGTGCCGCCTTCCGGAACCCCCAGGGTCTGGCAGCGGCCCTGGACAGACTGTGGTTGCGCCCCGAGGAGCACGTGCTGGAGGATTTCGTGCGTTGGTGTCAGTCCAGCCCGCGCCGGGCGGCCCGTTGGCTGACGCGCTGGGCCGCCAACTGGACGGCACCGGACCCCGACCCCGAAGCCCGGGCCTGGTCGGTCCTGCAGGCCCTGCCTCCGGGACACCTCGACCGGGTACGCCGGTTCCTCCCTGCCGAGATCGGCGGACCTCCCCGGGAAGGGATGCCCCAGTCCCGGGACCGCGAGGAGTCGATCCGGCAGTGCCTGGAGGAATACCATGCGGGCCCATGGACGGACTCGCCGCCCGCCGGTCCGCTCCTGAACTGAGTCAGGCTACTTGCGGCCCCGGCGCTCCCAGGCCCGCGTCACCTTGACCACGTAGCTGCGGGTCTCGGCAAACGGGGGGATGCCACCGTAGCGCTGTACGTTCCCGGGCCCGGCATTGTAGGCGGCGATGGCCAGATCGGTGCGACCACCGAAGCGATCCAGCATCAGGCGCAGGTAGCGGGCCCCGGCAGCGATGTTGGCGGCCGGGTCGAAGACGTCGCGACACCCCAGGCCAGCCGCCGTGCCGGGCATCAACTGCATCAAGCCGCCAGCCCCTGCATAGGAGCGGGCGTGGGGTCGGAAGGCCGATTCGACCTCGATCACGGCCCGAACCAGCCAGGGATCCAGGTTGTTCTTGCGGGCCTGCTCGATGATCAGGGGGGTCAGGTCCAACTGCGCAGGGCGGCGCACGGCCACGGTGCGGTAGGGTGCCGCCGACCCGTGGGCGCCACGGGAGGCCAGAGAGCGCCTGCGGTGGTCGACCGGGACCCGGCGGTATTCGACGCGGGTGACCGAGACCAGGATCGGGGGCATCTCGGCGACCGGGGCCTGCGTTCCAGGTGTGCTCGAAGGCGTGGCCGTTGGGGGAGCCGGCGGCAGACCTTCGGGGCACAGCAGGCTTCCCGAGATCCGGTCGGTGGACAGGTCGGAATCCGGCCCTGAGGCCGCTGCGACGGGCGCTCCTGCGAGACCGACCAGGATGAATGACAGGACCAGAGACCGAACCAGCTTCACGGTTCGCCCCTCCTCTCGAGCCCACAGGGTCCAACCCTGCGGGGGATTCATGGTCCTTCCGCCAGCGGTCGGCCCATGGGGGGTGCGGAATATGGGAAACGCCCCCGCATGTTATCCGGGGAGGCCCATCCTGTCAAATCGCCATGCAAGAAGAGAGAAAACCCCTGAAAACAGGGGCTTCACGAGGCCGGCACGGGATCATTGAAAAACAATCAATATCTCCTGGATGCCTATTCCTCGGCTTTCAGGACGGCCAGGAAGGCCTCCTGGGGAATGTCGACATTGCCGATCCGCTTCATCCGGCGCTTGCCTTCCTTCTGCTTCTCCAACAGCTTGCGCTTGCGGCTGATGTCTCCGCCGTAGCACTTGGCCAGCACGTTCTTGCGCATCGCCTTGACCGTCTCGCGGGCCACGATCTTGCCGCCCAGGGCGGCCTGGATGGGCACCTCGAACATCTGGCGGGGGATGACCGACTGCAGCTTCTCGGCCAGGGCCTTGCCGGCGGTAAAGGCCCGTTCGCGGTGCACGATGATCGACAGGGCATCCACCTTCTGCCCGTGCACCAGGATGTCCAGGCGCACCAGGTCGGACTCGCGCGTTCCCTGCAGTTCATAGTCGAAGGAGGCGTAGCCGCGGGTCCTGGACTTCAACTGATCGAAGAAGTCCGTGATGATCTCCGAGAGCGGCATATCGTAGGTCAACATGCAGCGGCCGTGGGAGGGATACTCCATGCCCAGGAAGACGCCCCGACGGCCCTGGCACAGGTCCATGATCTGCCCCACGTAGTCCTCGGGCGTGATCACGGTGGCCTTGACGATGGGCTCCTCGATGGCGTCCACCTCGCCCTGCGAGGGGAACTCGGAGGGGTTCTGGATGGTCGCGACCGAGCCATCCTTGCCGTGGACGGTGTAGACCACGCTGGGAGCCGTGGCGATCAGCTCCAGGCTGAACTCCCGCTCCAGGCGCTCCTGGACGATCTCCATGTGCAGCAGGCCCAGGAAGCCGCAGCGGAAGCCGAAGCCCAAGGCCGCGGACGTCTCGGGCTCCCACACCAGGGCGGCGTCGTTGAGCTTGAGCTTGCCCAGGGCGTCGCGCAGGTTGTTGTAGTCGGTCGACTCGATGGGGTACAGCCCGCAGTAGACCATGGACACCGCCGGGCGGTAGCCGGGCAGGGGGTCCGAGGCTCCGTCGCGCGCCAGGGTCAGGGTGTCACCGACGCGGGTCTCCTCGATGTGCCGGATCTGGGCCACCAGGTAGCCGACGTCGCCGCCCTGCAGCAGTTCGACGGGCTGGGGGTCGGGTTTGAAGATGCCGACCTCATCGACCTCATAGGTCTTCCCGGTGCTCATCATGCGGATGACCGTGCCCTTGCGGACCTCGCCATCGACGACCCGGAAGAAGGGCACCACCCCCCGGTACTGGTCATAGCGGGAGTCGAAGATCAGGGCCCGCAAGGGGTCGCCCCGCCGCCCGCGGGGAGGCGGGATGATGCGCACGATGGCTTCCATCAACTCGTCGATGCCCAGGTTCATCTTGGCCGAGACCAGGACCGCGTCGTCAGCCGGAAGGGCCAGGACCTCTTCGATCTCCCGCACGACACGCTCGGGGTCGGCCGCGGGCAGATCGATCTTGTTGATGACCGGAACGATCTCCAGCCCCTGGTTCAGGGCCATCTGGTAGTTGGCCAGGGTCTGGGCCTCGACGCCCTGGGCAGCGTCGACCACCAGCAGGGCCCCATCGCAGGCCGCCAGCGAGCGCGAGACCTCGTAGGTGAAGTCCACATGCCCGGGGGTGTCCAGGAGGTTGAGGTTGTAGACCTGGCCGTCCCTGGCCTCGTAGAGCAGCGTCACCGGGTGCGACTTGATGGTGATGCCCCGTTCGCGTTCGAGGTCCATGGAGTCCAGGACCTGGTCCATCATCTCGCGCTGGTTGATCGTGTTCGTCCGCTCCAGCAGACGGTCGGCCAGGGTCGACTTGCCGTGGTCGATATGGGCGATGATGCAGAAGTTCCTGATGAGGCTCTGGTCCATGGTGTGGGCTTTCAAGAAGTGTGCAGCCACCCCGCAGGTGCGGGATGGCCGGCCTGGTTCGGGCCCGGGAGGGGCACCGGAGGTCCCGACCGGGTCACCCGGAAGGGCCCGGCAGACTTCTCTGGCAACCCCGCATGCCCCTTCCTGCCCCAAGAGGGAAAGGAAAGGACCGCATGGGCCCGAACTTGCGGCGGTGCAGATCCACGTCGTCCGCAGCGCGCGCCGCCGCAAGACCGTCTCGGCCTC
>CAZQPM010000171.1:0-8836 GCA_964595195.1 uncultured Burkholderiales bacterium | reverse complement strand
GGACTGGTTGAAGTGCGCCAGTCCTGGCGCTTCGCGCCATGCCTGGCGCACACACGAAGAGAGGCCCGCGGAATCCCGCGAGCCTCTCGATCCGATAGGGGGGCTGCCCGACTAGAAGTCCATCTTCATCTCCAGGAGCAGTTGGTTGGCGTGGTAGTCACCGCCAGCAAAGGCCTTCTGGTCGAAGTTCATCCAGCGGTAGTCCGCCGAGATGGTCAGGTCCTGACTCAGCCGGTAGTCCAGACCGATCCCGGGAATCTGCTGGGCGAAGTCGGTGTTCAGGACCCCGGTGTGGCCGCTGTAGTCCATCATCCAGTAGTTGGCCCTCAGGTCCAGGTCGTCGGTGAGGGGGTAGCTCAGGTCCAGGCGCCAGACATTCTCGCCGAGGTTGATGTCGTCCACGGCCGTGGCGCCGCGCTTGATATCGTAGCGGAAGTAGGCCAGATCGGCCTCCAGGCCCATGTCGAAGCGGTGGCTGAGGCCACCTCCGTAGCTGTCGACCTTGCCCTTCTCGTTGCCACCGCCCTGCAGCAGGGTGAAAAGGGGCTCGATGTTGCCCACCGACTGGACCTGGGCCGGGGTGGTGGCCTTGACCTGGTTCAGGTGGCTGTACAGCAGGTAGGCCGAGGTCCTGTCCTCATTGAAGGTGTAGCGACCGCGGAACTTCAGGCCTTCGCGGTTGTTCGGATACTCCAGGTAGTCGTGCATCTGGTAGTAGGCCGAGTAGTAGGTCCCATAGGGAAGGAAGACGGGGATCCCCGTCAACTGCGGATACTGCACGATGAACGGATCGTAGGTGGGGTCTACCCGGAGGTATTCCAGGTCCAGGAAGAGCTTCTCGATCGGCTCGGCCCCGATGCCGAAGCGATACAGGTCCCCGCCAACGGTGGTCTTGAAGGCCAGGCTCGTCGTGTCGGGATTGTAGCTGGAGGTGGCGAACTCACCGAAGAGGCGGATCTGATGCTCTTCCTCGACGGTGTACGAGGCGTCCAGACCGAAGGTGAACTCGGACTGAGGGCCGACCCAGTTCTGGCCCAGCCAGGCCCCGGGATCCACGGGGGGGGCGCCGGGCCCGGTGAAGCCCACCACGGGCAGGGGAATCCTGCCCTGACCGACGAGCGTCCCGTCGTTGTTGTTGTTGTTGCGATGCTGCACGCCGTGCACGGCGATGACGCCGCGCTCGTCCGGGAACTCGTAGCGCAGGGTTCCACCCATGCTCTCGGTCCGATACAGCGACCGATCCGGGTCGACCGAGTAGAAGGCTTCGTACTTGAAGCCCGAGTCCACTCCGGCGATCGTGCCGGTCAGGTCGGCGCCGTAGAAGGGCAGCCAGCGGGGGTCGTTGATGTTCGGGTTGCGGGCCCCGTTGAAGACGTAGTTGGCGTGGTGGGTCGTGAAGTAGGACCCCACGACCAACCGGGTCTGGGACGGTTTGTGCTTGATCCAGAAGTTGTCCAGGACCATGCGGGTGAAGGGTTGGTTGTTGTCGGGTTGGGCGCCGGGCGCGAAGCTGTTGCGGCCGGTCCAGACGTTCGTCAGGAACGGAGCCGAAACGCCCCAGTACTGGTCGACGCCACCGTCCCCCTGGCTGGTGTAGGAGACGAACTCGGCACCAGCCAGCAGGTCGTCGGTGACGTCCACGTTCAGGCCCAGCAGGCCCAACACCGTGTAGCCGTTGCCTTCCATCATCAGGCGCCCGGTGGACCAGTCGATGCCGGGGTTGGCTTGGGTTCCGATGTCGGCCGCCGCCCCCCCCAGCGAGTTGCTGACGCCGATGGCGTGCACCCGGCCGTAGAAGCGGATCCGCTCCAACTCCGAGACCCTCTTGTCCAGACGGCCTGTGGCCTGCTCGAGGTCGGTGACCCGCACCCCCAGGGCCGCCAGTTCTTCCCGCAGGGAATCCGCCAGGCGACGCACCTCGTCCAGGTCCGCTTTGGTGGCAAAACTCGTGTGGTCCTGCTCCATCCTGGCCAGCAGGCGGGCGACGACCATCGCCACCTCCCAGCGGGTTGCAGCGCGATCACCCTTGAAGCTGCCGTCCGGATACCCCTCGACCAGGCCGCGGGCCGCCAGGCTGCGCACGGCATCCGTAGCCCAGTGGTTCTCGGGTACATCCGGGAAGAGCGGCGCTGCCGCGACCGGCATCGCCAGGGCCCCCAGGACCATGACCCCCGTCAGGACTCGTCCCCAGTTCATCGACTCCTCCTCCGTCAGGCCGCCCCGGGCCCGTCAGGCCCGAAGCTGACAGAAGATGCCGGGGCTCCGGCACCTCCCCCGCCTTGAATCGTGATACAGAATGGCCCCGTTCTTTTCGGTCGGGGGGTTGGGATCCCTGCCAGGAGGGTCGCTGGTGGCTGGCCCGAAAGGCCGCCCCATGTCCACCTTCCGAGTCGCACTGGCCCAGATGAACCCCACCGTTGGCGACCTCGCCGGCAACACCTCCAAGATCCTCGAGATCATGGCTCAGGCCCGGCAGGCGGGAGCCGATCTGCTGGCCTTCCCCGAGCTGACCCTGACCGGCTACCCGCCCGAGGACCTGCTGCTGAAGGCCAGCTTCCTGCGGCAGAACCGGCACTGCCTGGACCACCTGCGTCGGGCCGCCGACGACATGGTGGTGGTGGTGGGCTTCGTGGACGACCCGGACGAGATCTACAACGCCGCCGCCGTCCTGCACCGGGGTCGCCTGGCGGGCGTGCACCACAAGACCTTCCTGCCGAACTACGGGGTCTTCGACGAGGATCGCTACTTCATGCGGGGGAACCGGCTGTCGGTCTTCACGCTGGGCTCCCTGACCTTCGGCGTGGCCGTCTGCGAGGACATCTGGTACCCCCGGGGCCCGGGCTACTACCAGAGCCTGGTCGGCGGAGCCCAGTTGCTGGTCAACCTGAACGCCTCGCCCTACCACACGGGCAAGTGGAGGTTCCGCGACCAGATGCTGGCCACCCGGGCCGCCGACAACGGCTGCTTCGTGGCCTACGTGAATGCCGTCGGAGGCCAGGACGAACTGGTCTACGACGGGGACTCGTGCGTCGTGGACCCCAGCGGACGCCTGCTGGCTCGGGCTCCCTTCTTCCAGGAGCACCTGCTGCTGTGCGACCTGGATCTGGAGGCCGTCCAGCGCCGCCGCCTGGTGGATCCCCGTCGCCGCAAGGGGCTGACGGCCTTCACCGCTCCGGGGGCTACGACCCACGTTCCCCAGATCGACTCGGTCCTGCTGGACCCCCCGACCGGGAAGCCCGCCCGACCGGCCCTGCCGACGCCGGTTCTGCCGACCCACCCCAGCCCGGCCGAGGAGGTCTTCGGCGCCCTGGTTCTGGGCACGCGCGACTACGTGCGCAAGAACGGATTTGAGGATGTGGTCCTGGGGATCTCGGGCGGGGTCGACTCGGCCATCACGGCGGCCATCGCGGTGGAAGCCCTGGGGCCCGAGCACGTGCACGGGGTCTACATGCCCAGCCGCTACAGTGCCGACATCAGCGGCCAGGACTCGCGGCAACTGTGCGCCAGCCTGGGCATCCCGCTGCAGGAGTTGCCGATCGAGGGGCCGATGGCGGCCTTTGCCGAGTTGCTGGCCCCGGCCTTCCAGGGCCTGCCGGTCAACGAGACCGAGGAGAACCTGCAGGCCCGGATCCGGGGGAACCTGCTGATGGCCCTGTCCAACAAGTTCGGCTGGCTGGTGCTGACCACGGGCAACAAGAGCGAGACGGCCTGTGGCTACTCGACCCTCTACGGAGACATGGCCGGGGGCCTGGCCGTCATCAAGGACGTCCCCAAGGTCCTGGTCTACGAACTCTGCCGCCACGTCAACCGGGACCGCGAGGTCATCCCCGACCGCATCCTGACCCGCCCGCCTTCGGCCGAGCTGCGCCCGGACCAGAAGGACTCGGACAGCCTGCCCGAGTATGCCGTGCTGGACGCCATCCTGCACCACTACGTCGAGGAGGACCGCGGCATCGACGCCATCGTCGAGCAGGGCTTCGACCGCGACCTGGTGCGCCGGGTGGTGCGCATGGTGGACCGCAACGAGTACAAGCGCCGCCAGGGGGCACCGGGCATCAAGATCACCCAGAAGGCCTTCGGCCGCGACCGGCGCCTGCCGATCACGAACCGCTTCGTCGAGGAGTAGGCCAGCCGGGGGGTGCCGGGGTCCGGGGCCCGCAAGGGGCCGGCCACCCGGTCCGGACGGCCCATGTTGGCAGCAGGGCCCTGATGTGGCATCATGGCCCTGCAGTGGAAATCAAGGGACTCAACCTCGGCCACTACGACCCCGGGCACATCGGCGCCGTCCAGCGCGAGATCGCGCGCAGCGTCAAGCCCAACGTCCTGCGCGAACTGGACGACAAGGTCGCAGCCGCCCTGCTGCTGACCACCGACGCGGTCAACCTGTCCCCCGAGGCCAAGGCCTACCTCAAGGAACTGCGCAAGCGGATGCGGGCCGAAGGCAAGGGGGAGACCGCCCACGCCAGGGCCACCGAACAGGACTTCCAGGCCCTGCTCCAAGGACTGGAGGAGTTCCGCAACCAGACCAAGGAGGAGGCCCCGCCCCCACAGGGCAAGCCCGCCTTCCCCTCCGTGATCACCCTGTCGGACCACGTCCCGGGGGCCGCCCGACCTCGGCAGGGACAGCCCTCTTCGCCCACGCGCGACATGATCGACGCGATGATCCACTACGCGCCAACCGCCCAGTCCCGCGACCAGGTGAAGCGCGAGTTGGAGGTCCTGGGCCCGGAACTTGTGGCCCAGGTCAAGTCCTTCGGAGTCCACATCATCGTCCTGGAACGCAACCGCCTGCTGTCACACATCCGGATCCGCGGGATGGCGGTGGTGGCCCCCGGAGAGCGCACCTTCGACGGCCGCCCCTGGGATACGGTCCGGGGTCTGTATGACCAGTCGCGTCGGCTCCTGGTCCTGGGCGAGGAGATGCTGGGCAGTCCCTTCCGTTCGGTGGCCCGGCACGAGTTTGCCCACGCCTTCGACCACGCCTTCAGCGAGAAGAACCGCCGCAAGCTGCCGCTGTCGGTGCAACTGTGGAACCTCTTCCGCAGCGAGCGCACGGGCCTGGTCTCGGCCTACGCCTCCACCAACCCGGCCGAGTACTTCGCCGAGTCGGTCGAAGCCTACTTCCAGGAGAAGGGCCGGGGCAGCCTGCAGGCCGAGGATCCCCGGATGTACAGCTACCTCCAGGAGTTGTTTACGGCCTCCTGAAGGCCCCCACGGCGCCGCCCTGCACGGGCCTGCTCCCTGGAGGAAATCACTGCAGGGCCGAGAAATCGCGCGTCGACCCGTAGCAGGAGGGGCCAGGGGTTGACCCCGAGCCGATCCGGCCCGTTTTCCGCTTCCAGGACGGCAATGTCCTGGCCTGGCCGGGGTGTGTGATGCCCTCCGGGGCACCTTCGCAACCTGAAGCGAAGAACGGAATCATACAAGAGGATGAACACGACCCCTATGAAGAGGCTCTCCCTGGTCGCCGCGATCCTGGCCATCCTGTGCCTGCTGCCGATTTCGGCCTGGCCCCAGGAGCAGGCACCAGCGCCTCCCTCCACCCCGGCCGACCAACCCACCAAGGACCCCCTGGTTCCCGAAAGCCTGCCTCCGCTGGTCCTGCCTCCCCTGCCGGGCGAGACGGAATCGGGCCAACCGACCGAGCCGGGACAGACCCAGCCGACCGAGGACTCCACGCCGGAGACTCCGGCCGAGGCCCCCGTGGCCCAGCCGCCGACTCCCCTGCCGATCCCCGCCGGGCCGGCGGTCGTCAAGAACAACCTTCCCATCGGAGCCAGGTACTTCTTCTCCCTGGAATACAACGACAAGCTGATCGGCTACAGCAGCTTCTCGGTGGACCGCCTGCTGGAGTTGGGAGGCCAGGCCTCCTTCATGCTGACCTCGGCCACCCGCATCAAGATCGGGGTGGGCGCAGTCCAGGACCTGAAGTTCGAGTCCCAACTGGAAATCGACAGGAAGACCCTGGCACCAGCCTCCTTCCAGTGCGTCCAGAAATCCGCAGAGGGCGCCCTGCGGGTCAACTGCGTCTATTCGCCGACGATGGTGGCCCAGCGCAACCGCGTGGGCAACCTGGAACAGACCCACTTCCACAACTACCAGGGCCAGACACCCTACCTGGTATTCAACAACCTGTGGGGAGACCTGGACACCTTCGCCGAGCACTACTGGTTGCTGGTCCGGGCCGCCTCCAAGGGAGGCGTGATCCCCGCCTATGACCCGATCCTGCGGGGCAGCGGACAGGTCGTGGTCTACGCGCCCGTCGCGGAAACCTGGGACTGGAATGGCCGCAAGGTGGCGACGCGGGTCTACCCCGTGACCGACCTGAAGGGCACGCTGCTGGCCCGGGTCCGCGTCCTGGACTCCAACATGGAGCCCCTGGAGATCCGCGAAGTGGGTCGGGGCCTGGTCTTCCGCCGCAGCGGTGCGGACATCGCCCGGCGCGCCGACAAGGCGAAGGGTGTGGATCTGTGGCCCAACAAAGTGGCGGCGTCCAACGTCTTCTTCCCGGAGCCCGAGAAGCTGACCTCGCTGGAAGCCGACGTGGAACTGAGCCTGCGCGGCGGACAGTTCGCGGACCACAAGGTGGCCGGGTACCGCCAGTACTTCTCGGGTCAGATCCGCGAGGGATCCATGAAGGGGCACGTGGTGGTCCGCTCGGTCCCCCTGGAGATCTCACGCCGCAGCGCCTTCCCCCTCAAGGAGACGATCCCCGAGGACGTCAAGCCCTACCTGGCTCCAGGTCCCGGAGTCGAGAGTGACTTCGTGCCCCTGGCCAGCAAGGCGATGGAACTGACCTGGAAATCCGAGAGTGCCTTCCAGGCCGCTCGGCGTCTGAACGGCTTTGTGGCGGGGGACTTCGAAAGCGGGGTCTCGCTGCCCTCGGCCCGCCATGCCCTGGAGAGTCGGGTGGCCAATCCGGAGAGCCGGGCCCTCCTGCTGGTGGCCCTGGCCCGGGCTGCGGGCCTGCCCGCCCGGCGCATCGGAGGCCTGGCCTTCCAGGCCGGAGACTTCCTGCCCCACCACTGGGCCGAGGTCTGGCTGGGAGCCGAGGAGGGTTGGACCCCCTTCGACCCCACCACCAACGAGGCAGGCCACGTGGGCGCCAGCCATATCGCCCTGTGGGAGAGCGGTGACATCCAGTCCACGGCGATCAAGGTGACGAACTACGCCCCCCGGGTGCCCCGCAAGGTCGCCTTCTTCAACACCGAACTGACGTGGCCCGTCGGTGAGGAGCGGGTCTACGCCATCCTTCGTGATGGCCAGAAGATCGGCACCGAGGTCGCCCGCGTGGGGGACATGCAGTTCGTGGACGACCAGGAGGTCTACCACTTCCAGGCCAGCGCCACCCTGCAGGATGGCCAGCAGACGCTGCAGATGAATTCGGATCTGCTGGTCGACACCAAGGGCCTGCCGGTCCGCTTCCACATGCTCAGCGGGGATCCCAAGACGCCGGTCGAGACCACCCTGCACTTCAAGGGAGACACGCTGCACCAGGAGGTCAAGGGCGGCAGTCGCCCGATCCAGCGCGACGTACCCTTTGCCCGGGGGACCTACCTGACCGACCAGAGGTTCCTCTCGCAGTGGGCCCTGGTGGTGGGACAGATTCCCCAGGCCCGCGCCGGGGAGGCCGTCCCTCCCGAGAGCAAGCAGACGCTGCACGTGTTCGTCCCCGAGGACCTGCGCTCGCGCGAACTGGTGCTGGAGGCCCGAGGCGTCGAGCCCCTGGTCCTGGCCGATGGCACCGAGATTCAAGCCCGCAAGTTCGAATCCGAGAAGGGCATGCTCTTCTTCCTGAATGACCGCAGCCAGGTCGTGAAGATCGCCATACCGGCCCAGAAGCTGGAGGTCGTCCTGGAGAAGGCGGAGTTCCGCCTGGACTGACCCGGCGCGGTCCGAGGACCGGAGGGCGGACCAGGATTGAAGGAAGTTCAGGCTGCAGCCCAGAAGGTGGACACGAGAAGGTAGACACGGTATGAGCGAACGGGTCCTGGCCGGCCGCTACCGGTTGGACGAGCGGATCGGCGAAGGAGGCATGGGCTCGGTCTACCGGGCCCTGGATCTGCGTACCGGCCGGGATGTGGCGATCAAGCTGCTGCGCCGCAAACTGTGCGAGCGCGAGCATTCCCGTCGCCGCTTTGCCCGCGAGGCCCGGGCCTCGGGCCTGTTGGACCATCCCGGGATCGTGCGGATCCTGGACTATGGCGAGGACGACCGCCCCTACCTGGTCATGGAGCTGCTGGAGGGCGTCTCGCTGCGCCGCCATGTGCGGCGGACCAAGGCCTCACCGGCGGATCTGCTGGAACTGATGATCCAGTTGTGCGAGGCCCTCTCCCACGCCCATTCCCGAGGTATCATCCACCGGGACCTCAAGCCGGACAACGTCTATGTGTCGCCCCAGGGAAGGGTCAAGGTCCTGGACTTCGGCCTGGCCAGGATGCTGCGGATTCCGGAACTCTCGGCCCTGACCCGGTCGGGAACGGCCCTGGGAACCTGCTCCTACATGGCCCCCGAACAGGCCGCCGGGCGCGAGGCCGACGAGCGCAGCGACCTCTACGCCGTGGGCGTGATGCTGTACGAGTTCCTGTGCGGAATGGTCCCCTTCTCGGCCGACGAACCGGCCAGCGTCCTCTACATGCAGGTCCATCAGCAGCCCGACCCCCCCCGAGACCTCAACCCCGACCTGCCCCAGGAACTGGAGAACCTGATCCTGTGCCTGATGGAGAAGGATCCCGCCTGCCGACCCGCCAACGCCCGGATCCTCGGCATGGAGATGCGCCGCGTGCTCTCCTGCCTGCGGGGGCCAGCCGTTCCGGCGCCGGCTCCCCTGGCCCCC
>CAZQPM010000170.1:0-8847 GCA_964595195.1 uncultured Burkholderiales bacterium | reverse complement strand
GCGGGACCCAGACGAACATGAACGTCAACGAGGTCGTGGCCAACCGGGCCAACGAACGGTTGGGAGCACCCAGGGGAACCAAGGCTCCGATCCACCCCAACGACCACGTGAACATGTCGCAGTCCTCCAACGACACCTTCCCGACGGCCATGCACATCGCCGTGGTCGAGGAGGTCGTCCATCGCCTGTTGCCCTCGGTGCGGGAACTGCGTCAGGCCCTGGCCGTTCGGGCCGAGGAATTCCGGGACATCGTGAAGATCGGGCGCACCCACTTGCAGGATGCGGTGCCCATGACCCTGGGTCAGGAGTTCAGCGCCTTCGTGGCCCAGTTGGACCAGGATCTGGAGCGCCTGGAGGCCACCCTTCCCAGGCTGTATGAACTGGCCCTGGGCGGCACGGCCGTCGGGACGGGCCTGAACACCCATCCCGAGTTCGCCGACCGCTCGGCTCGCAGGATTGCCGAGTTGACGGGCCTGCCCTTCGTCTCGGCGCAGAACAGGTTCCAGGCGCTGGCCTCGCACGACGCCATGGTCTTCCTCAGCGGCGCCATGAAGACGCTGGCCTGCTCGCTGATGAAGCTGGCCAACGACCTGCGCTGGCTGGGCTCGGGGCCCCGGGCGGGTCTGTCCGAGTTGCGGCTTCCCGAGAACGAACCGGGCTCGTCGATCATGCCGGGGAAGGTGAATCCCACCCAGTGCGAGGCCATGACGATGGTCTGCTGTCAGGTGATCGGCAACGACGGGGCCATCACCGTGGGCGCCAGCCAGGGGCACTTCCAGTTGAACGTCTTCAAACCCCTGATCGCCCACAACGTGCTGCATTCGATCCGCCTGCTGGGCGACGCCTGCCGCAGTTTCCGTCTGCACTGCGTCCAGGGCCTGCAGCCCGACCTCGAGCGCATCGAACACTACGTCCGCAACTCGCTGATGACCGTGACGGCCCTGAATCCGCACATCGGGTATGACCGGGCCGCCCGGGCCGCCAAGAAGGCGCACCAGGAGAAGACGACCTTGAAGGAGGCCGTCCTGGCCCTGGGCCTGCTGTCCGAGGAGGACTTCGACCGGATCGTGGATCCGCGCCGGATGCTGGGCCCGCAGTAGGGGGCGGACCCCGCTGGGAGCGTCACCGGCTCCAACCGCGGGGTGGAGCCGACGCCCACTCAGGGGAAACTTTAAAGGCCCCTCGAAGGATTCGGGTATGGCGACTTCCCCGAACCTTCCCCTACAACCATCCCGGTCCGCTTGCAGGACCTGGTGCCCATGAGGCTGCTGCGCTTCCTTCTGCCCGTGGTCATCCTGGGGGCCCTGGTCGGCGGCCTGTACCTGGGCTCGCGCCGTTCCCGACCCAAGGAGGCCTTCTACTCGGGCGTCGTGGAGACCACGACCTGCGACCTGGCCTTCGAAGTGGCCGGCCGCATCCAGGCCTTCGCGGTGGACGAGGGGCAGGTGGTGCCGGCAGGGGCACCGCTGGCGAACCTGGCGGAGGGCGACTTCCAGACGGCCTTGGAGGCAGCCCGGGCCCGGGAGGGCGTGGCCGCCGCCCAACTGGCCGCCCTGGAAGCCGGCAGCCGCCCCGAGGAGATCCGCCAGGCCGAGGCCCGCCTGGATCGGGCTCGGGCCGAACTGACCCGCCTGCAGAACGGGGCCACCTCCGAGGAGCGCGACCAGGCCCGGGCCCAGGCCCAGGCCGCCCGCGAGACCTGGCGCCTGCGTCAGCAGGGCTATCGCCAGGAGGACGTGCGGGCGGCCAGGGCCGCGGTCGAGGCGACGCGCTCCACCATGGAGCGGGCCCGGGCGGACGCCGAGCGCTACCGGAAGCTGGATCGCGAGGGGGCGGTGCCCCGGCGCACCCGGGAGGAGTACGACAACCGCCTGGTCGTGGCCAGTTCGAATCATGAGGCAGCGATGCAGGCCTGGCAGAAGCTGGAACGCGGGTTCCAGACCGAGGAGGTCGAGGCCGCCCACCAGGAATACCTGGCCCGGGAGGCCCGCTCCCGCGAACTGGAGCGCGGGACCCGCGGCGAACTGGTGCAGGCCGCCAGGGCTGAGGTGGCCTCGGCGCAGAGCACCCTGGACCTGGTGCGGCAGGGCCCCCGGACCGAGGACCTCCAGGCGGCCCGGCGCAAGCTGCAGGAGGCCCGGGCCGCCGTGCAGCAGGCCGCCCTGAACCTGGGCAAGACCCGGCTGGCGGCCCCCGCCGAGGGCCTGGTCCTGACCCGCAACTACGAGGTCGGCGAGATGGTGCAGCCGGGGCAGCCGGTGCTGACCCTGGCCGACCTGCAGAAGCCCTGGGTCGAGGTCTTCGTGCCCGAGCCCGAGATCGGTGGCGTCCACGTCGGGGACGCCTTCGAGGTGTCGGTGGACTCGGCTCCGGGTCAGGTCTTCGCGGGCCGGGTGACCCGGATCTACGAGCAGGCCGAGTTCACTCCCAAGACCATCCAGACCCAGACGCAGAGGGTCAACCTAGTCTACCGGGTCAAGGTCACCGTGACCGGGTCCCGCGGCATCCTGAAGCCCGGCATGCCGGCCGACGCCCGTCAGGTCCAGGACTCTCCGGCTCCGAACCCACCGTCGTCCGAGGGCCCCGGTGCCCGCTGAGGCCATCCGGGTCCGGGGCCTGCGGAAGCGCTACCGCGGCGGCGTGGAGGCCCTGCGGGGTCTGGATCTGACCGTGCAGCCCGGGCAGGTCTACGGCATCGTGGGGCCGGACGGGTCGGGCAAGACCACCCTGATGAAGGTGCTGGCGGGCGTCCTGTCCTTCCAGGCCGAGCAGGCGCAGGTCCTGGGCCGCTCCGTTCCGGACGGGCTGGCGGAGGTGCGCCGCCATATCGGCTACCTGCCCCAGCGCTTCAGCCTGTATGGGGACCTGACGGTCGAGGAGAACATGGACTTCTACGCCGACCTGTTCCCTCCGGACCCCGAGCGCCGCCGCCACAAGCAGGAGCTGCTGGAGATGATCGGCCTGGCTCCCTTCCGTGACCGCCCGGCCGCGGCCCTGTCGGGCGGGATGAAGCAGAAGCTGGCCCTCCTGTGCAACCTGGTGCACCGCCCCGGACTGCTCCTGATGGACGAACCGACCGTGGGCGTCGACCCGGTCTCGCGCCGGGAGTTCTGGACCCTGGTCTTCGAGTTGCAGCGGGGTGGGCTGACGGTCCTGGCCTCGACTCCCTACATGGACGAGGCCGAGCAGTTCGATCGCGTGGCCCTGCTCAGCGAGGGGGTCTTCCTGCGGGAGGGGACCCCGGACCAGGTGCGGACCTCCGTGCCGGGAGTGGTGCTGGAGGCCGTCTGTGACCGACCCTTCGAGGCGGCCCGCTGCCTTGCGGGCACGCCCGGGGTCCAGGATGTCCAGCTCTTCGGCGACCGCCTGCATCTGTTCGCCCAGCAGGACACCGCCGACCTGCGCCGGGCCCTGGAAGAGCGGATGGCCCGGGGGGGTCTGCGGTTCGAGCGCCTGCGGGCCATCCGCTACTCGATCGAGGACGTCTTCCTGAGGTTGACGGCGTGAGCGACCTGGCCGTGGACGTGCGGGACCTGACGCGCCGCTTCGGCTCCTTCGTGGCCGTGGATCGGGTCAGCTTCCAGATTCCCCGGGGCGCCATCTTCGGTTTCCTGGGGCCCAACGGGGCGGGCAAGTCCACCACGATCCGCATGCTGCTGGGGATTCTTCCCGCCACCTCGGGGGAAGGGACGGTGCTGGGCCTGGACATCCTCACCCGGTCCGAGCAGATCCGCGCCAGGGTCGGCTACATGTCCCAGAGGTTCAGCCTCTACGAGGACCTGACGGTGCGCGAGAACCTGGACTTCTTCGGCGGCGTCTTCGGTTTGAGCGGTGCGCGCCTGGCCCGGAGGGTGGCCGAGGTGGTGGAACTGGCCCGCCTGGAGGGCTTCCAGGACCAGATGGCCCAGGGGTTGCCCGGCGGCATCCGCCAGAGGCTGTCGCTGGCTGTGAGCCTCCTGCACGACCCGGAAATCGTCTTCCTGGACGAGCCCACTGGGGCCGTCGACCCCGCCCTGCGCCGCTACTTCTGGGAGCGCATCGCCGAGTTGTCGGCGATCGGGCGGACCGTGATGGTGACCAGCCACTACATGGATGAGGTCGAGCGCTGCCACGACATCTGCTTCATCCACCAGGGGCGGATCATGGCCCAAGGGTCGCCCGGGCGCCTGAAGAGTCAGCACCTGCCGGGGCAGATGTGGCAGGTGCGCACCGGGGCTCGCGCCGAGGTGGCGGCCCTGCTGGGGACCCTGCCGGGGGTGAGCGGTGCCTTCCCGTCGGGAGAGGCGGTGCGCTTCCTGCTGGAGCCCGGGGGTGACACCTCGGAGCCGGTCCGGGCCCTGGAAGGTTCGGGCCTGCCGGGTTCCGCCCCCGAGCGGGTCGAGCCGACCCTGGAGGATGTGTTCGTCGCCCTGTCGCGACGGCGAGGTGAGTCATGATCAGCCACCGCCTGCTGGCCATCATCCGCAAGGAGTTCATCCAGATGCGCCGGGATCGTCTGACCCTGGCGATGATGCTGGCCTTGCCCTTCGTGCAGTTGGTGGTCTTCGGGCTGGCCATCAACACGGACGTCAAGCACGTGCCCATGGCCGTGCTGGACTACTCGCAGTCTGCCGAGAGCCGCCGGCTGGTGCAGGCCTTCACCAACTCGGACTACTTCGACGTCGTGGCCTGGCCTCGCGACACCGGAGAGATCTCGGGGCTGATCGACTCGGGGGTCCTGAAGGTGGGTCTGGTGGTCCACCCGGACTACGCCCGGGACATGCGCGCCGGGCGGGTGGCCCGGGCTCAGGTCCTGGTGGATGCCTCGGACCCCATCACCGCCTCCTCGACGCTGTCCAACAGCGCCGGGATCGCCAATGCCCTGGGCGTGTCCGTCATGTACCGCAACCTGCGTCCGGGTTCGCGCTTCACCTATCCGGAGATGCCGGTCCAGATCGACGTCCGCGGCTGGTTCAACCCCGACCTGGTGACGGCCAACTACATCGTGCCGGGCCTGATCGGCGTGATCCTGTCCATGACCATGATGATGATCACCTCGATGGCCATCGTGAAGGAACGTGAGACCGGTACCCTCGAGCAACTGATCACGACCCCGGTGAAGAGTTGGGAACTGATGATCGGCAAGATCATCCCCTACGTGCTGATGGGCTATACCCAGATGACGATCGCCCTGCTGGTGGGGATGCACGGCTTCCAGGTGCCGGTACGGGGAAGTCTGCTGCTGATGTATGCCCTGACCCTGATCTACATCGGCTGCTACCTGGGCCTGGGTCTGGTGGTCTCGACGGTGGCCCGGACCCAGCAGCAGGCGATGCAGATGTCGTTCTTCATGTTCCTGCCCACAATCCTCCTGTCGGGCTTCATGTTTCCTCGGGCGGGGATGCCCCAGTGGGTGCAGTTGCTGACGCTGGCGATCCCCCTGACCTACTACCTGGAGATCATGCGCGGCATCGTCCTGAAGGGTGTCGGCCTGTTCGCCCTGTGGAACTGGGTGGTTCCCATGACGGGTCTGATGGTGGTCATCATGGGCGTGGCCATCCTGCGCTTCAAGAAGCAGTTGGACTGAGCGTCGCGTCGCGCAGGCCGCGGGCCTGCCCTGACGCCCGGGCTCGCGACGGCTCGCGCCGGGTCGGGATTCGGCCGCGGTGATCTCGCGGAGGGCCGGGTCAGGGCGGTCCGGGTTCCCTCATCTGCAGGACCGGCAGGCCCGGAGCCAGGGGCTCCCAGGCGGTTCCTCGGAAGAAGGCGGTGAGGCCCGCGGGGTCGGGGCTGGCCCAGCCGTCCGCGAGTTCGTGCATGGAGGGGTCCAGGACCACCCGGGTTCCGCCGGCGACCGCCCGACGCAGGCGCCGGCCGGCCTGCAGCAGCGAGGCGGCATTCCCCGGTTGCACCAGGACCAGGCGCGTGCCCAGGGCGTACCGGCAGTAGCGGGTGCGCAGGGATTCGCGGCTGACCAGGAGCCCCTGCGGTCCCACCCAGACCTCGACCTGCCGCACGAATTGCAGGTGGGGGTTGTTCTCGGGCCAGCGATTGGGCTGGATGAACAGAAGGTAGTTGCCCAGCGCCAGGCCCAGGATCGCCGCCGAGGCCACCCGGGGGCTGCGTGCCAGGATCCCTGCCAGAAGGCCCCAGAAGGGGAAGAGCAGGGCCAGCAGGTTCTCGTTGGTCGGGTCGACCAGGATCAGGAAGGCCAGGTGGAAGCCAGCGAAGAGGGCCAGGGCCTGCCTCAGCGCCGAGGCCTCGCGCCAGCCCCGGGCCATCCCGGCGGCCAGCAGGGTCAGGCCCCCCAGGATCCAGGGTGCCAGGGGCCGGGTCCATCCCGGAAGGCCCAGGACTTCGCCGCTGGGCTCCCGGGCGCCGGTCAGCAGCAGCGGCAACCTCTGGATCGGCCGCCACAGGTCGGCGCTGAGCAGATTGCGCGAGCGGGCGTCCGCGCGCAGGGTTTCGAGCAGGGTGCCCTCGGGGAGGAGCGCTCCGGCCGCAGTCAGGCAGGCGGCCACGCCCAGCGCCGCCATCAGGGCGGCCACGGCCAGGAAGAAGAGGCCGTGCCGCCAGCGCAGTCGGCGTTCGACGACCACCACCAGGGCCCCCGCCAGGGCCGCCAGGGTGCCGTGCACCAGGGCCGCCAGGCCGACGAGGCTGCCCAGCAGGGCCGTTCGGGCCCGGCTGGCGGGCTTGCGCGACCAGCGCTGCAGGGCCAGCAGTGAGCCGACCAGGCACAGGCTGGTAAAGCCATACCACTTGGGGTGGGTGGCCTGGAACCAGAAGCCCATCGAGACCGCCACGCCCAGGGAGGCCAGCAGGGCGGCCGGCGTTGAACCCGTCTCGCGGTGCAGCAGCACGAAGAACCCGGCGATGGTGGCGGCCGACAGCAGGGCGCCCAGGACCTGCTGGGCTGCCAGGGGATCCAGCTCGAGGCCCAGGCCCTCGAGGACGCTCCACCAGGCCAGCGAAGGGACGATGGACAGGGGGCGATAGGGCGTCAAGAGGGGGCCCCAGTCGCCCGTCCGGAGGTGCTCGGCCAGGAACAGGTTGTCCCAGTTGAAGATGGTTCCCGGCGTGGACAGGTACAGGCCGCTCAGGCCGACCAGCAGCGCCACGGCCAGGGCAGTGGTTCTCATGCAGGACCTCCCGGAGCGGTTGTGCAAGCCACGGGTCCGGTGCGCCGCTTTGCCTGCCTCATCCTGCTGCTGTTCCTGGCTTCGGCCTGCTCTCGGGTCCCGGGCGATGCGGACCTGGTCCAGGCCCTGGACCTGCTGGACGAGATCCGGGCCCTGAACCTTCGGGAACCCCCGCTGGGGGAACTGACCTGGTACCCCCTGCAACCGGGACGCGTCCTGGAGGGGCGGGAACTGCTGCTCACGGCCCCCGCTTCGCGGTTGACCCTGCGGATTCCCGGACAGGCGGCGCTTCAGCAGATCCAGGGCTATCATCCCCTGGGGTTGCTGACCCGCTCGGCGAGCCGTCTGGTCCAGGTCGAGCGGGTCGAGGGGAAGGCCTGGTGGTGTCGCCCTCCGACGGGGGCGCCCTGGCTGGCCCGTGAGGTTCCCCTGCAACTGCGCCGGGGTGCGCCCCCGGGGCAGTGGGGCTTCACCGGGCGCCCGGTGCAGCCCGGCAACACGCTCTACCCGGGCCTGGAGTCTGCAGGCGTGGCGGTCACCCTGGTCGGCGCGGACACCCCCGCGCAGCGCCTGGGCCTGCGTCCCGGTGACGTCGTCCTGGCGGTGGAGGGCCACAGGACGGCGACCCCCGAGCAGTTGGCCGGTCGCCTGAAGCGGCGTTCGCAGGCGGTCCTGTACGTCTTCCGCTGGCCAGTGATCTGGAGGGGGACGCTGAGGGCCGGTTCCTCACCTGTTGCGGACAGGCCCGGCTCACCCCAGGGGCGCTGAGGGCCAGGCCTCAGGGGCCGATCTGGGGGGGATGGAACCGGATGGGGGCGACGGCGTAGCAGTGCTTGCCCGGCGCCGTCCACTCGGCCAGGGAGGCGAAGTAATTCAGGGCTTCGCGGATCACCGGGTCGGAGGATGTCTTCAGGACGCGCAGTTTCAGGATCCGCCCGTCCGCATCCAATTCGTACTCGAATTCGGCGTCGATGCCCCCGCCCGTCTGCGAGGCAAACTGGTTGATTCGCCACCCCGTGCTCTGGGACATGAGTTCGAGGCTGAGGGGGCGCGGGCGGACGTCCGGTGGGCCGTCCTTGCCTGGTTGCACGTGGCACCCGTTGCATTCGACCAGACCGGCGCGCATGATGTCCTCGGGTGTGGCGCTGGCCGGTGCGAATCCTCCCTGTCCGGAACCTCCGGTTCCACCCGGGCCATTTCCGCCCTCGCCGGTGCCGCCGTGGACGCCGTTCGGGTCGCCGAAGGCGTGGCCGCGGTCGGGGTCGCCGTCCACCGAGGTCCCCTGCATGACGTTGGAGTTGGGGTTGATCTGGGCGGGGCGCCGATTCCTGGGCAGATTCATCCGCAGCGCCTTGGGGGCCGGGGCCGGGTCACCCCCCACGCCGGGACGGGTGCCGACGTGGCCGGCCTTCTTCACAATTTTGTCAGGCAGGGGCGGCAGGACCTTGGGGGGGGCAAGCCTCCGAACGGGGGGCTTCTTGGGGAGTTTGAACTTGTCGACCACCTCGACGCGGGCCACGACGCGCACCTTCTGGGGTTCTGGATCGGGGATCAGGCTGACGGCCAGAAGGCCCAGGCCGTGAAACATCACCGACAAGACCAGGGTGGCCTTGAGGATGCTCAGGTTGCTGGGGCGGGAAGTCAGGAACAACTTGCGGGCTTCTCCATCTGCGTCGATTCTATCAACAGATCCAGTCGAGCAGCAAGAAGTGGCGTCGGTCGTCTG
>CAZQPM010000169.1:0-8974 GCA_964595195.1 uncultured Burkholderiales bacterium | reverse complement strand
AATCCAGGGCCCGGCGAACCCAGTCGAGGCGCCGGGAGGGCAGCCCGATCTCGACCTGAACCCTCCCACCCCGGGAACGCAGGGCCAGCAGCAGCCGGGAGCCTTCGGGAATCGGGTCGGCCAGGGCCAGCCCACCCAGACCCAGAAGGCCCGCCCGCAGACGCCAGGGGAACCCGACCCGGGCCGGCAGGCCCTGGGCCTCGCGAACCTCCACCAGCACGTCCCGGCGGCGGGCCAGGGGTTGGAGGAGGCTGACCGCGTCCCGGAACAATTGGACCGGGGCGTAGGTCGCGGGCGCCGGCTCAGGGCGACTGCAGCGCCCCAGCAGGGCCACCAACTCCTCGCAGCGCCGCGCACTGGCCTCCAGATCCCGGAAGGCCTCGGCCATCTCGGGGTCCACTCCCCCGCCGTTCAGGAACCTCAGGTAGCCCAGGATCCCCGCGACGGGGTTGCCCAGTTCGTGAGCCAGGCCCCGCAGGAAGGGGAAGTACACCATCCCCAGGGCGTCCGGGTCGCCCTGGCCGCAGGGCCATGCGTCTGCCTCTTCGCGTGCGCTCAAGATCCGCTCAGGGATACAGGCGGTTCAGGGTCCGGGCGTAGGGGATCGTCTCCCGAACGTGGTCGATCCCGCAGATCCAGGCCACCGTGCGCTCGATGCCCAGGCCGAAGCCGGAGTGGGGCACCGAACCATAGCGCCGCAGGTCGAGATACCAGCGGTAGGCCTCCTCGGGAAGCTGGTGCTGCCGGATGCGCTCCTCCAAAAGGGCCAGGTCCTCGATCCTCTGGCCGCCGCCGATGATCTCTCCGTAGCCCTCGGGAGCCAGCAGATCCGCACTCAGGCAGACCTCGGGACGCTCGGCCACGGGCTTCATGTAGAAGGCCTTGCACTGGCTGGGGTAACGGTGCACGAAGACGGGCAGATCGTGGCGCTCGGCCAGGATGGTCTCATCCGGGGCCCCGAAGTCGTTGCCCCATTCGAAGTCCACCCCGCTCTGGCGCAGGATCTCCACCGCTTCATCGTAGGACAACCTGGGGAAGGGAGGCTTGATCCTCTCCAGCCGCGCCAGGTCGCGCTCGAGCACCACGAGTTCGGCCCTGCGGTTCTTCAGCACCCGACCGACCACGTAGCTGAGCATCTCCTCCTGCACCCTCATGTTCTCTTCCAGGTCGCAGAAGGCCATCTCGGGCTCCACCATCCAGAACTCCATCAGGTGGCGTCGGGTCTTGGACTTCTCGGCCCGGAAGGTGGGGCCGAAGCAGTAGACCTTTCCGAAGGCCATGGCGTTGGCCTCGTTGTACAGTTGCCCGCTCTGGGTCAGGTAGGCCTTGTCCCCGAAGTAGCTGGTCTCGAAGAGGGTGGTCGTGCCCTCGCAGGCACTGGGCGTCAGGATCGGACAATCCACGCGCAGGAAGCCCTGGTCGTCCAACCACTCGGTGATCGACCGCATGATCTCGGCCCGGATCCGCAGGATCGCGTGCTGACGCGTCGAGCGGATCCACAGGTGCCGGTGATCCATCAGGAAATCGGTCCCATGCTCCTTGGGCGTGATGGGGTATTCCAGGGCCTCGTGGACCACTTCCAGGTCGGTGATCGACAACTCGTAACCTCCAGGGGCCCTGGAGTCCTCGCGCACCTCGCCGACCAGCTCCACGGAACTCTCCTGGGTCAGGCGGCGCGCAGAGTCGAAGACCTCCGGGCTGACGCGATTCTTCATCGCCACGGCCTGGATGGAGCCCGTGCCGTCCCGCAACTCCAAGAACTGAATCTTCCCGGACGAGCGGGAATTGCGCAGCCAGCCTCGCAGGCGTACCGAGCCTCCGGCGTGCTTGCCGATGGACTCGATGCGGGTCAGGACGGGTGCGCTGGTCGGGTGTAGGGCTTCCATGGTCACTCTTACCTCCAAAAATGGCAGTTACGCCCTTGAACCCTGCCCTTCCTTCCTGACGAGGACCTGTCCGTCCCTACCAGGGATACGGGATGAGGGGTACGGGACGAGGGGCCGGGGTGAGCGGGCCACGATTCGGATTCCCCGGGATCTGGCACACTGATATATAGTTAAGGAAAGGAGCGTCCATGGAATTCCGCCGACGCACCCTGAAGTGGCTGGCCTACCTGCTGGTCCTGGTGCAATGGGGACTGGCGCTCCCCCTATCCCTGCTCTTCCTGAACTTCGACGACAGCCAGTTGGTCTGGATCCTGCTGCCCTTTGCCTGGGAGGTGCCGCTCCTGGGCCTGCTGCTGGTCTACACGCCCGCGCGCGGGCGCCTCCAGCCTCTGTCCGACTTCCTGGACTCCGAACAGGCCCCATGCGACCGGGATTCCCTGCAGCGGGTGCGCCGGTTGACGACGGGTCTGCCCCTGCATGCCGCCGTGATGGTCTGGGGAGTCTGTCAGATCCTTTCGCTGCTGGCGGCGGCCCAGATGTACCACTTCGGCCGCTTGCCCTTCGAGGAGGCCGCCAAGGTCCTGGTGGTGGGCCTGCCCGTGGGCCTGCTCTACAGCCTCCAGGTCTACTTCCTGCTGGCCAGTCTCCTGGGCCCTCCATTGGAGCGGTGCCAAGCCGTGCTGGGTTCGCCCCTGATCAGCGGCCCCCGGGTCCCGCTCTTCTGGAAGGCCCTGGCCTGTCTGGTGACGGTGACCGTGCTGGCCGTTTCCGTCATGGGGCTGCTGTCCTACACCTCCACCCAGCGCCTGCTGGAGGCCAACCTGGCCTACAGCACGCAACTGCGCCTGGCCGAGTTGTCCCACGCGGTGGCCACCGGCCAGCCCTGGACCCACCTGCTGGACCTCCAGGGGTCCCAGGCGGTGGCCCTGCTCTCCCGCTCGGGGGCCCTGGTCTCCTACCGCGGGGCCGACGCCTCCCTTCCCGGCCTCCTGGCCGACAGCGAGCGGATTCGCGGAGACGCCGGCGTTCGCTTCCTGCGCACCGGCCAGGCCCGCCTGATGGCCTGGAAGGCCCTGCCCGGAGACATGGTCGCCTTGACCCTGGTCCCCCTGGATGTGAACTCCGCCACGCTGGCTCGGGAGCTGCGCTCGATCCTGGTGATGGCCGCCCTGACCCTGGCGGCGGCCCTGCTGCTGGCCCTGGTGCTGGCCCGCACCCTGTCGCGGCCGGTGGTGGCCCTGACCGCACTGGCTGCCCGCATCCCCCAGGAATGGCCGGCCCTGCCCGAAGCCCGCCATTCGGATGACGAGATCGGCACCCTGAGCCTGGCCTTCCAGAGCATGCTGAACGAACTGAAGGTGCGCGAGGACGACCTGATCCGGACGAACCGCTTCCTGGGCCAGATGATCGCCGAGCGCACCCTGGTGATGCGCGACAAGGAGATCCTGCTGGAGTTGTCGGCGTTGCTGGCCTCGACCCTGGAAATCGAGCCCCTGTTGGAGGAGTTGCTCAGCCGCCTGCAGACGGACCTGCACGCCGACGGCGTGGCCATCCTGCTGGTCGAACACCACAGCCTGGTCGTCCGGGCCGCCACGGGGGCGGCCCGCGACCTGCCGCGACGTCGCCTGCCCGGCAACCATCCGGCGGTCCGCGAAGCCCTCCGCCAGGAGGCTCCCGTCACCCTGTTCCGCAACCGGGGAGGCGCTGAGCCGATCCTGACCTCCGACGACGCGATGGGCAGTGCCGTCCTGGTGCCGATGCTGGTCCGCGACCAGGCCCTGGGCCTGCTCTGCCTGTATTTCCAGGACGAACGCCCCCTGGCCCCCGAGGTCCTGGCCCTGCTCCGCTCGATCGGCTCCCAGGCCGGGATGGCCCTGCGCAACGCCAGCATGTTCGAGGAGAAGAGCCGAGCCACCGATCTCCTGCGCAGCGTCCTGAAGCCCTCCCGCGAACTGGGTTTCCCGGGCCTGGAGGTCGGGCACATCTACATCCCCAGTCGCGAACTGTCGGGAGACTACCTCGACCTGATCCCCCTGAGCGACCGCCGCGTGGCCATCGCCATCGCCGATGTCGCCGGTAAGGGTTCCGACGCGGCCATCGAGGCCGTGCGCCTGAAGCACACCATCCACATCTGCGCGGCGGCCGGCTATCCCCCAAGCCTGCTGGTCCGGTTGCTCAACGAGCAGTTGCACCGGACCGCCGAAGACCTGCCGCGCACGATCACCCTGTTCTACGGCGAACTGGATCTGGACCGGGGCACCCTGCGCTTCGTGTCGGCAGGCCACGAGCCCCCGGTCTTCTGGCATCCGGGGGGCGGCCCGGCCAGCCTGCTGGGGTCGGGAGGCATCGTCCTGGGAGCCATCCCGGACGCCGATTACGACGAGGTCGAAGCACGTCTGGAGCCGGGTGACTGGATCGCCCTGTACACCGACGGGATCACCGAAGCCCGCTCGCCGGCCGGCGAGATGTTCGGGCAGGAACGCCTGCTGGACCTGCTGGCCAGCACCCGCTACCAGACCGCCGACGGCCTGGCCGACCAGATCGACCGGGCCGTCCACGGGTTCTCACAGGGGGACCTCAGCGACGACCTGTCGCTGCTGCTGCTCCGCTGTATCGACCTGCCTCCTGGACGCCGCGGGCCCGGGGAGGGCCCCGGGCCCCTCTAACCCGAGGTCAGGGCGGCCAGGAGGCTGTGCATGCGGGCCGCAGGGTCCCCGAAGTGCTGAGCGTAGTCCTGCATGCTGTACTCGATCACCTTCAAGGCCTCGATGCGGCCGTACACCGCCGCCACCTCGACCTTCCGGGCCCGCGTCGGACTGGGCATGTCCTTGTAGGTCAGGAAGTAGTGCACCAATCCGTCGAGGGTGGCCTCCTTCAACTGGGTGATGTCCAGCAGGTCCCCATACTGCCGGTCGCCGACCATGACGGCGAGGATCTTGTCGTCGGCCTGGTTCTTGTCGACCAGGCGGATCCCCCCGATCGGGATGGCCGGAACCAGCACGTCGCCGTGGGTGATCGGCTTCTCGGTCAGGACGCAGATGTCCATGGGGTCACCATCCCCCTCGATTTCCTCACGGCCCAGGGTCTCGGAGGTGTGCCGGCCCACCAGGGGCCCGCAATAGGTGCGCGGGATGAAGCCGTACAGAGAGGGGCAGAAACTGGAGTACAGTTGAGGACGGTCGACCTTCAGATGCCCGCTGGCCTTGTCGATCTCATACTTCACGGCATCCGTCGGCACCAGTTCGATGTAGGCCTGGACGCGATCCGGCGCCTCCCGTCCCGGAGAGATTCCGTGCCAGGGGTGGGGTTTGAACAGCAGCGGCATCAACTCGCCGAATTCCTTGTGCAGGTCACGGGGCTCGGACGGGGCGTTCATGGGCATCTCCTTGGATTCCGGGTGGTTGCCGGGTCGAGTAGCTGGCGCGACAGCCGGGCCTGCCGACACTCCAGAGCCTGGCGGCGGGCTCGGGTCAGATCCCGGCGAGCCAGGATGCGTTCCACCAGGTCCAGGGCTCCGCGTGGATCCCGGGACTGGTGTTCCAGGTGCTTGGCCAGTTCCTCCCCCGCCTCGGGGTGCGAGGGGTCCTCCTGCAGGACCTCCCGCCACAGGGCGACGGCACCGACCCGGTCTCCCATGCGCCGCCGCAGCCTGGCCAGGGACAGGAGCGCCGAGCCGCGGAACGGTCCCGGCAGGGGGCCCTGGAGGGCCCGCGTCAGCAGGCGGGTGCCGGCCTCCACCTCACCCCAGGCCGCCAGGCAGCGCCCGAGTCCCAGGTCATGCTGGGGTGGCCGGCCCTCCAGGGGGACCTCCAGCGCTTGGGCCAGCAGCGCAGTCAGACCCATCAGGGCCAGAAGGTCGCGCTGGTTGTGCTCGACCACCCGGGCCAGCCCGTGACCATCGCCGGTCCGCAGGTAGCGGAAGTAGGTCTCGGGGATCTCGCGTCCGGGCAGGTCGGCCGTCCGAGGAGCCAGAAGGACGTGACGTTCCATGGTCTCCAGGCGGCAGTCGGGAAGGCCCGTGGACCACAGGCGCCGCGAAGGGTGCAGCAGGTCCAGATGGGGCAGACCCTCCAGGTCCAGGCGCAGGCGCTTCATCACGAAGCGCGTCTGCAGGAGGGGGATGTCGAAGGTCTTGCCGTTGTAGCTGACCACCCCGCCGCAACCTTCCAGACGCCGTGCCAGGTATTCCAGGAGGGCTGCCTCCTCAGCGTGCTCGCGCATGAGCAACTGCTCGAGGCACAGGCCATCCGGCTCCAGCCAGGCCAGTCCCACCAGGAAGGCGTAGGTTCCGGTGCCCCCCGAGAGGCCCGTGGTCTCCGTGTCCAGGAAGACCAGGCGCCGCGGGTCCAGCCTGTCCAGGCCCCGCCCCAGCCGAGGCAACCAGCGCGGGGTCAGGGCCGTGGCCCCGGCCAGGCAGGCACAGCCGTAGCGGTGGTCGCGGGGGAAGACCCGACGGCACAGCAGGAAGGAACCCCGAGGTCCCGGGACTTCGTACCCTCCCAAGAGTTCTTCCAAGGAACCTGGGATGGGGACCCGAGCCCGCGCGGCGGAGTTCAGCGCCCCGCCGCGGTCCAACTGCTCCAGCCGTTGCCGTAGGTTCATGGCCGGCCTCCTTCGCAACCAGAGGCGCGATTCCTTGACCCGTTCCCGGCGGTGCCGCCCTCGGGCCGCACCATGAGGGTGGCCCCCATCCCGACAGGACGGGGGCCACCCTGGAGACGTCGAGAGCCCCTCCCGGGGCCCGGCTCACTTGCCCAGGGTCATGAAGCTGACGCCGCGGAGCCCTTCCGGACCGATCGCTGCCGCCGACCAGTTGATGCCGTAGAGTCCGGCCAACTGCTCGAGGGCCTGGACGAACTCGGGGCTGACGCGTCCGGCCGACTTCAGTTGACTGGCCGCCTCGGCGTAGGTTCGTCCCACGTCCTGGAAGCCCACCGCGATGGCCTTGCCGTCCTGGCCCAGCATGCCCAGGACCCTGGCATGGCCGGGCAGGCTACCCACGGTCTTCTTGGACTGGCTGGCCTTCAGGGCCGCCTCCAGGCTGGGCGTGGGCTGGTTGACGCCGATCAGGAGTTCGGTCGCGGTCATGCCCAGCGCGAAGGGGACCTGGGGATTGTCCGGCATGGACAGGATCTGGCCCCCCGCCACCTCGGTGGTCTTCAGGGTCGACAGCATCATGGCCAACTGCGGGACCTTCCCGAGGAGGCGATCCAGGGCCTGTCGGCTGGTCAGGCCCAGGCCGATCACCAGGGGAACCTTCCGCATGGCCTCCATGGCCGCCTCCGGCTCCTGGGGGACTCCGGTGGACAGCGACTCGAACTGGGCCGCCTGCATGCTGCCCATGTTCCGCGCCGAGAAGGAGAGTTCGCCGGTCAGGGCGCCCAGGAGATCCGCGTCGAAGTCGA
The DNA here is from genome assembly GCA_964595195.1 of uncultured Burkholderiales bacterium. Taxonomy (GTDB): domain Bacteria; phylum Vulcanimicrobiota; class Xenobia; order Xenobiales; family Xenobiaceae; genus CAZQPM01. The sequence goes on along the minus strand of CAZQPM010000169.1, from coordinate 1,683 downwards.
CACCCTGCTGCTTGAGCGCCTGGGCCGGGGCGTCCCGATTCTCGCGCCCCTCGGGGAAGGCTCCCATCACGACGTAGGCGACATCCCACAGCATCCTGAGGTTGACGGCCATCCAGACCTCGGATTCCTGGGGGTGGACCTCGGAGGAGTGGAACTTCAGGTTGTGGTCGGCCGAGAAGACCTTGGAAGCCAGGGGTCCGGCGGCGGCCGGGTCCAGGACCACGAACCATTCGGTCAGGACTTCCTGGCCCGAGCGCCCGGACCCCATGATCGCGTAGCGCAGGGCCGAAAGCATCTTGGCGGCGTCGGGCGCCCCCATCTGTTCCAGGGGAAGGCCCTTGAGGATGCCCTGCAGATCGGCGTAGATCAGCATCCCGTCGGTCTGCTTGACGCGACCCAGTGCCTGCTTGTAGGCGGCCTGATCGGCCAGGGACTGGCCTGCTGCCGGGGCCGTCAGACCCATCTTCAGGTCGTCGGCCGCGAAGCCGAGGTAGAGGTGCCCCTGGTGGAGGGTCCAGGCCGGTCCCTCACCGGGCTTGGAGGGAAGGTGCAGGGTGGCGCCCTGGAAGTCCTCGGTCGTGTAGGTGATGCCGTTCTCGGCGGAGGCCTTGGCCTGGACCTTGTCCAGGGAAGCCTGGGCCTTGGCCTCGTCGCGCACCCGCATCACGGCGAGGGCGCGGAAGGGAGGCACCTGCGAGTCGGCCTGATCGAGGCCCGAGGCCAGGCTGGGAAGGCCCGCTCCGGGGGCCAGCATGATCGCGCCCGAGGTGGTCACCCAGGTGAGGAAGTCCTCCTCCAGGGTCATGCCCAGTTCAGCCTGGAGTTGCTGGTTGATGGCCTTGAACTCCTTGCTCTTCAGCAGCGTCCCGAGGATCTGCTCCTGCTGGGTCAGGGACATACCGGCGCGTTCCAGGTCGAAGGCGACCAGCACCTGGGTGTTCGCGGGAGCCTTCGCAGCGGCGGTAGCGGTCATCGAACCGCCGGAACCGGCCATGCGGGTCTTCCAGAAATAGAACCCGGCGGCGCCGACCACCGCCAGAACCACCATGGCCACGAGCACCAACGCGATGACCATCGCGACGTTTCCGGACAGACGTTTGCGTCGGCCGGGTCGGGTGAGCACGCTCATCCACAGATCTCCTTCCAAGTTCGGGTGCGCCCGGGTGGGGCGCACAGGAAGTCCAGGGGAGCCCCCGGCCTGCACCTGCAGGACGGACAACCTTCTTGCAGGCCCGGCCGAAACCTTTCGTGACGGGCCCGGCCTCGACCCGACGGGTAGGAGCCGGCCTGCCGGTGCCGAACGGAACCACCCGGATCGTGCGGACTCCGCGCAGAGCACAAGACCCGGCCACGGCCAGACGGCCAGGGCGGGAGAAGGACCATCGATGGCTAGATTCTGTCCGAAATGTGGAACCTCGGTGAACCCCACCGCGCGGTTCTGCAACCGCTGCGGAGGAAGGCTGCGGCTGAAGGAGGCCGGGGCGCCTTCGGCCGAGGCTGCCGCCGCACCGGAAGCCATCCCGACCTGGTCCGGATGGGAACCCGCCCCCACGCCGGCAGCCCCTGCTCAGACGCCCACCACCTCGGGCGCGGGGGCCGCCGCCTCCACGCCCGCAAACCCCACTCCCCCTGCGGGCCCCTCCCCCCCCCCCCCCCCCCCCCCCCCCCCCCCCCCCTCTTCTC
>CAZQPM010000168.1:0-9005 GCA_964595195.1 uncultured Burkholderiales bacterium | reverse complement strand
CCTCGGCGCTGCTGATCGACACCGGGGCCAGGTCGGGCTCGACCTCGGCGAGCATGGGCATCGCCGTCCGACCCCCGGCACGGTCTCCTCGTGGGCGTGAACGCCGTGACGCTCGTCACACGAGGGCACGGCGCTCTCGCGGCCCGAGGTGCGGCGCCTGCGCCACGAGTTCATGGGCCATCTGGGCCGGGAGATGCGGGCCCTGGTGCCGCGCCTCTCGCGCCAGAGGATCCTGCAGCACTTCGACTGGGCCGAACGCTACGGCACCGTCACCCGCTGGTACCGCCACATCTTCCAGGAACTGGCGGCCCTCCGGGAGTACTTCACCTTCTACCGTAGTCCCGGCTTCCGGGCCCTGGACGAGATCCCCCCGGGCGAGCTGCGCGAGTGGACTCCGGTGCGGACCATCGGCCCGTTGCAGTACGACCCGCGCAACTGGGAGGACTTCCTGCTGCGGGCCTCCTACCGCCCCCTGAGGCTGACCGACCCGGTCGAGAAGGAGATCTACGCCCTCTCGGTGGGGAAGCTGACCCTGGGCCGCCTGGTCGAGGCCCTGCAGCGACGCATGGGCCTGCCGGGGGATCCGGACGCGGTGCTGGAGAACCGGGTCCTGCCCACCCTGCGCCGCCTGGAAGAGCACTACCAGGTCATCTTCCACGGCTGAATCGCCGAAGCCCCAGCGGGGACGCCCCCCGAGCACGGAGGATGGAAGTGACGAGCGAACTGGATGTCCTGTTGGACCGCCTGCCCGACGAGAGTCGAGACCTGGCTCGCGCCCTGTGGCGGGGTCTGCCGCCCGATCTGCGGCGTGAGCTCGACCTGACGCTGGGGGCCTTCATCAAGATCCTGCGCCAGAGCCCCACGGCCTCGGCCGACCTGGTCAACCTGATCAAGCGCCAGGCGGGACCCGCGGTGAAGCCCCTGTCCACGGTGGCGGTCGTGGGACCCGTCAACGTGGGCAAGTCGACGCTGTACAACGCCCTGCTGGCGGGTACGGCCGAAGCCGCCGAGGTCTCGCCGGTGCCGGGCACGACGCGCCAGGCCCAGGCCGCCGAGATCGGCATGTTCCGACTGGTGGACACCCCCGGGGCCGACCACGGAGCCAACGTCGGCGAGGAGGAGAGGGACGAGGCCCTGCGGGCCGCCGTGGCCGCGGACTTCCTGCTGGTCGTCTTCGACGCCACGCGCAGCGTGCTGGCCTCGGACCGGGTCCTCTACGGGCAGCTCCGGGCCCTGGGCAAGCCCTCGTTGGTGGTCCTGAACAAGATGGACCTGGTGCCGAAGTCCCACCGCGACCGGGCCATCAGCTCGGCGGCCGGGGTCCTGGGCCTCGCCCCGGACGAGATCCACCCGACCTCGGCATTCCGACGCACGGGCCTGGAGCAGTTGCTGTTGGAGGTCGCGGCCTGCGAACCGCGTCTGCTGGGTGAACTGGGCCGGACCCTGCCCCCCCTGCGCAGGAAGCTGGGCTGGCAGGCCATCCGCCGGGCCGCCGTGGCCTCCTGCCTGGTGGCCCTGACGCCGATCCCGGTCCTGGACCTGGCGCCCCTGGCGGCACTCCAGGCTTCGATGGTCCTGGTCCTGGCCCGCATCTACAGCCAGGAGATCGGGCCGGCCCGGGCCGGGGAACTGGCCGCCACCTTCGGGGCCGGCATGGCGGCCCGAGCCCTGTTCCAGCAGCTCAGCAAGCTCGGAGGACCTCCCGGATGGGCCCTGTCGGCTTCGGTGGCCGGAGCCGCCACGGTCACCATCGGATACACCGCGATGCGCTGGTTCGAGACCGGTCACAAGCCGACCGGAGCCGAGATGCGGCAGGTCGCCGGCGAAGTCCAGAAGCGCCTGACCGGAAGCCTGAAGACGCTGGGCCGGCGCCGGCCCTCCAAGAAGCTGCTGGAGGCCGAACTGGACCTCCAGATGCCGGCGGTGACCGGCGAACTGGAGGAATCCCAGGCCCCCCCGGCCCAGGCAGGAGACGGCGGCCCGGAGATCTAATCAGCAGGCTGCAATCAAGCCATCCCCCCCCGCCGCCCCAGGGACCCGGGCCGGCGGGATCGCGAGAGGACCGATCCATGACGAGGATTTCCACCTTCCTGGTGCTGACGCTGGCCGCGTTCCTGACGCTGTCGGCCTGCACCTCCACCCCCAGCGGCACGCCCGAGAAGTTCACCCTGGCGGGCCAGGCCGTGCAGTTCGCGCCCCCCACCGCCTCCTGGACCCGCGACGTGCAGCAGTTGCCGGCCGCCGGCCCCTCGCCCGCGGCCACCGCCGGGGGAACCGTGGTGCGCTTCAAGCCGTCCTGGCCGGATGGGCACCTGACGGTGTCGGCCCTGGCCAACTGGTCCATGAAGAGCTGGGCCGAAGACCCCGAGAAGACGAAGGCCCACGTCGAGCACCTGCAGACCCAGATCGTCAAGCGCGAAGAGGGCCGGATCACCCGCCAGTCCCAGGTGAAGCTGGGTGGCGAGGACGCCCTGAGGCTGGAGTTCCAGTACAAGGAGGGCGTGCGGCTGATGAAGGGCCTGCAGGTCCATGCCCTCCACCAGGGGACCTACTGGACGGTGGCCCTGCTGTGCCCGGAGGAGAACTTCCCCGAGGCCGCCTCGGCCTTCGAGGCCCTGGTCTCCAGCCTCAGCTTCCAGTAGCCAGGTCCAGCAGTTCCTCGGCCGCTCCCTCCGGGGAGCGGCCGAGGCGGGTGACCTGCTCCCGCAGACCCGCCAACCGCCCCGCCACGCGCGGGTCGGCCAGGAAACGGGCCCACAGGCCATCCTCCAGGGCCCGATCCAGCCAGTAGGCGGCCTGCCGCGAGCGGCGCTTCTCCAGCAGCAGCGTGCCGGCCAGGTGGTCGCGATGGTCCAACACTCCCTGCCACAGCGGGCCCATGCCCTGCCCCTCGAGGGAAGAGACCGTCAGCACCGGAGACCGCCATCCGGGCGTGGCCGGAGGCATCAGGTGCAGGGCCGACAGCAACTGGGCCCGGGTCCGCGCCGCCAGACGTCTCTGGTCCCCGTCAGCCTTGGTGACCACCGCCAGATCGGCCAGTTCCATGACCCCCCGCTTGACGCCCTGCAACTCGTCCCCCGAGCCGGGTAGGACCAGGAGCATGAAGGTGTCCACCATCTCGGCCACGGCCGTCTCCGACTGCCCGACGCCGATGGTCTCGACGATGACCACGTCGAACCCGGCCGCCTCGCAGAGCAGCAGGGCTTCCCGGCTGCGCCGGGCCACTCCGCCCGGAGTGTCCCCTCCCGGAGAGGGGCGGATGTAGGCCCGGTCCTCCCGGGAGAGCTGTTCCATGCGGGTCTTGTCACCCAGGATGCTGCCTCCGGTCAGTCGACTGGAGGGATCCACGGCCAGGACGGCCACCCGGTGCCCCTCCCTGACCAGGTGCAGGCCCAGGCTCTCGATCAGGGTACTCTTGCCGACGCCCGGAGGACCCGTGATGCCCAACCGCACCGAGCGCCCGGTGCGCGGCAGGACGGCATCGACCAGACGCCGGGCCAACTGGCGATGATCGGGCCGGACGCTTTCGACCAGCGTGATGGCTCGAGCCAGGACCGAACGGTCCCGCTGCTCCAGGCCGCGGACCGCTTCCTCCAGCGTCAGCTCGCGCCGGCGGGCCCTGCGCGACGGGGAATCAAGGGGGGATGAGGCCATCGGACGAAATCTCCTCGGGTCCGCAGACAAGCTCCCGACAGAGCCAGGCCAGGGCTTCCCCGGCGGCGGCCTGCCGGATCCGGGTGCGCGACCCGGTCAGGTGCAGTTCCCGGACGCGGGTCCCCGCCGCCCCGGCCAGGCCCACGTAGACCAGGCCCACGGGCTTCTCGGGAGTGCCTCCGCCGGGGCCGGCGACCCCGGTCAGGGCCAGGGCCAGGTCGGCCTGGACCAACCTGCGCACTCCGGCGGCCATCTCGGCGGCGCACTGCGCGCTGACGGCCCCCGGGTGGTCCAGGGTCCGGGGGTGCACGCCAAGCACGGCGACCTTGACCGCGTTGGAGTAGGCGATGACTCCCCCCAGGAAGTAGTCGGAGGAACCGGCGACGGCGGTCAGGTATCCGCCCAGGAGGCCGCCGGTGCAGGACTCCGCAACGGCCAGGCTCAGGCCCCGTCGGCGCAGGTGCTGACCGACCTCTGCGGACAGACGAACGGAGCCGGGAGGGATCCCGGCTCCGTTCGCGTCGAAAACCACGTGGGAGCCTGGCTCCTAGGCGGTGGCCAGCTTCGATTCCAGGTAGTCGACGGCTTCCTGGACCGTGGTGATCTTCTCGGCTTCCTCGTCGGGAATCTCGAGATCGAACTCCTTCTCCAGGGCCATCACCAACTCGACGATATCCAACGAGTCGGCACCCAACTGCTCCCCGAAGGAGGCCTCGGGGGTCACCTGCTCCTCCTGGACGTCGAGCTGCTCGACGACAATCTGCTTGACTCTTTCCTGAATGGACGACATGGTCTACCTCCTGGAAGGCGATTTCTATTGCTCAACCGGCAGATGGTCGGAAGGGACCGCCTCAACCCCTGTCGGGATGCGAGGGGCTGGAGCCTTCCAGATGACCCGCGGGGATTCTTGCCCGCCTGCCGCCTCCAAACCAAGGAAACCGCAAGGAGCATTCCGTGCGCAGGGTCACATCACCATTCCACCATCCACGTTCAAGACCTGCCCTGTCACGTAGCGAGTTTGCGGTGCGGACAGGAAACGCACCACCCGGGCGACGTCCTCGGGCTCGCCGAGGAACCCCATGGGAACCCTCTCCAGGATCCACTCCCGGGCCCTGGCGGGAAGGTCCCGAGTCATCTCGGTCTGGATGTATCCGGGAGCCACCGCGTTGACCGTCACCCCTCGCGAGGCCAGTTCCCTGGCCACCGACCGGGTGAAGCCGACGAGTCCGGCCTTGGAGGCTGCATAGTTGGCCTGCCCGGCATTCCCCATCAGCCCGATCACCGAGGTGATGTTGACAATCCTGCCGGAGCGCTGCTTCAGCATGCCCTTGGAGACGGCCCGGGTGCACAGGAAGGCCGACCGCAGGTTGACCTCCATGACCTCGTCCCAGGCCTCCTCCTTCATGCGAATGAGCACCGAATCCCGGGTGATCCCGGCGTTGTTCACCAGGATGTCGATCCTTCCGAAGTGCTCGAGGGCCCCGGTGACGACGGACTCGACGTCGGTCCCCTTCGAGACGTCCCCGGGAGCCACCAGGGCCTGACGCCCCAAGGCCCGGACCTCCCCGGCGACCTCCTCCAACTGGGCGGCCGTCCGGGCGCAGAGCACCAGGTCCGCGCCGGCCGAGGCCAGTTCCAAGGCGATGGCGCGACCGATGCCACGGCCGGCGCCCGTCACCATGGCGACCTGTCCCTGCAACTCGATGTGACTCACCCCTCTCGTTCTCCCGGTGCGCGAGGCCCCGGATGGCGGTTCCCGGGCGCCGGAGCGCACTCGAGACCGGCGCCATGTTATGCGGTCGGCGGGAGAATCCTGCCGTCAGCAGGTCAGGAACTGCATCGCCTTGTCCAGGGAGGCCGGGTCCTGGATCGACAGGACCACCGCGTCCGTGGTGATCCGCTTGATCATCCCCGCCAGGGCCGCCCCGGGGCCCAGTTCCAGGAAGTGGGTGACGCCCATGCCCAACATCGTGCGGACGGATTCCTCCCACAGGACCCGCGCCACCACCTGTTCGGTCAGGGCCTGCCGGAGTTCCTCCGGATCGGTCACGGGCCGGGCGGTGACGTTGGCCACCAGCGGCGTCCGGGGGGCCTGCAGGGGGGCCCGGCTCAGGGCCTCGGCCAACTGGCGGGCGGCCGGTTCCATCAGGCAGGAGTGGAACGCCCCGCTGACTTCCAGGCGGATGGCCTTGCGGATCCGGAAGTCTGCGGCGCGACGGACGGCCTCGTTCAGGGCCGACTCGGCACCCGAGATGACGACCTGTCCGGGGCTGTTCAGGTTGGCCACCTGCACCGGGGCCGTGCCGGAGGCCGCGGCGCACAGGGCCTCAGCCGACTTCAGATCGGCGCCGATCAGGGCCGCCATCCCGCTGGCCTGCAGTTCGCTGGCCTCCTGCATGTACTGGCCCCGCCGCCGCACCAGGCGCAGGACATCCTCGACACCCAGGGCCCCGCTGGCGGCCACGGCGGAGTACTCTCCGACGCTGTGCCCGGCGACCACGAAAGGCTCCAATCCGCGGGCCCGCACGGCAGCCAGCACAGCCAGGCTGTGAGCCACCACGGCCGGCTGGGTGTTGACCGTCTGCCGCAGGTCCTCCGACGGGCCCTGGGCCATCAACCGCGACAGCGCAAAGCCCACGGCGGCATCGGCCGTATCCAGGACCTGACGGGCCTCGGGACAGGCCTTGGCGATCTCCTGCCCCATCCCGATGAACTGGGATCCCTGCCCCGGGAAGACGAAGGCCAGCCGGTTCATGGATCAACCACGGCCACGGCGCGGGCCGGAGGGCAGGGCCCTTGCGGGCGGAGTGTCTCGACAGGCTTCACGGTCGCCAGAGATCCTCCCTGACATCGGGGCATGGCAAAAGAGGCCCGCGACGCCGCAGGCCCTGGCGCCCACAGCGCGCCTGGCCGATCCCTCAGGCCTCGAGCTTGAAGATCTCGCGCCCGTTGTACTGCCCGCAACTGGGGCAGACGTGGTGCTGGAGCTTGGGCTCCTTGCAGTGGGGGCACGGGGCCACGGCCGGCAGTTCCAGGCGCAGATGGGAACGGCGCTTGCGGGTCTTGGAGCGGGGGGTCTTGTACTTGGGGTTGGCCATCTTCGGACTCCTCCTGGGAGATATTCAGACTCTAGACAGTCCCGCTCTGGGCACGTTCCTGGAGTTCCTGCAGCGCCCCCCAGCGGGGGTCGATGCTGGCCTCAGGCTGGCACTCGCAGGCCTTCTCGTTGAGGTTGACGCCACACTGGGAGCACAGCCCCCGGCAGGCCTGTGCACACAGGGGCCGACCGGGAAGCGAGGCGACCAGATTCTGGCGGACCACCTCGTCGATCTCGATTTCATCGTTCTGATAGGTGAAGACGCTGAGCTCTTCGGGCTCGAGATCCTCACCTCGGGGCACCTCGGGACTGTCGTGCGGCAGGAACTGTTCGTCCACCCGCACCTCCAGGGCCTCGTCGTAGTCGCCGGCGCAACGCGAACAGGCCAACTGGACCCGGGTGCGGAGGTGACCCTCCACCAGGATGCGGCTGCCCACGTTGGTGAGCTTCAGGTCCACGGCGACGGGACCCCTGGTCTCCACTTCGGCGACCGGGCCCCAATCCTCCAGGCGAAGGACCTGGAAGGCTCCAAAGCTCCGCTTGATATCGCTGACGTTGATCTTCACCGGCAGGGTACCTCGCGCACCGGAAGTGCGCTGACTGAACGAGCCGCAGGCCACAAAACGAAAGAGCCCTCGGCGCCTGAGCCATTATAGGAGGGGGGTGGGGGGTTGTAAAGGGGGTTCAGTGCCCCAGGTGCTCGGCCACGGCCTGCAGGACGCGGGCGTCGTCGTCGAAGCCGATGACCGAGACCAGGTCCCCCTCGGCATCATCGGCCAGGACGAAGTAGCGCACCGCAGCCTGCACCAGGCGTCGCTCCGGCTCCGGACCGTCGGGCTCGAGCCCGCGCACCAGGCGCCGGGCCCTGGCCGCCAGCTTCTCGATGAACTCGACATCCAGGGGCGCCCCGTCCATCACGACGCGACGGACCCTCCCCAGGCACTCGTCGATCTCCCGAAGCAGGAGGTCCGGCGGAGCGAGCGGCTCCTCCAGGAGTTCCAGGAAGCGCGTGCGGGCCTCCTCCGGGAGGCCGGCGGGAACAACCACGGACATGGCAGGGTCCTCCACTCGTTCCAGGATCAGGTAGCTCCAGGGATGGGGGCTGTCCGGCAACCGGAACGGGTGCCGTTCGTGGTGCACGGGCCTCCAGGCAGACGGATCCAGGCGGGGAAAGAAGGCGTCTCCCGGAAAATCCTCATGGATCAGGGTGAGGTACTGACGTTGGACCCTTCCCAGGGCCTGGGCGTAGAGGCTGGCCCCCCCGATCACCATGACCTCCCCGGCCCCCCGCGTCCGGGCCAGGGCCTCGTCCAGCGAGCGCACCACGCAGACACCCTGCGGCTGGAAGCCGACCGCCCGGGACAGGACCAGGTTGTCCCGTCCGGGCAGGGGCCTCCCCAGCGACTCGAAGGTCCGCCGACCCATCAGCACGGGCCGCCCCAGGGTCAGGCGGCGGAAGTTCTTCAGGTCGGCCGGCAGTTGCCAGGGCAGGCGCCCGAGATTTCCGATCACGCGGTTGCGGGCCATGGCGGCCACCAGCGAAAGGCTCATCCCTACACCGCAATCGGCGCCCGGATCGCGGGATGGCAGCGGTAGCCGAGCAGTTCGAAGTCCTCGAAGCGGAAGTCGTCGATCTCCCGGACCCCGGGGTTGAGAACCAGACGGGGCGGCGGAAGGGGCTGCCTTTGAAGCAGCCGATCGGCCTGTTCCAGATGATTCGTGTACAGATGGACGTCTCCGAGGGTGTGCACGAACTCTCCGGGCTCCAGGCCCGTGACCTGGGCCATCATCAGGGTCAACAGGGCGTAGGAGGCGATATTGAAGGGCACCCCCAGGAAGACGTCGGCGCTGCGCTGGTAGAGCTGGCATGACAGGCGCCCCTCGGCGGCGTAGAACTGGAACAGGGCGTGGCAGGGGGGCAGGGCCATCCGCTCGAGTTCACCGACGTTCCAGGCGCTGACGACCAGCCGACGGGATTCAGGATGGGTCCGCAGGGTCCGGACCACCTCGGCGATCTGGTCGATGGGGTGGCCGTCGGCCGCCGGCCAGGAACGCCACTGGGCCCCATACACGGGCCCCAACTCGCCGTTCTCATCGGCCCACTCATCCCAGATGGGCACCCCGTGCTGGCGCAGGTAGGCGATGTTCGTCGAACCCTGGAGGAACCACAACAGTTCGTGCAGGACCGACTTGACGAAGAGCTTCTTGGTGGTGACCGCCGGGAAGCCGCTGGCCAGATCGAAGCGCATCTGGT
>CAZQPM010000167.1:0-9124 GCA_964595195.1 uncultured Burkholderiales bacterium | reverse complement strand
GCTGGCCGGGGCGGGCACCGGGACCAGCCATCTGGCCAGGGCGGGGAATCGGGGCCGGCGTCCGCCCACCCGGGGCGCGCTCGCCAGTCCGATCGGGACGCGGCGAGGGGATGGCGAAGGCCTGCTCGGGCGGAATGGGCGTTTCGATCCTGAAGGCCTGCTCGGGCGGAATCGGCTTGGCCGAGAGCTGGGCCTCCTCCTCCAGGTCGATGCCCATCTCCTCTGGAGAGATCTCCGGCAACTCGACGAGGTCTTCGCCCTCCTCCTCCGAGAACTTGCCAACCTCGGCTTGGGGAGCCGCGGCGTCCGGGGTGGCAGCGGTCTGCAGGAGGGTCTGGGCGGGCTCCCGAGCCTCGGTCGCCAGCATCGGCACGGCCTCGGTCACCTCCAGCGCGGCCTCGACAGTCGGGGTGGGCACGGGTACACCTTCCTTGGCAGCCTTGAGGACCTCCGCGGCGCGGTCGACGTCCTCGCCCCTCTCCTTGCGGACCTGGCGTTCCACGAGGGCCTGCTTCTCTTCGTCGGTGGCCCTCTTGGCGATGCGGATCACCCTCTTGGGTTGGGCGGCAGCGGCCTCGCGGGCCTTCTGCTCGGCCTCTTCCCGGGCTTGCCGGGCTTCAGCCTCACGCCGCATCTGCTCGATGTGGGGAGCCACGATCTCTCGGACCTTCCGAACCGCGTCGTCGGGAATGCTACTGGAGGCCGTCCTGACCGGGTAGCCCATGTCCTTGAGGATTCGCATCAGGGGCTTGGAGTCGTCCATGCCGAGTTCGCGGGCGAGTTCGTAGACCCGCACCTTTGCGCCAGTGTTGCTGTTGCTACCCATTGAACTCCCACTCTCTCTTCCAGACGGCGAGCCGCCGGCGTCCGCCTACCCTCAGGTCAACGCATCGCCATCACCCGCAGCCCCCAATTCGCTTTCCAACCAGGCCAGGGTCTCGGGCCCGAGGCGGCCGGCGAACAGGCGCCGAAGCCGCTTTTCCTTCTGGAGCCTTGCCAGGCAGTCTCGGTTCCGGCAGAGGTAGAATCCCTTGCCGGAGGTTCGGCCGGTCGGATCCGGCACCAGGTCGGTCCGTCCCGTGGGTTGCACGAGGCGGAGAAGTTCTGTTCTCGGGCGCAGGGTCCGGCACACGATGCACATCCGTTCCGGGATTCGGGCAGGGTGGGTCATGGTCGGATCAGCCCGCACCTAGAGCTTGTCGGTTGCGCCCGTGGGCGCCGGATCCGTGGCGGTCTGCACCTCGACCTTGACGGTCGCCTCGGCGGCCTTGCGCGCCGCTTCTTCGGCCGCCTTGTCCAGGGTCTCCTTGGCCAGGGCTTCACTCTTCTCGCTCTTGATGTCGATCTTCCAGCCCGTCAGGCGGGCAGCCAGGCGCGCGTTCTGGCCTTCGCGCCCGATGGCCTGCGACAACTGCGAATCGTGGACGACCACGACGGCGCTCTTGACATCCTTGTCCTCGAAGAGGGTCACCCGCAGCACCTTGGCGGGTTGCAGCGAGTTGGCCACGTAGGTGATCGGGTCGTCCGACCAGGGGATCACGTCGATCTTCTCTCCGTGCAGCTCGTCCACAACCGCCTTGACACGGCTGCCGTTCGGGCCCACGCAGGCACCCACCGGATCGACCGAGGAGTCCAGCGACTTGACGGCGATCTTCGAGCGCAGCCCGGCTTCCCGGACGACGGCCTTCACCTGGACGATGCCCTGGCGGATCTCCGGAACCTCGAACTCGAAGAGCCGCTTGAGCAATCCGGGGTTCGAGCGGGAGAGCACGACCTGGGGCCCTCGAGGGCTGGTGCGCACGTCCAGGACCAGGGCCTTGACCCGGTCCCCGTGGCGGAACCACTCGTTGTGAGCCTGTTCGTTGACCGGGATCACACCCTCGGCCCGGCCCAGGTCCAGCAGGATCTCGCGGCGCTCGTGGCGCTGTACGGTCCCCGTCATCAGGTCATACTGGCGCTTGAGATACTCGGTCCGGATGACGTTCTGCTCGAATTCCTTGATGCGCTGGACGATGACCTGTTTGGCCGTCTGGGCGGCGATGCGGCCGAAGGTCTCGTTGGGGACCTCCAGATCCAGTTCCATGCCCAACTCGGCTTCGTCAGACAGCGCCTTGGCCTCTTCCAGGGACATCTCGGTCCCGGGATCCTCGACCTCCGGGACCACCAGCTTGCGCTGCCAGACGTGCAGCGCACCGGTGCCCCGGTCGATCTCGATGATCACGTTCTGGTTGGCCCCGAAGTGCTTCTCGTAGGCCTTGCCCAGGGCATCCTCGATGGCCTGCAGGATCATGTCGAGCGGTACGTTGCGCTCTTTCTCTATCTGCTTGAGGGCGGACAGGATCTCGGGGTTCATTCCGTTCCTCCTCCGGGCTGATTCTCTTCACCCGCCTCCTGGTTGGCTCCGGTCCCTGGTGAGCTGACCTCCAGGAAGTAGGGAGTGGCGATCGGGTCCATCTGGTCCAGGCGCTTGGAAAGGGGCCGATGCAGGTTCTCACAGTCCTTGAGCGTGACCCCTCCGGGGCGGTTCACCGTCACCCGCAGATACCACGCTCCGGCCTCGCGGACATACTCCACCCGCTCGACGGAAAGCTCATGCGCAACGGCGAGCTCGGCGGCTGCCGCCCGAATCCTCTCCAGGACCTGCGGGGTTACCCTGGCCACGGTTCTTCCTCCGATCGTCTGCTGCGGAGCGTCCCGGCCCATCCAGGCCGCGCTGCGGTGACCGTGTCCGGGGTTCCCTGTTCCCCTGGATCCGGAGCCGCCTCCGCCGGACAAAAACGCGCCCAACCCCGCCGCGGCCCCGGGTCGCAGCGCGTCCCAGTGCATCAAAAAAGAGTGGGGAAGCCCACTCTTTCTGCGAGCGAAGTTCGAGCGTCTATGACTATAGCACGGCACCTGAGCGCATGGCAACATGAAGCGCTGGCGCCTGCGAGCCGGGCGCCCGGTTGCGGCGCAGGGTCGGCGGAGGACCGGAGAGGCGGGCGGGAGGGGGCGGCGTTCTCAGCCCAGGTGCTGGACCAGGTTCATCATGGGCAGCCCCAGGGCCAGGATGATCAGGGCCACGAAGATCCCGACGCCGACGATCGTGATCGGCTCCAGCAGCGAGACCAGGCTCTTGAGCATCGTCTCGACCTGGACCTCATAGAAACCCGCAACCTCGTCGAGCATCGTGTCCAGGGTGCCGGACTCCTCACCCGTGGCGATCATGGAGAGGGCCATCCGCGTGAACACCCCGCTCTCCCGCAGGGCCACTACCAGCGATTGCCCTTCCTGGACGTTCTTCAGGCCCTGGCGGACCACCCGCTCCATGACCCGGTTTCCCAGGCTGGAGGCCACCAGGTCCAGGGACACCAGGATCGGCACCCCGCTGGCCTGGAGGGTGCTCAGGGTCCGGGCGAAGCGGGCGATGGCCAAGCGCTGCATCAGGGGACCGAGGAGCGGCATGGTCAGCAGCATCCGGTCCTTGAAGTCCTCCCCCGGACCGCTCGACAGGAGGTGGCGGAGAGCCAGGAAGAGGGCCCCGAGGACGACCAGCAGGGGCAACCACCAGGACTCCAGGAAGCTTGCGATTCCCAGGACCCATTTGGTGGAGGTCGGCAACTCGGCGTTCAGCCCGGCGTAGATGTCGCGGAACTGGTTGACGCCGAACATGAAGATGAAGACGGCCAGGGCCAGCGAGATCCCGATGACGACCACCGGATAGGTCAGGGCTCCCTGGACCTTGCGTCGGAGTTCCTCGGCCTTCTCCAGGTACTCGGCCAGGCGGGCCAGGATCCCGGGCAGACGGCCGGCAGCCTCGCCGGCGCGCACCATCGAGACGTAGAGCCCCGAGAAGACCCGGGGGTGCCGGGCCAGGCAATCCGACAGGTTCTGCCCTTCGCCGACCCCGGTGCCGAGCTCGGCCAGGATGCGCTCCAGGGTGGGATTGTCGGCATCGACCAGGTCCAGGGCATGGCGCAGGGTCAGACCGGCCTTGAGCATGACCGCCAACTGCTGCGTGACGACCATGACCTCCTCGGTGGAGATGCCTCGGGCCCACAGGCTGCGGGCCACCTTCTCCTCGTGGACCTCCAGGACCAGTTCGAACCGGGCCGAGAGGCTGTCCAGGGCCGCCTGGCGGTCGGCGGCCTCCAGGAGGCCTTGGATCTCCTGCTTGCTGGCGTTGAGGGCCAGGAACCTGAAGCGCGCCATCGCTCCTCCTCAGGCCGATACCGGCGGATTCTGGGTGCGGGGCGAACCGGCCCGGCTCAGGGGGAGCACGGCGCGGAAGGTCGTTCCCTGACCCTCGGCGCTGGTGAAGGAGGCCTGGCCTCCCAGGTAGTTCTCGGTCAGGAGCTTGATGCTGTAGGTCCCCAGGCCGCGGCCGGCGCCCTTGGTCGAGAAGGAACGTTTGAAGACCTGCAGTTGCACGTGGCGGGGCATGGGCTTGGGGTTGTGGACGCTGAAGACCACCCGACCCTCCTCGGCCTGGCAGTCCAGGGTGACCACCTGGCCCGGGCCCGAGGCCTCCAGGGCGTTCTTGGTCATGTTGCCCAGGACCCGTTTGAGCAGGGTGTGGTCGGTGCTCAGGGTCACCGGTGTCGAGTCCGCGGAGATCAGCACCTTCTTGCCGCGAGCGACTTCGTGGACCTGGTAGCCGGCGGCCACCTCCCGGAGCAGCTTCAGCGAGTCGACGGGGGCCATCTGCGGCGCCAGTTCATTGCTTTCGGCGGCGGCCAGGTCCTTCTGGGCCTGGATCTCCTCGATGATGGCGCCCGAGATGTTGAAGATCGAGCGGGCGAACTGGCCGGGCTCCTGATCCTCGGGGATCAGTTCCGCCAGCAGGTCGGCATAGCCGTAGAGCCCGCCCGCCGTGTTCAGGATGTCGTGGAAGAAGATCCGCTCCAGGGCGCGGCGCCTCTTGTTGGCGCTGTCGTCCACGACCGAGAAGACGGTGTAGCGCTGGTCCTGGACCTCCAGGGGAGTCGCCTGGACCTTCAGGTCCAGGGCATTGCCGTCCCTCTGCAGGATCTCGCACTCCTGGGTGTCCGCCCGGCCCTTCTGGGCGTTCAGGACAGCCCGGGTCGCCCCGCACATGGTGCAGAACTCCGAGGTCCCGCATCCCGCCCGGTTCTGCTCGGCGTACACGCAGTTGACGGCCTCTCCGAAGCGCTGGCCCAGGACGGATCGGGTCCCGACCTCGCCGACCAGTTCTCGGAAGGCCTTGTTGGCGAACACGATCTGGCGATCCCCGTTCAGGATGAAGACCTGCGTCGGGGCCAGGTCCAGGGCCTGCAGCAGGGCGGGGCTGTCCTGCAGGAGTCGGCCCTGGGCCGCGACGCCCTCGGGCGCGGTCCGTGCGGCTGGGGCGAACTGTGTGAACTCGGGGTCCTGGTCGGGCATCGTGTCCTCGATTCCGGCGTCCTGCCGTCTGGGTCGTGGCGTTCTAGTCCAATCCCACCAGTTGACGCACACGGTCCCGGATCTCCTGGGGGCGGAAGGGCTTGCGCAGGAAGCCGTCGGCTCCGGCCTCCCGGACCTGCTCTTCGATATCGGCGTCGATGACCGACGAGATGACCATCACGGGGATCCCGGCGTACTGCTCGTCGTACTTCAGCAGGCCGCAGACGGCCAGGCCGTCCAGGCGGGGCAGGATGATGTCGGTCACCAGGGCATCCGGTGGAGAATCCTGGACGGCCTGCAAGAGTCCCAGGCCGTTGTCGAAGAAGGTGGCCTCCAGGCCCTCGACGCGGGACAGGCTGACCCGGATGATGGTGCTGATCTGGGGATCGTCGTCGGCGACGTAGATTCTCTTCATGTCGGTTCCCATGCCTTCCGGTGGGCCTAGCCCACCGTGACCTTCATGACTTCCTCGTAACTGGTCAGGCCTTCCAGCCACCTTTCCACGGCGCTCTGCCGCAGGGAGACGAAGCCCTCCTCGTCGGCCATCTGCAGCAGGCGTTCCGAGGTCAACTCGGCCTCTGGCAGGCGGCGCATCGGGGTCGTGATCTCCAGCAGCTCGTAGATGGCCACCCGGCCTCGATAGCCCAGGTTCTGGCACTCGCCGCAGCCCACGGGGCGGAAGAGCCGGGCGTCTGGAGGCAGGCTCTCCAGGCCCAGCGAGGCCAACTGGCCGGGCCGGAGTTCGAGGGGCTGCCGGCACCGGGGGCACAGGCGCCGGATCAGCCGCTGGGCCAGCACACCCAGGAGCGAGGTCATCACCAGGTACCCGGGCACGCCCATGTCGATCAGTCGGGTGGGGGCCGAGGCCGCATCGTTCGTATGCAGGGTCGACAGCAGCATGTGCCCCGTCAGGGAAGCCCGGATGGCGATTTCGGCCGTCTCCTGGTCACGGATCTCGCCGACCAGGACCACCTCGGGGTCGTGCCTCAGGACCGAGCGCAGGGCCCGGGCAAAGGTGAAGCCGATCGCCTGGTTCATCTGGAACTGCGTGACGCCCGGGATCTTGGCCTCGACGGGATCCTCCAGGGTGAGGATCTTCTTCTCGGGAGTGTAGAGGTGGCGCAGGCTGGCATAGAGGGTGGTGCTCTTCCCCGACCCGGTGGGCCCCGTGACCAGCAGGACTCCATGGGGACGCGACAACAGGTGGAGATACCGTTCCAACATGGCGGGCTGGAAGCCCAGGCCCTGTAGATCCTTGACCTCGCCTCGGGAGGTCAGCACGCGGATGACGATGGACTCTCCGAACAGGTTGGGGATGATGGAGACCCGCAGGTCATAGTCCTTGCCATCGACCGTCGTGGTGATCCGGCCGTCCTGGGGCAACCGGCGCTCCGAAACGTCCATTTCGGCCAGGACCTTGATCCGCGAGGTCACGGCCCGCAGATGGTCCAGGGGAGGAGCGCCGTGCTCCCGAAGGGCTCCGTCCAGGCGGTAGCGCAGGCTGGCACGGTCCTCGAAGGGCTCCAGGTGGATGTCGCTGGCTCCCAGGCGGATGCCCGTCGACAGGATGTGGTTGACCAGGCGGATCGAGGGGGCATCCTCGTCCTCGACCTTCACCTGGGTGCGCACCTCCACCTCGGGTGAGGGCTTCTTCTCGGCCGGGCGCGAGGCCAGGGTCCGCACCCTGTCGGCCGCCTGTTCCCCGGTCAGGTAGAAGCGGTTGATGGCCCGCTCCAGGTCCCCGGGCAGGGCCACCACGGGTTCCATCGACAATCCGGTCTTCTGGCGGATGAAGTCCTCGACGTCCAGGTTCCCCGGGTCGGTCACGGCGATGAAGATCCGGTCCTTGTGCAGGAACAGGGGGAGCAGGTTGAAGCGCCGGGCCACCTCTTCGGGGACCCGCTCCAGGGCGGCTGGCTGAGGTCGGTAGGTGGCCAGCAGCAGGGCGGGCAGGTCGAAGTGGCGGGACATGGTCGCCATCAGGCGGCCGGGCGGCAGATGCCCCCGTTGCAGGAGGAAGTCACCTGCATCGGCCCCCTGAGCGGCGACGGCCCTGGCCTGATCCAGGATCTCGGCGGGGAGCTGCGTTTCCAAGGCGTCCAGCCAGTTGCTCATGGGTGAACCTCTACAGTCCTCGAGGGGCCGGTCTACTCCAGGGCCAGGCCCAGAGCGGTGGCGAAGTTGCCCAGGCTGACGCGAGGTGGATGCTGGGGAGGGACCAGCCGGTCCCAGGCCAGGGGACCGACGGGCACCCCCAGGACCTCTTCCAGGCGCGTGGCCAGGCCGGTCCAGGAGGCACTCCCGCCGGCCAGATGGACCTTCTGGACCGTGGGCGAGGCCTCGGGGTGGTTCCGGGTGAAGGCCTCCAGGCTGCGTCGGACCTGGTCCAGCCAGCGGGTCAGGGCCGGCTCGATGGCGACCTCCCGAGCCGTGGCGTCGTAGCTCCGCTTGTACAGCTCGGCATCCTGCCAGGTGCTCTGGGCTGCCATCTGGAAGGCGTAGGTGAAGGCGGTGCCGCCCATGGCGAAGTCCCGAGCGAAGTAGGGGTGCCCATCCCGGACGATCAGGACCGTCGTCCGGCGGCTGCCCACCTCGACCACGGCCACGAAGTCCCCGGCTGCTGCGGATTGATTCGCGCCCAGGGTGCGCAGCAGGGCCAGGGGCAAGGGTTCCATCCGGGCGATCTCCAGGCCGCAACGGGTCAGCAACTGGCGGTGCTGCTCCAGCGAACTGCGGGGGAAGGCCATCACGAAGGAGCCCGTCTGCTGGCTGGGGGTTCCCAGGAGGGGTACCGGCAGGGCCGTGATCGAGGCCTCCAGGACGGGATAGGACAGCAGTCGGCTCAGGGCCGAAGCGATCGCCGTCTCCTGCTGGCCCTTCTTCAATGGCGGCAACTCCAGGTAGCGGTACAGCGCCCCCTCGCCCCGGTAGCAGGCCGAGAAGTCCGGTCGGTACCGGGCCTTGGGGTCCAGGACCGGGGTCAGCAGCGTCCGGACGGTGCTCTGCAGGCGAGGCTCGTCGTGCTGGTCCTCCTGGAAGGCGCGCTCGGGCAGCAGCTCGGCCTCCAGCAGGTGCAGGACCTGGTTGCGGTGGGGGTTGACGGCCGCCACCTTCACGCTGTAGTCCCCGATGTCGATTCCCACCGATACCCTGGTCTTGAACACCAGAAGGCCCCTCCTGGGAACGGATTTGGCTGTGCAGTGCTTCTCTCTTGGAGGGTCAAGGCCTTCAGGAGGGCAGGTCGGATCGGACGGGCAGCAGTCCTGGGTTGGGACTGCCAAATGTGGAGCATTTTCCCGAAATCTTGAGACAGACTGCAAATCTTGGAGATCATGTGGGACTATCGTGCCTTGCAGCATGTCCCGGCGGCGGTCTATGGTGACCTCTGCTAGCAATCGGTTGGGGGGAGTGCTAGCAGGGTTCTGTCCCATCCCGGGTACCGCCACGGTTCCCGGCTGACCCTGGCGCCGATGGGCGCCCGCACCTTTGCATGGAGGTACCGCTATGACGGAGAGCAACCTGAACATCAAGCCCCTGGGCGACCGGGTCATCATCAAGGCCCTGCCCCAGGAAGAGAGGACCCGCGGCGGCGTGATCCTTCCGGACACCGCCAAGGAGAAGCCCCAGCAGGGCGAGGTCGTGGCCGTGGGTCCCGGCCGCGTGACCGACAAGGGCACGAAGGTCGACATGGAAGTCAGGGTCGGCGACCGGGTCCTGTACGGCAAGTATTCCGGCACCGAGG
>CAZQPM010000166.1:0-9145 GCA_964595195.1 uncultured Burkholderiales bacterium | reverse complement strand
GCCCGTCGAAGCGGCGGGGCTCGCGGTCACGATAGGGACGGCCCTGGCCTTCGCCCGGGGGTGGCCCGTCGAAGCGGCGGGGCTCGCGGTCACGATAGGGACGGCCCTGGCCTTCGCCCGGGGGTGGCCCGTCGAAGCGGCGGGGCTCGCGGTCACGATAGGGACGGCCCTGGCCTTCGCCAGGAGGCGGCCCATCGAAGCGGCGGGGCCCGCGGTCGCGGTCGGGACGCTCAGGCCCCTGCCCCGGAGGGGAACCGCGACGGATCTCACCTTCCACCGGACCTGTGGCCCGCCGCCGCGGACGCTCCTCGGTCTCGGCCGCATGGGCATCGAACTCGGGGCGGTCCAGGACCTCGGCCAGGTGGCTCTGACCCTCCTTGGGGCGCCAGCGCCGCAGGCTCTCGACGCCGGTGCGGACGGCATCCAGCACGTAGGGGGAGATGTCCGGGCGCAGCGAACAGCCGGGGGCCAGGATCAGGCCCGGCAACCACAGTTCCGGGGCGTTCTGTTGGAAGTAGTGGCCGAGGGAACCGGGCGTCTGGCGGTGCAGGGTGGTCTCGTCCAGGCCACCCAGCACGGGTCGGCCCCACTCGGCCAGACCCCGGGCCAGTCCCGGGCCGGTGTGGAAGTGCGACCAGGAGGCGGCCTGGACGGGGTAGTCCCGCAGTCCCTCGAAGTAGATGCGCGATCCATGGATGTGGAGGACGTTGAAGGGGGCCCCGGCGGCTGCCTCCAGCACCACCCGGCCGTAGGGCGCACACCATTCCCGGAACTCGGCGGGAGACAATCGATCGTGCCGGGCCTCGGTGACGCAGTAGAAGATGCCCTGGATGCCCGTGGCCAGGGCGTGACGCACATAGTTGGCCAACGATTTCGAGGCCACATCCAGGGCGTGACGCAAGAATCCGGGGTTCTCACGAGCAGTCCGCGCCATGAGCTCCCGGGTCCCCAGACGGCTCAGCAGCGTCCAGGGACTGTAGACGGTGTCGACCACCCAGGTCTGGCCCTTCATCGCCTTGACGATCAGCTCCAGGGCCTCGAGCTGGTGCCCCCAGCCCGCCTCCTTGCCGTGCAGCTCGGAAAGGCTGGCCCAGTCGGCCGGACGGTCGATGCTGGGCAGGCTGCGCCACGGGGTGGAACCCGGCGCCGCCATGGCCGTCTCCCAGTCGCTGGGGCGGTCCGTGTTCAGCAGACCGGGCAGCGGGTAGGGATGATCGTTCATGACGCGCAGGAAGTCCGGCTCGAAGCGACGAGCCAGGGCGATATGGGCTGCGGCCACGGCCTCTCCGGGCATGTGCTGCAACCCGAAGTGGTGCCAGAAGGAGAAGGGAGGGCGGTCGACCCGCTCTCCCGCCAGGGCCGCCTGGAGGCGATCTACTCGATTCATGGGCTTGGCGTTCGTTCCGCTGATCCGGGATCCCTCTGGGAGGCTGCCCGAGGGCCCCTGGTTGGAGGCTGGAGCCTCAGGAGGCCCCGTGGCACTTCTTGAACTTCTTCCCGCTGCCGCAAGGGCAAGGGTCGTTGCGTCCCACCTTCATGGCCACGTAGGGATTCACCAGGTCCAAGGCCTGACGATAGGCCTCGTTCTCGGGTTCCATGCCGCGAGCCCGGCGGAAGGCTTCCGTGGCGGCCTTCTCGTCGCCCCGGTCCAGGTGGACCCAGCCCGCAGCCAGGTAGGGATAGGCGGCCGAGCGGTCCAGTTCGATCCCCGCGCGGACCTGTTCCTCGGCCTCCTCCGGTCGTCCCGCCCGGGCCAGGACGGTGGCCAGGTTCAGGTGGGCCAGCGAGCGCTTCTGTCCGTTCTCGATCACCAGGTAGTTCTTCAGCCCTCGGTCCAGCCACTTGTCGTTGGCCAGAAGCATGATCTCCACGGCTCGCGCCTCGGGGTGCTTCTCCAGCAGGGCGGCGGAGCGCCGCAGGTGCTCCTCGGCGGTGCCCAGGTTGCCCTGCATGGCCTGTCCCAGGCCGAGGTTCAGTTGCAGCAGGGCCTTGTCGTCCTCGGGGATGGAGGCCTCCTGGATCTGGTCCCAAGCCCGGGTCAGCAGGTCCAGCGCGCGATCCACCTGGTCGTTCAGCATCAGCAGGAAGCTGTAGTTGTTCAGCACCAGGTAGTGGTGGCAGCCTTCGTCCTCCAGGCCCCGGCGATACTCCTCCAGCGCCGTCTCCAGACCTCCCTGCTGGTACTGCCAGGAAGCGGCGTGGATGATCGAGGGCGCCAGTTCGTCGGGCTGGTCCAGTTGCCGGTAGAGGGCTCGGGCCTGGGAGTGCTCCTGCAGGGCCCGGGCATTCTCGTTCATGTCGGCCAGCAGGTTGCCCAGATTGCGGTGCCCTCGGGCCTCGCCCTCGTGGTCTCCGGCCCGCACCCACAGGCGCAGGGCGCGCTCATAGTGGCCCAGCGCCTCCTGCAGGCGCCGCTCCTGGTAATGGATGGCGGCGATCTCCTCCAGGGCTCGGGCCTGCCCCACCAGGTCCTGGCAGGCCTCGGCAACCTCCAGGCTCTTGCGGAACCTGCCTGCGGACTCGACGACGCGGCCCAGGCGGTAGAGGGTCACACCGTGCAGGTGGTGCAGGCGCACCATTTCCGCGGGGGCGAACCCCGGTCGGCCCGCATCCTGGATGCGCTCCAGGGCTCGGGTAAAGGATTCGGCCTGGATCAGGGCTTCGATCTCGCGCAGGACATCGGCGGCCTCGAGCACGGTGAGGTTCTCGGACATGAGTCACTCCTGTTGCAGGCCCCGGGCCGGTTCAGCGACGGCCGGGGGCTCAAAGTCGGGCGCTCGGCTTCTGTCCCGCTGGGAGGAATCCTCTTGTCGGGACGCGAGGCCGGATGGAGGTCCTGCCGCCTTGGGAGGAGAAGGGGAGGCGCCTTGCCCGGCAGCCGCGGGCGCGGACGGGCATCGACGCGGGGCGTCGGTTTCGAGGGTAGGAGGGCGATATGGAAGACCACGAACCTTTTCAGGATGGCATCGACGAGGCTCCTCCTCCAGAGATCCTGGACCACCTGATCGACGAGCTCGTCGACTTCAAGGCCGAGCGGGAAGAGGATCTGGAGGCCGAGTGGATCCCGGAGGAAGGTCTGTTCCGGGTCCTGTGGGGGCAGGAGGAGCCGGTGGACCTCCTGCTGGTGGAGATCGACGTCGAGTCCTACGGTGAGACCGAGGCCGTCGTGGTCGAGGCGGAGATCTGCCCGCTGCGCGAGGGTGTGGACCTGGCCAGGGTGATGCGCTTCGCCGACGAGGAACTGGTCTATGGGCGTGTGGCCCTGGCGGCCGACGACGAGGGCGGCGAATTGGTGGTCCTGCAGGCCGCCACCCCGATTCACCTGTTGACTGCACCCCAGCTTGACGGGATGATCCATGAGGTGGCAGCACTCTCCCGCGAACTGCGGGAGGAGCTTCAATCCGACGGGGCGTAAGGCAGCACTATGAACCTGAAGACCCATGGCAGCCTCTTCGAACACGCGTGTCAGATCCGGGACATGAAGTTCTCGGGGTTCTCGCCCCATTCGCTGCGCTACACCTGCAACGAGTGTGGCGGGCACCTGATCCTCAGACTGGATCGCGGGCAGTGGGGCGAGTTCTTCGGCGACAAGCCTTCCTTCAGGCTGAGCAAGAAGGTCCTGACCCTCTTGGAGGAACACGGGGCCGAGGCCATCGCCTCCGATGAAGAGGCCGAGGCCGCCACCCGGGAGATCCTGTCCTTCACGGCCCACCAGAAGTTCCACTGGGAGCCGGCCGAGGATGAGGAGGCCGGCAACGAAGTCTGACTCCAAGGTCTTCCGGGATCCGGTCCACGGGGACCTCCTGCTGTCGGCGGGTCTGGTTGCCCTGCTGGATACCCGGGAGGTCCAACGCCTGCGCGGGATCAAGCAGTTGGGCACCGCCAGCCTGGTCTATCCTGGGGCAGTCCACACCCGCTTTGACCACAGTCTGGGCACCTGCGCCATGGCCGGTCGGCTCCTGGACGTCCTGGCCGAGCACGGCGCGGAGATTCATGCCGAGGCCCGGCGCCTGGTCCTGGCCGCCGCCCTGGTCCACGACGTGGGGCACATTCCCTTCGGACACACCATCGAGGACGAGAGGCGCCTGTTCCCTCGTCACGACACGCCGGCCCGCCTGCGGGTTCTGCTGCGTCGCGGGGAACTGGGGCGGGAACTGCGCCGGCAGGGTCTGGCCGAACCCCTGCTGGCCCTGTTGACCGGCCGCGCCGAGCCACCCTGGCTGGGTGAGACCGTCTCGGGGACGGTGTGCGCCGACCTGCTGGACTACCTGGCCCGGGACGCCTACTTCTGCGGCCTGCACCAGCGCTACGATGAGAGGATCCTGCGCAACTTCCGCGCCGATGCCCAGGGCCTGTACCTGGACGCCCAGAAGGACGGGATCGTGCGCGAGGACGTCGTCTCGGAGGTCCTCAACCTGCTGCGCCTGCGCTACTTCCTGACCGAGCGGGTCTTCTTCCATCACACCAAGACCGCTTCCGGCGCCATGGTCTCGCGGGCCGTCGAACAGGCCACCCGGGCCGGCCTGACCCTGGAGGACCTGCTGCCCCTGACCGACGAGCGCCTGCTGGCCCTGTTGGAGACCCGTTTTGTCGGGGACCCGGTGGTGCAGCGCCTCTTGTCGGCTCTGGCCAGTCGGCGCCTCTACAAGAGGGCCTACGTGCTGACGCGGGCGGTCGGGGAGGAGCGGCGCCTGGACCTGGTCGAGCGCTACCATAAGGACCCCGCCTGCCGCCAGCAGGCCGAGGAACGTCTGGCGGCGCGCCTGCGTCTCCACGACGGCGAGCTCATCGTCTACTGCCCGGCAGCCGGGATGCAACTGAAGGAGGCCGAAGTCCGCCTTCAGGTCGATCCCGGGCCTCCCCGCACGCTGGCTTCGCTCAACGTTCCCGAAGTGGCGGTGCTTCGGGAGCGGCACCAGGACCTGTGGCGCTTCTACGTCTTCGTAGCCCCCGAGCGCATGTCCAGGGCGCTTCAGGTGAGTCGGGAGTGCGAGGACTACTTCGGGTTGCAGAATCATCTGCCCGCGCTGCAGAGTGCCCAGATGTACCTGGGGCTCTGAGGGGCAACCCCCGGGCCAGGCTCAGGTTCGGGGCCGCGGGGCCTTCTTCTCCAGAAGCCCGGTCAGGAAGGCCACCAGGCGCTCGGCGGTCGGGCCGTCCATCGCGCCGAAGTCCAGACCCAGGTGGTAGACGCTGCCGCGCACGATCTCCTGGCAGCGCAGTACGCGGCCGCGCAACTGGAGAGGGGTCCCGTTCTCGGCCAGCAGCAGGTCCATCCACGTGCCGACCACCACCGGTTGGCGGACCAGCAGGCCGGCGCCGCCCCGGGAGATGTCCCGGATGACCATGTCCTGGCCTCCCAGGTCGGCTTGGTGAACCAGGCGCCCGTGGCTGCGCCGCTCGTCCAGGTCGGCCAGATCGATGCCCGGCCCGTCCAGGAGCAGGCAGCACAGGGCCCTCCAGTCGCGGTCGTGCTCGGGCGAGAAGCGCCCTCCGGCCTGGACGGAAAGCGGGCCCGAGCCCTCCTTGCGCGTCCACAGGATCTCGCCCGGGCTGTCCGTGTCGGGCCCGGACGACGCGCCCGACAAGCGGAAGACGAGTTGTCGGCCTCGGGGCAGCCGGCGCGAGGCACGGAGGCGGAAGCCCGTGGGGCTGGCCTCGACCAGTTCGCAGTCGTGCCGGGTGCCGTTGTCCTCCAGGACCTGCACGGGGATCCGGACCGGCTCCCGCCAGCCCTTGCGGATGCTGTTGCGCCGGAGGATTCCGGCGAGATCGGTCCCCGTCATCCTGGACTCCCTGCGCCCCTTGGATTGCGGCCCGCTGGTGGGAAGCTGGCTGGGCGATCTCCGCGGTCTTCCCCAAGCCCTCGGCCAGGTCCTGCGGAGGCTGTCCGCCGCCACGCAGCGGGCCCGGCGCCGTCAGGGGGCCGGCGGCGGCGTGGCCAGTTCGGCGAAGGCCTCCTTCCACCGGCGGAACTGCTCGGCGAACCAGGGGTGCCCCTGGGCGCAGGGCATGACCTCCTCGACCGTCTCCAGATAGTAGGAGTGCCGCTTGGCCGGGCGAGGATGCGTGTGCAGGCGCTGCACGTTGCTGAGGCGGTCGGCCAGTTTAAGCAGGGCCGCCGCCGGCGGGGCGTGCCTGAACTGCTGGAGGTACATCCGGCGCACCTGGGCGGGGTCCTGGTCGGGACCGGGCTCGGGTCGGGTCATCCAGTCGACCAGTTGGCCGACCTCCAGGCCGAAGCGTTCGCGGACCTCGGAGAGCGGGTGCGGCGTGTCCTCGACCACGTCGTGCAGCAGACCCGCCTGGAGGGTTGTGCGGTCGCGGACGCCACTGGCCAGCAGGATCTCCAGGACCTCCAAGAGGTGGACTCCGTACGGTTCGTCGTTCGGGCGGCGCTGGGGGCCGTGGCACGCCGCGGCATAGGCCCAGGCGCGGTCCAGGACCTGCAGGGTGGGTTCGTCAAGTCGGTCGGCCAGGGCCGCGCGGGCCTGGTCCCAGGTCTTCCATGTATCGTGCGCAGGAAAGGATGGGGTCATGATGTCGGGGCCCTCCCTCCCCAGTTTCTACCACGGGTCGGGCCGACCGGGGAAGCTCCGAACGGCCCACGGGCGGCAGGCCAGGATCGTGTTGCGGCGACGCGAAAAACTCCGGACCATGACGAAGTCCTTGAAGAAGTCTTCCTGGACCCTGCGGGGTCGACTCCTGACGCGCACCTTCGAGCGCACGAACCTGATGCAGGGGATCCAGTTGTTGGGAGGCCTGGTGACCGTCATCGGTGTCCTCATGGTCGCCTTCCCCTTCCGGGCAGGGCCAGAGGGCCGGCCGTTCGGTCCGGCTGCACCCTGGGTCCTGGTCGGCGCCGTCCTGACGGGCCTGGGGGCGGCCTTGCTGCTGGCCCGCCATGGGAGGATCCTCGATGGGCGGGTGCGCCTGCTGACCTCCTGGTGGGGGGTCCTGGTCCCCTGGTACCGGCAGGAGTGTTCCCTGCAGGGGGCCCGGGTCGTGGAGATCACCCTCGAGACCCGGCCCGTGCAGGGGGGGCGCGGGCCTTCCTACGTCGACGAGTACTACGGGGTCACGCTCCTGGGAACCGGCAGACCCCTGCGCCTGGATCGCTTCCTGGATGACCCCGACGAGGCCCGCTTCCTGGGCGAGTCGGTCAGCCGGGTCCTGGGTGTGCGCTATCGGGACCGCACGGTGGTTCCGGTGGTCGAGAAGACTGCCGATCAATTGGATGAGAGCCTGGTGCAGCGCTTCCTGCGGACGAGGCAGGAGCCGCCGGTGCCCCGTCCGCCCGACGAGTGCCGGGCCTCCTACAGGAGCCTGCCCGAGGGGTTGGAGGTCCACATCCCCCGGGCGCACCTGGCCGACCCGGTCCGTGAACTGGCGCCGGGTCTGGCCCTGGTCCTGCTGATTCCCGCGGTCACGGTCCTGGGCGTAGAGGCTCCCTGGATCCTGGGCCTGGTGATGGGCGTTCTCGGCGCGGCGGCCTTCGTCGGCACGCGCGGCCGGGCCGTCCTCCAGGCCAGCCGCCTGACCGAGACCGTGCTCCTGACGCCCCGCAGCCTGCGCGTCGACTCCTCGGTCTACGGGGTCCAGGAGATCCCCCTCGAGAAGCTGGAGGAACTGGTCCTGCGGGACCTGTCGCCGCACAAGCGCTATCGGCAGACCCAGGTCGAGGGCTTCTTCTGCCATGGCTTCCTGCGTGCCCGCGGCGACGAGATCCAGGCCCGCTTCGGTGGGGCCCTGGACGGCGTGGAGCTGGAGTATGTCCGGGACCTGTTGATCCACAGGATGGTGGCCTGGGGCCGCTCGGGTTCGGGCTGCTAGGGCTTGAGGTACACCCCGGTGGAATACCCGGGATAGTTGCACATCCAGCGGGGGTAGGCGCCCGGGCAGCCCATGTCGGCGTGCAGGCTGGGCGTGTTGTAGCAGAGGATCTGCCAGAAGGGCTGGCCGGCCGCCGACTTGTAGACGACGTAGTAGTAGGAATAGGCCCGTGCCCTCTCGTTGGGGCAGATGGGAATCCTCGGCACGTAACGGTACAGCTTCGTGCTGGCGCTGTCGAGCCAGAAGCCGCGCCCGCCACCCAGGGCCACCATGGTCTCCTCGGGCAGCAGGCCCGCGTTGTCCGTCTGGTACATCGTCACTGCGGTGGCCAGGTGGCGCAGGTTCTCACCGCAGGTCGTCAGGCGGGCCCGGGCTCGCGCCCTCTGGAAGGAGGGCAGCAGGATGCCTGCCAGCAGCGCGATCAGCCCGATCACGATCATCAACTCGATCAGGGTGAACCCCGCCGAGGTCCTCCGACCTGCGAGACCGGGCCTGGCGACTCCTCGGGACGGATCGTCCGTTCCGGTTCGCCCGGGCAGGGCCCGGGCAGGTCTTCCGGGTCTCCCACATCGATCCACTTGCCGCCGGCTCAAGGCTTGAGAACCAGACCGTTCGCCAACCCGGCCTGCCCCTGGCTGTAGCGGGGATAGTAGGCGGGGCAACCCAGATCCTGGTGGATGCTGGGGGTGGAGTAGCAGTAGATCGACCACCAGGGCCTCCCGGCCGCCGTCTTGCCGACGTAGTAGCGGTAGGAGTAGGTCTTGGCTCTCTCGGCGGGGCACAGGGGGGTCCGGCTGACGTATTCCCGGAACTGGGTCTGCGTGTTGGTGATGCCGGCACTGGTGCTGCCGCCGACCGCGACGCTGGCCTCCAGGGGCAGCAACCCTGCGTTGTCCGTCTGGTACATGGCCACGGCGCTGGCCAGGTTGCGCAGGTTCTCGGAGCACGAACTGAGTTGACCGTGCAGACGGGCCCTGTGGAAGGATGGCACCAGGATGCCTGCCAGCAGGGCGATCAGGGATATCACGATCATCAACTCGATCAGGGTGAAGCCTGCCGAGGTTCTCGAACTCAGAAGACCGGGCATTGCGACTCCTCGGGATGGAATTCGGATCCCTGGTTCCGGACCGGGCCCCAGGTCAGGCGTTCCGGCTCCCCTGCGCGGATTCCTTCCTGTCGCATCAGGGCTTGGCCAGCACCCCCGTGGGATACCCGGGATAGTTGCAGAACCAGCGGGGCCAGGTGCCGGGACCTCCGGTTGAACGTGGCGTGGACGGGTCCTGCAAGGCGTCTGGGGATGGGGGGAGATTCC
>CAZQPM010000165.1:0-9172 GCA_964595195.1 uncultured Burkholderiales bacterium | reverse complement strand
CCTGGTGCTGGAGATCCCCGGGCGCTCGAACAACCTCCTGTTGGTCAGCGACCAGGGTCGCGTGGCGGGTCTGTTGGCCCCCGAGCGCGAGGGGACCCGCCGGTTGCGGCCGGGCCAGCCCTACGGCCCCCTGGCCAGGCCCGAGACGCCGGATGCCTCGGACCTGGAGGGCCACCGACTCCCGGGACTGCTGGCTGGAAGGCTGGGGGAACCCGCCGCCACCAGCCTGGCGTCGGCGGTCTTCGGCCTGCCTCCCCACCAGGCCCGCCACCTGTGCCGACAGGCCGGCCTGGACCCCTCCTCTCCCCTGACAGCCCCCGACCTGGAAGCCCTGGTCCGGGTCTGGGACCCCTGGCGCCAGCGCCTGCTGACCGGTCCCTACGAGCCGGTCCTGCTGCCCGGCGGCAAGGTCTCACCCTGGCCGCTGGGCGAGCCCGGGGAGGCATCGCGGCCCGACATGCAGCAGGCCCTGGAGGCGGACACCGGCGTGCCCGGCGTCCGCGACGCCCGGGTCGAACTGGAGAGACTGGTCCACAAGGCCCGGAAGAAGGCCCGGACCTTGCTGCAACGGCGGTTGGAGGATCTGGACAGGGCCCGCGGGGCCGATTCCCGGAGACTGGCGGGCGAGCTTCTGCTGGCCCACTCCAAGACCGTTCCCCCGCGTGCCGAGCGGGTCACCCTGCCCGACTGGGAGGGCAACCCCGTCGAGATCCCCCTGGACCCCCGGACCAGCGCCGTGGACAACGCCCAGCGCCTCTTCCGGGAATACCGCCGCCTGCAACGCGCTCAACTGGCCCTGGAAGCCCCGATCGCCCGGGTGCGGGCCGAGATCGACTTCCTGGACGAGGTCCTGCTGGCCCTCCAGGCGGCCACGACGGCCCAGGAGGTGGAGGAGATCCGCCAACTCTGGCGCGAGGAGCGGCCGGGCGGCGCGGGTCGTCCCAAGCGCCGCATGCAGGCCCCTTCTCCGGGGCCCCGCCGCTACACCCACGACGGCTTCACCCTGCTGGTCGGACGCAATCCCCGCCAGAACGAGAAGCTGACCCTGAAGGTGGCGACCCGCGACGACCTGTGGTTCCACGCCCGCAACATCCCGGGATCCCACGTGATCCTGCGCACGGCCGGTCGGGTCCCCGGCGAGGCCACACTGCAGGCTGCGGCGATCCTGGCGGCCCGGCACAGCCAGGCCGCCTCCTCGACCTCGGTGGAGGTCGTCTGCACGCCGGTGCACCGGGTGCGCAAGCCTCCGGGCAGCCCTCCCGGCAAGGTGCTGTATCGGGGCGAGCGCACGATCCTGGTCGACCCCGCAGCCAGGGTCGAAGGCCTGGGCGCAGAAGAGGATACCCGATGAAGCGACTCCACCTGGCCGGATTCCTGGCGCTGGCCCTCCTCCTGGTGGCCTGCGGGCGCGCTCCCGACGGGGCCATGCCGCCGGGGTCTCCTCGCCCCCAGGAGGCGGGGCGACCCCTGGGGACCTTCAGCCTGAAGGACGTGGATGGCCGGGAGGTCGGATTCCAGCCCGGCACGACGGGGTTGACCCTGATCGAGGTCTGGGCGCCCGAGTGGTTCGAGGGGTCCGACGAACAGTTCCGCCGACTGCAGGAGATCCACGAACGCTACGGCAACCGCGGCCTGAGGGTCCTGTGCGTGGCCTTCGAGGCCGGACCCGAACAGGTGGCCCAGGCCATCAAGCGCCACGGTGCCCTCTTCGACGTGGGCCTGGCCCAGGACAAGGCCCTGGAAGCCCTGGATCCGCAGGCGCTGCCCACGACCTGGCTGGTGGACCCGCAAGGACGGATCCTGCAGCGCCTGGAGGGCTACCAACCCCTGGAGACGCTGGAGCCCCTCCTGGAGGAGGCCCTGGGTACCCCCTAGCCCTGCCGGGGCCTGGAGCTTCAGGCCGGAGCCCCCGGCCTTCTTGACCCTGCCGACGGAATCGTGTCATGGTCCGCATCATCCTGGTCTGGAGGTCATTCCGACTTGAACCGACCCCGCACAATGCGCCGAAGACTCGGATGGTTCCGGACTGAAATCTCCATCCCGGCCGTGATGAGGCTGGCCCTCCTGGGCATGGCGCTGTTTACCCTGCTGTCCGGTGGTTGCGCCCGGAAGCCGGCACCGCTGCTCTTCCACGCCGCGGCCGGGCAGCGTTCGGCCCTGGATGAGTGCCAGGGGATCTTCCAGGCACGGCACCCCGAGACCCGGGTGAACCTCTCCTACAAGGGCTCGGGCTACCTTTTGTCGGACCTGGTGCGCTCGCGCGAAGGCGACCTGTTCATGCCGGGAGAGGAGTTCTACTTCCTGCAGGCCAGGGAGCGCGGTCTGCTGGGCGACTACGATCCCGCCCGCGACGTCCCGGCCTTCTTCGTGACGGTGCTGATCACCCCGCGCGGCAACCCGGCGGGGATCCGCCGCCTGGAGGATCTGGCCCGCCCCGGGGTGAGGGTGGGACTGGGCAACCCCAGGTCCTGCGCCATCGGGGTCTGGCAGGAGAAGACCCTGAAGAAGGCAGGGATCCTGGAGGCGGTCCGGGCCAACACCTGCATGAGCGCCAAGTGCATCCCCGAGTTGGGCAACGCCACGCAGCATCGCGGCATCGACGCCACGATCGTGTGGTCCCCGACCGCCGCGCTGTACCTGCGCGACGTCGACATCATCCCCCTGGAGCACCGCTATCGGGGAGTCGTGCGCCTGCCCGTGGGGGTGCTCCGGACCTCCACGGTTCCCGAGAAGGCCCTCCTCCTCAAGGACCTGCTCCTATCCCCGGAGGGTCGCCAGGTCTTCGCCCGCCACGCCTACGCCATCGAGCCCGGGCCCGTGGATGCCGAGGGCTTCTGCACCGGACCCGGGCCCAGCGACCGGTTGATGGAGCACCTGGTCCAGGCCGCCCGGGTCACCCAGGACCCGAGCCTGCCAGTCAGCGAGAAGACCCTGGGCCCCCTGGTGGGCGAGGTCCTGCGCCAGCGTGCCTCCAAGTAGCCTCCGCAGGGTCTGGAACGGCCTGCCCCAGGGACTCCTGGTGGGCATCGCCACCTTCTACCTGGTCCTGCTGGTCAGCAGCGCCGTGTATCTGGGCTGGCACGACGCCGCCTGGCACCTGGCCCGTCCGGTCGTCTGGGAGCGCCTGGGCCTGACGTTGTCCACGGCCCTGATCTCGACGGCCCTGGCCATGGCCCTGGGCATCCCCGCTGGCTACGCCCTGGCCCGCCTGCGCCTGCCCGCGCCGCATGCCCTGGCCACCCTGATCGAGCTGCCCATGATGGTGCCGCCCGCGACGGTGGGGGTCTTCCTGCTGGGCGCGCTGGCGACCCCGCCGGTGGCCCCGGTCCTGGAGGCCCTGGGCCTCCGCCTGGCCCACTCCACGGCGGGGGTGATCGTCTGCCAGGTGACCGTGACCACCTCCTTCGCCGCGTGTCTTTGCGCGGCCGCCTTCGCCGCGATTCCCGCGCGCCTCGAGACGGTCGCCCGGACCCTGGGCGCCTCCTGGCCCCGGGCCGCCCTGGGCGTCACCCTGCCGGCGGCCCGCAACGCCCTGCTGGGAGCCACCCTGACGGTCTTCGCCCGAGCGGCCGCCGAGTGGGAGGCGGTCATGCTCTTCGCGGGCGCCTCCCGGGGAGAGACCGACGTGCTCCCCTTCGCCGTCTTCCTGGACTGGAGCGAGGGAATGATGGGTGGAGTCGTCACCATGAGCCTGCTGAGCGTAACCGTGGCCACCCTGGCGGCGGCCCTGGCCAGCCGGCTGCGGAGGGCGCCTCGTGTCCGCTGAATCGCGCTGGTTCCGACGCCTGCTGGGCCTGCACCTGCTGGCGATGGTCGTGGCCGTCGGCTGGCTGGTGGCCAGCAACCTGGACACCCTGTTCCCGGCCGACGGCCCCTTCGCCGGGGGCATCCTGACCCGGCCGGACTTCTGGCGCTGCGTGAACCTGTCGGTGCTGTCGGCCTCGGCCACGGCCTTGCTGGCCGCCCTCCTCGGCATCCCGGCGGCCTGGGCCCTGAACCGCCAGAACCTGGTCTGGCAGCGTGCCAGCGACGTCCTGCTGGGGGCCATCCTGGCCCTGCCGGCCTCCAGTGTCGGGCTCTGCCTGGTGCTGCTCTTCCAGTACGGGCCCCTGGACAGCCTGCAGGAGGCCCTGGGATTCCGGGTGATCTACAGCCTCCCCGGCATCCTGGTCGCCCAACTGGTCCTGGCCCTGGCCCTGGGCCTGGTGGCCTGGCGGGCCGCCTTCGAGGCCCTGGACCCCCGATTGGAGCTGGCCGCGCGAACCCTGGGAGCCACCCCCCTCCAGGCCCTGTGGCGGGTGGCCCTGCCGGCTGCGCGACCGGGAATCCTGGCCGGCCTGGTCCTGGCCTGGCTGCGCGCGATGGCCGAGTTCGGCGCGGTCCTCTTGTTCTGTTCGACGTTCCGCGAGTTGCCCGCCAGCCGTTTCAGCCCGCTGGCCCGGTTCCTGCACGTGGACCGGGCCGATCTGCTGGCGGTCGCCATGTGGGTGGAGATGGAGTTCGGCCGGATCGAGGCCGGGATGGGGATGGCCTTCGCCCTGGCCCTGACCTGCGCGGCATGCGTCTATCTGATCCACCTCCAAGGAGGAAGAATCCGTGGTCATTGAGGCTCCCGTCCGCCTGGAAGGGGTCTGCGTGGAGGTGGGGTCATTCCGACTGGAGAGCGTCTCCCTGGAGGTCCACGCCGGCGAGTACCTGGTGGTCCTGGGTCCCACGGGATGCGGCAAGACCGTGCTTCTGGAGACCCTCCTGGGGCTGCACTCCCCCCGCCGGGGAAGGGTCGTCCTGGGGGGGCGGGACGCCTCGGGAAGCCCGCCCGAGGAGCGCAACCTGGGCTACATCCCTCAGGACTACGCCCTCTTCCCCACCATGACCGTGCGCCAGAACCTGGCCTTCGGCCCCGAGATCCGGCGCTGGCCCCAGGCCCGGGTTCGCAGCCGGGTCGAGGAGTTGCTGGAACTGCTGGGGCTGGACCACCTGGCCGAGCGCTACCCCGCCCACCTCAGCGGAGGGGAGAAGCAGAGGGTGGCACTGGGGCGGGCCCTGGCGGTGAATCCCGGCACCCTGATCCTGGACGAGCCCCTCTCGGCCCTGGACACCGGCCGGCGCTCGGAACTGGCCGGCCGGTTGCGCAGCCTGCAGCGCCAGATCCACGGGAGCTTCCTGCACGTCTGCCACGACCTGGACGAGGCCCTGCGCGTGGCCGACCGGATCGCCATCATGCGGGAAGGCCGCCTGGTCCAGGTCGGGGCGCCGGAAGAGGTGCTGCAACGCCCCCAGGACGCCTTCGTGGCCCGGTTCACGGGAAACCCCAACGTCTTCCCGGTGCTTTCGACCTCCGACGGTCAGGTGGTGCTGGAGGACGGCACGCGCCTGCTGGCCGACCCTCCGCTGCGGGCCACCGCCGTGGCCCTGCGGCCCGAGGCCTTGCGGCTGCTCGAAAACGGCGCCGAGCC
This sequence comes from uncultured Burkholderiales bacterium, assembly GCA_964595195.1. GTDB lineage: Bacteria > Vulcanimicrobiota > Xenobia > Xenobiales > Xenobiaceae > CAZQPM01. Next base: position 3,716 of record CAZQPM010000165.1, on the reverse strand, counting down.
CGGCCGGGCCTGCGTGCTGAGCGGCTGCGTGATCCGACGGATCCGCCGCAGCCTGGCCCAGGAGGTGCAGGTGCGCCTGGAGCCCGGTGGCAGCCTGTGGACCCTCGTGGCCGGGCACTCCTGCACCCTGGAGCCAGGGGACCCGGTGCGCCTGGCCGTGCCTGCCGAGGCCGTCTGGTGCATGCCCGATGGAAGTCTGCTGTAGCCCACCACCAGACGGCTCCCTCCAAGCGACCCGCTCGAGGTCCAGGCCGGGCCACGCGGCAGGTGCGCCCCGGCCTCAGTGCCAGTCGCTGCGGTCGCCCACCAGGCGCCCGACCGACATGGCCCGGCCCGCCGGCGAATCCTTCATCGGCAGGTGGAAGCGGGGCTGCCCGTCGTAGGCCAGAAGGGCCCCGGCCACTGCCGCCGCGGTGGGCACCAGCCCGATCTCCCCCACCCCCTTGGCCCCGCAGGGCCCGTCGGGCTGGGGTTCCTCGATCAGGATCACCTCGACCTCAGGCATGTCCCCGGCCCGCAGCACCCCCAGGTCGCGCAGACGGGTGCTGACGGGCCGGCCCTCCCGACAAGGCAGTTCCTCGGTCAGGGCATAGCCCAGGCCCATGTGGATCGCGCCCTCGATCTGCCCGGAGCACAGATCGGGATTGATGACCCGGCCGACGTCGTGAGCCGCCACCACCCGCCGGACGCGCCCGTTCTCGTCCAGGACCACCAGTTGGGTGGCGTAGCTGAAGGCGCTGTGGGTCCGGGTGGGTCCCGAGGCCCCCGGGGCGGTGGTCCCCGTCTCGCGCAGGTCGGCGGCGAAGACCCGGCCGACCAGGTCGGCCAGGCCGAACCCCGCATCCAGGGCCTCGCGCAGCCTGCGCCCGGCCTCCAGGACGGCCCGACCGGCGAAGAAGGTCGCCCGGGAGCCCGTGGTCTGCCCGCAGTCCAGGGCGAAGGTCGAGTCCACCCGGGGATGGAAGCGATCGGCGGGAAGCCCGCTGGCCTCGGCCGCGAACTGGGTCAGGATGGTCAGCAGGCCCTGGCCCATCTCGGTATAGCCGCAGAAGAGCGAGATCGTGCCGTCGCCTTCCACCAGCAGGCGGGCCTTGCCCCACTCCTCGACGCCGTTGCCGATGCCCACGTTCTTCATGCCGCAGGCCAGGCCCACCGCGCGACCCTGGCGACAAGCCTCCAGGTAGGGTTCGCGGATCGCCTCCAGGGTGCGCATGGCCCCGGCGGCGGGCCCTTCCAGGACCTGCCCCGTGGTGAAGCGGTCTCCGGGAACCACCAGGTTCCGCCGGCGCATCTCCCAGGGATCCAGGCCCACCTTCCGGGCCAGCAGATCCAGACACCCCTCCATGGCGAAGGAGGCCTGGTTCACCCCGAAGCCCCGCATGGCTCCGCAGGGAGGGTTGTTCGTATAGACGGCCAGGGCCTCGACGTCCACCGCAGGCACCCGATAGGGTCCGCAGGCGTGCCCGGCCGCCCGTTCCAAGACCTTGTCGCCCACCGAGGCATAGGCCCCGGAGTCCCCCAGGATCCGCGCGCGCAGGGCCGTCAGGCGCCCCTCGGCGTCGCAGCCCACCGCGTACTCCAGGCGCATGGGATGGCGCTTGGGGTGCATCAGGACCGACTCCTCCCGAGACAAGGACAGGCGCACGGGCCGCCCCGTGCGCAGGGCCAGCAGCGCCGCCTGGGCCTGGACCGACATGTCCTCCTTGCCCCCGAAGGCGCCGCCGGAGGGGACCAGTTCCACCTCCACGGCCTCGACGGGCAGGTCCAGCACGGCCGCCACCTGGCGCCGGTCGTCGAAGATGCCCTGCCCCTGCGTGTAGAGGCGGACTCCCCGCTCGGTGGGCACGGCCAGGGCCGCCTCGGGTTCCATGAACAGGTGGTCGACCCTCTGCGTGGTCCAGGTGCCCTCGACCCGGTGGGCGCTGGACCTCAGCGCTTCGTCCACGTCGCCCCGGGCAAAGGCCGTCCGGGACAGCAGGTTCTGGTGACGAGGGTTGACTCGGGGGGCTCCCGGCGCCAGGGCCTCGGCGGCGTCCAGCACCGGCGGCAGGGGCTCGTATTCCACCTCGACCAGGGCCGCGGCCCGGCGCGCCAGGATGGGGTCCTCCGCCGCGACCGCGGCCAGCACGTCGCCCACGCAGCGGACGTCCTCCCCTTCGGCGACGAAGCACGGCCAGTCGGGCCGGATCAGGCCCACCCACCGCTGGCCGGGCACGTCCTGCGCGGTGACCACGCCGACCACCCCGGCCGACTGGCGGGCCTTGGAGACATCCACCCGCAGGACCCGGGCCCGAGCGTGGGCCGACAGCACCAGGGCCGCGTGCAGCATCCCCGGAGGCGCCAGGTCGCTGACGAACGGCCGCTCTCCCAGCACGGCCTCCCGGGCCCGGTAGCGGGCCACGGGGCGCCCGACGCCCCCGGCGTGGTCGACCTGGGGAAGCGGTTTGCCACGGAGGGCCGCGGCGGCCAGTTCCAGGGCGTCCAGGATCCTCTTGTAGCCGGTGCAGCGGCACACGTGCCCGTCCAGGGCCCGCACGAAGTCATCGCGACCGGCCTGGGGATTGGCGGTCAGCAGGGCGTGCCCCCGCACCACGATGCCCGGGATGCAGTAGCCGCATTGCAGACCCGCGGTGGCCTCGAAGCAGCGGGCGAAGAGGTCGCGCAGGGCGGGGTCCAGACCCTCCAGGGTGACCACGTTGCGCCCCTCCATCCTGGAGGCCGGCAGGGCGCAGGTGGTCAGGGGCCGACCGTCGATCAGCGCCAGACAGGCACCGCACTGCCCCTGCGGACGGCAACCCTCCTTGCAGGAACGGATGCCCAGACGGTTGCGCAGGACTTCCAGGAGGGACTCCTCGGGATGGGCCTCGACCCGGACCGGGGTACCGTTCAGCAGAAAGCAGACATCCATGCGGCCTTCTTCGCACCAGGCCGCCGAGCGCCTGCGCCGTCCGGGACTCAAAACCCCGCCGGGGGAGATGTCCGAAGGGAGGCTCTGGGAGGCGCCGGAATGCGGATCAGCCTTCGATGACGATGCGGGCGGCCTCCTCCGAGCGCAGCATCAGCAGACAACCGGAGACGTCGAACTCCAAGGGGTCGCCCAGGGGCGCCCGGCGGACCATGCGCACCCGGGCCCCGGGGCTCAGGCCCAGGGCCATGATCCGACGGGCCCGACAATGTGGGCCTCCCACGGAGTAGACCAGGGCTTCTTCATTCTGGGCCAGATCTGTCAGGCAGCGCATCGCGTCCCATCCTGTCCTGCGGATCCTGTCGGACGGACCCTCGAGTCCAGCCTACCCGACCGCGGGGAAGGCTTCATTGATCCGGATCATACGGTTTGCCTCACTTTATCCAACAGGACTGCCGATGGCAAGAGACCCCGCCGACCGGGATGTGTACTTCCCGCTCGTCCTGGAACGGGGCCGGCCGGGTGGGCGGGAGGCAGGGGAATCCGTCGACACGTCGATCCTCATGGGGACCCGGCCTGGTCCGGAATCCCGCCCCGCGGCACCTCCTGGAGGTTCCATGTGCACCCTGGAACGGTTCCTGGCACTGGTCCTGACGCTGGCCCTGGCCGGCTCGGCCTGCGCGCCGCAGGCCAGCGGGCCTCCCCGCCCCGGCGGCGAGGGCACCCGGCTGGAGTCCGGGGCCTTCACCAGCCGCGAGCCCCCCGCCCCGAGTCCACGGGTGCTCCCGGTCGACTCCGAGAACCCGGATCG
>CAZQPM010000164.1:0-9198 GCA_964595195.1 uncultured Burkholderiales bacterium | reverse complement strand
CCGGGACGTCCAACCAGGTTCCGTTCACCGTGCAGACCGCCGCGGCGGTGGACATCGTCGGCGACACCGTGGCCAACGCCTCGCAGGGCGCCACGGTGACCTTCGACAACCCCGTCACGAACAACGGGAACCGCACCGACTCCTTCGACATCACCTTCGCGAACAGCACGTTCCCGGCGGGGACGACCTTCATGCTGTTCCAGGCCGACGGGCAGACCCCGCTCCTGGACTCCAACGGCAGCGGGAACCCCGACACCGGCCCGCTGGCCCCGGGAGCCACCTACGCGTTGGTGGTCAAGGCCATCCTTCCCGCCAGCTTCGCCGGGGCGGGGCCCTTCACCGTCGATCTGACGGCCCGCTCGGCGAACGACGCCTCCGTCTTCGACACGGCTCAGGACGTGGTGAACACCATCACCGCTTCCACCGTGGACCTGACGAACAACGTGTCGGTCGCGGGCGGCGCCGATGCCGGCGACGGTCTGGGGGCCGGCCCTGAAGGGGCTCCGGTCACCACGAACACGGTGAACCCCGGCCAGGGCTCGACCTTCGTGCTCTATGTCAACAACTCCAGTGCCCAGGCCAACACCTACCGCTTGGAGGCCAGCACCGATCCCACGTTCGCCAACCTGACCCTGCCCGCGGGCTGGACGGTCAGCTTCCTCAATGACGGCGGCACGGCCGTCACCGACACCGGACTGGTGGCGGCCGGTGGGGCCCTGCGCGTGCGCGCCGTGGTCCAGACCGGCGCCGCCAGCCCGGCCGGGAATGTGGAACTCTACTTCCGCGCCATCTCCTCCACCACCGGTTCCTTCGACATCAAGCACGACCGTCTGGCCATCAACGCGGTCCGCGGTCTGTCGCTGGTTCCCAACAACACCGGCCAGGTCTTCCCGGGCGGTTCGATCGTCTACAGCCACTCGATCACCAACACCGGCAACCTGCTGGAGGGTGACGGCGTGGCCAGCACGGTCGCCCTGGCCCTGGCCAACAACCAGGCCGGCTGGACCTCCGTGATCTATTGGGACCGCAACAACGACGGCGTCCTGGACGTCAATGACCCGGTGGTCAGCGACCTGTCCAGCCTGGTGGGTGGCACGAATGGTGCCAGCACGTCCGCGGGCCTGGGGGTCGGCGAGTCGGCCACCCTGTTCGTGAAGGTCTACGCCCCTCCGGGTGCGGTCCTGGGTAGCATCAACGCCACCACGGCCACCGTCACCACCACGAACGGCACCTACACCAACCCCGCGCCTCCCGTGGTCACCGCGACGGATACTACGACGGTGATCTCCGGAGACCTCAGCGTGGCCAAGGCCCAGGCCCTGGATGCGGCCGGTGACGGGACTCCCGACGCCGCCTATTCGACCGACCTGATCACCGCAGGGGCCGTCCCCGGCGCCTGCATCCGCTACCGGATCACGGTGACCAACACCGGCACCGCGCCGGCCCTGAACGTGACGATCAGCGATACCACCCCGGCCTTCACCGTCTACGACAACGGCGACGGCTCGACCAGCGCCACGGGCGTGGCCTCCTACACCACGGACGGTGGGGCCACCTTCACCGCCGTGGCTGCCCCTCCGGCGGACGGCTCGGCGGGTTCCCTCACCGTCAACGTGGGGACCCTGAACCCCGGTGAGTCCGCAGTCCTCTACTTCGGCGTGAAGATCGCCCAGTAGCGCCCATCCCCTGCGGCCCGGGCCACCTTCCGGGGGCCCGGGCCGCATCGTCCCACTCGATCGATTCCAACTCCGGCGAGGTGCTGGTTTGAAGCGATTCCTGGCGCGGGTGGTCTGGGTGGCATTCCTCGCCCTGGGACTGGCTCAGGGCGGGGATGCGGCTCCCGCCATGCCTCAAGCCGGAACCAAGATCCTCAACCAGGCCTCGGGAAGCTACGCTGACGGGAACGCCCCTCGCCCTGCGCAGCCTTCGAACCGCGTCGAGGTCGAGGTCCAGCCCTTCCTGGCCCTCTCCCTGGTCCGCGACCAGTCCGTGCGTCTGCCTGCCGGCGCCAGGGTCAGCCTGACCCACGTCCTGACGAACCTCGGCAACGTGCGGACCGGGTTCGTCATCGAGGCCAGGAACCTGGAGGGGGACGAGTATGACCTCGCCGGCCTGGAGCTGGCCCGGGGCCCGGCGCTTCAGACCGTCCACTCCAGGCTCTCGGTGGTCCTGGAACCCGGCGCCTCGATGAACCTCCTCCTGGCAGGGACCGTGCCCGCCGGCACCCCCGATGGAGCCCTGGCCCGGGTCGAGGTGGTGGCCTCCACGGAGGACGGCTCGCTCCGAGCCCTGAACCTCGACCAGATCCGGGTGGACGGCGGTGTGGTCCGCCCCACGGTCACCTACTATTCAAATCCAACCTTCGTGCAGCCGACCTCGGCCACCCGTGTGGGCCGGCCGCTGTGCGTGCAGGTGCAGGCTTCCGGATGCAATCTGGACCCCTCCGCGGCCGAGACGATCGAGGTCAGCTTGAGGTCGCGCCGGACCGGGGACGTCGAGGTCCTGCGGGCCACCGAGACGGGCCCTGACACGGGTCTCTTCCGCATCCTCCCGGTCGTTCCGACCCTCGACGGGAGTGCCGGCCCCATCCCCGGAGACGGTATCATGCAGACGCTCTCCGGCGACGTCGTGGTGGCGCGTGAGGAGTGCAGCGGCCTCCAGGCCACCGCGGAGATCCTGGTCGACCCCTTCGGAGTGGTCTTCGACAGTTCCACCGACCAGCCCGTTGCCGGGGCCAGGGTCTCCCTGCTCGAGGTGACCGGCTCGGCAGGCGACCGGGACGCGGGCCGACCGGCCCGGGTCCTGGAAGAGGATGGTGTGACCCCGGCACCATCCACGATCGTCACGGGCCCGGATGGCGCTTTCCGGTTTCCCCTGGTGGCGGCCGGTGCCTATCGGCTGGACGTGCAGCCGCCCGGTGGGTATCGCTTCCCCTCCGCGGTGCCGCCGGACCGGTTGCCCGCCGACCGCGTCATCGAGGTCTCGGCCTCCTATGGGGGCATGTTCACGATCGCCCAGCCGCTGGGGGCCTTCCGGACCGATGTGCCGCTGGACCCCAGGCCTTCAGGAGGGCTCTTCCTGGAGAAGACGGCCAACCGCCAGGTCGTCGAGTTGGGAGGCTTCCTGGAATACCGCGTGGTCGTCTCCAACGGCAGCGGGGTCGCGCTCGGCGGGCTGAGGGTCCGGGACGAGTTGCCGGCCGGCTTCGACTATGTTCCGGGGACCGCCCGTCGGGACCAGGCGGGCCTGGGGGACCCGTCGGGAACGCCGGGTCCCCACCTGGAGTTTGACCTGGGGGCCCTGGGGGCGGGGGCCAAGGTGACCCTGGTCTACCGCGCAAGGGTGGGCCCGGGGAGCCTCGTGGGTGAGCGCAGCAATCGAGCCATTGCGGCGGGTGTGACCGCCGGAGGTGAACTGCTCTCGAATACCGGTGTCGCCACGGTCCGGGTCGAGCCCGGCGTCTTCCCCGACCGCGGGGTCCTGATCGGCAGGGTCTTCGTGGACACGAACGGCAACCGTCGTCCCGATCCCGACGAGCCCGGGATCCCCATGGTCCGCCTGGTCCTGGAGGACGGCACCTTCGTGGTCACCGACCGCGAGGGCAAGTACAGCCTCTATGGTCTCCAAGCCCGCACCCACACACTGCGGGTGGACCGGTCCACGCTGCCCCTCGGCGCCCTGATGGGGGAGGTGTCGCAGCGCAACGCCGGGGACCCCTACTCGAGCTTCGTGGACATGAAGAGGGGCGAGCTCTACCGCGCCGACTTCCGGGAAGTTTCGGGTTCCCCAGAGGTGCTGGCCGAGGTTGAGGCCCGGCGCAAGTCCGACGGGCCCCTGGAAGGCGGTGCCCTGCTGCAGGGCCGGTTGGAACCCGACGCCATTCCGGCTGCCAGTCCGGACACCCGGGCGCTGCCTTCGGCGGGCATGATCGGACCCTCCGGCCCGGTCCCCATGCAGAGCACGCCTCCCCGGGGGCAGGGCCTGGACTCCCGGAACTCCAGCCTGCCGGATCCGCCGGTGAGCACGGCCCCGCCGGCCACCCCGCAGGGGCTGGAGGGCCTGACCGACCAGGCGGGCTTCGTGGACCTGGCCGATGGGGATGTCCTGGCTGCGCCCCAGGCCAACGTCCGGGTCAAGGGCCTGCTGGGCACGACCCTCAGACTGAGCCTGGGGGGACAGGTGCTGCCCGAGAGCCGGGTCGGCACGCGCAGCACCCTGGCCGACCGGAATCTGCAGGTCTGGGAATACATCGGCGTCGATTTCCGCCCGGGCCGCAATGACCTGGTCCTCGAGCAGGTCGACTCCTTCGGCAACGTCCGCGAGACGGTGCGCCTGCAGGTTCTGGCCCCCGGTGCGGCGGCCAGCCTGAAGCTGGTGGCTCCCGACAGGGCGCCCCAGGCCGACGGCCGGACACCCGTCCGGGTCGCCGTCCTGGTGGTCGATCCTGCCGGGCTGCCGGTCCAGGCGCGCACCCCGGTCACCCTGGAGAGCGACGCGGGGCGCTGGGACGTCGAGGATGGCAACCCTCGCGAGCCGGGCGTGCAGGTCTTCGTCAGCGGCGGCCGGTCGGAGTTCCCGCTGCTGCCTCCGGTCGAGCCGGGAGCGGTTCGGGTCCGGGCCACCAGCGGCTTGATGAGGGCCGACCTGGAGCTGGTCTTCACCACCGAGCTGCGCCCCCTCTTCGTCACGGGCATCGTCGAGGGGGGACTGGACTTCCGGCGCACCCGGACGGGGCAGGTCCCACCCGAGAGGCTCGGCAACCTGCTCGAGGAGGAACTGGAGCGCTTCGGTCGTCCCGAGGAGGCCTCGGCCAGGGCGGACCTGCGCGGCTCGGTCTACGTCAAGGGCGAGGTCGGCGACGGCTACGGCCTGACCCTGGCCTACGACTCCCAGAAGGAACAGGACCTGCGGATGTTCCGCGACATCCAGCCCGACCAGTACTTCCCGATCTACGGGGACGCCTCGGTCAAGGGGTTCGACGCGGTGTCCACCAGCCCGTTCTACATGCGGCTGGAACGTCAGCGCAGCTACCTCCTGTACGGCGACTTCGTCACCGCCTCGCCGGACTCGGGCCAGGGCCTGGGCACCTACTATCGCAGCCTGACCGGTGGGAAGCTCCATCTGGAGGGCGAGGGCTACCGGGCCAACCTCTTCGGGACCCGCTCGTCGGCCAACCAGGTGGTGCTGGAGCTCCCCGCCAACGGGACCTCGGGACCCTACGCCCTGGGCCATCGCTTCCCCAAGGTGAACTCCGAGCGGGTCGAGATCCTGGTGCGCGACCGCAACCAGCCCTCGGTCATCCTGAAGAGCACGGCGGCCAGCCGCTTTTCGGACTACGCGGTGGACTACCAGACCGGGGGGATCCTCTTCCGGCAGCCCGTGCCCAGCCTGGACCCCAACCTGAACCCGGTCTCCGTCCGGGTCACGTGCGAGGTCCGGGGCGCAGGGCCGGCGGCCTGGATCTACGGTGGCGACGCTCGCTTCCGCGTGGCCCCCGGGGTGACGGTGGGCGGGACCTACGCCCGCGAGGAGCAGACCGAGGACCCCTACCAGTTGTGGAGCGCCCAGGTGGGGGTGGACCTCGCGGCGGACACGCACTTCACGGCCGAGGTGGCCGGGACCCGGCGGCAGAGCCTGGGTTCGGGACTGGCCAACCGCTTCGAGCTGGTCCACGAGGGTGGGGCCGTGCAGGCCCGGGCCTTCGTGGGGAGGACCGACCCGGACTTCGACAACCCCACCTCGATCCTGGCCCGGGGCCGTTCCGAGTCGGGACTGAAGGCCTCCTGGCAGGTGGACCCCGACACCAGCCTGCTGGGCGAGGCCCTGCGCTCTCGCGATACCAGCACGGGGGCCGAGCTCTCGGGTTACCAACTGGCGGTCATCCGGCGTCTGCGGGACGGGCTGAACCTGGAGGTGGGCTATCGCCGGGCCGTGCAGACGAATGGCCCGGCCCAGCCCGAGCTGCTGGGGGCCGGCCCGGTCGACCTGTCGACCCTGCGGGCGAAGTTGTCCGGGCAGGTCCCCGGGGTTCCCGAGGCCACCGCCTTCCTGGAATACGAGCAGGATGTGCGCGACGGCGCCCGCCGGGCCCTGTCCGTGGGCGGGGACTACCAGTTCGCCGAGAGGGCCCGGGTCTACGCCCGGCACGAACTGATCTCCAGCCTGGGCAACCGCTATACCCTGAACGACGTGCAGCGCAACCACCAGACCGTGGTCGGGGTGGACGCCGACTACATGGACGGTGGGCACGTCTTCAGCGAGTATCGGGTGCGGGACGGGATCTCGGGGCGCGAGGGCGAGGCGGCCATCGGCCTGCGCAACGCCTTCCAGGTGGCCGACGGCCTGCGGCTGAACACCACCTTCGAGCGCCTGGTGGCCTCGCCCACGGGACAGGATGGCACCTCGGTGACCGGGGCCCTGGAGTACACGGGCAGCCCGGACTTCAAGGGCACGGCGCGTCTGGAATACCGCAACCAGGGAGGGCAGGTGCACCTGCTGCGGACGGTGGGCGCCGCCTGGCGTCTCAGCTCGGACCTGTCGTTGCTGCTGCGCGACGTCTCGGATTGCACCCGGGGCCAGGCCGGCGACCGGGCCTTCGACAGGACCCAGTTGGGCCTGGCCTGGAGGCCGGCCGAGGGCGGGCCCTGGAACGGCCTGCTGAAGCTGGAGCGGCGGGCCGAGCGGGACGACCTGGCTTCGCGCCTGCGCCGCCAGGTGGCCCTGCTCTCGGTGGCCGTCAACTACCAGCCTCAAGGCCCGGCTCGATACAGCGCGTTCTACGCTGGCAAACTGGCCCAGGAGACCTCCGACGGGCTGCGCTCCAACACCGGCGCGCACATGGTGGGCGGACGCGTGGTCTGGGAACTGTCTCCCCGCTGGGACGTGGGGGTGACCGGGGCGCGCTTCTTCGGTTCCGATGACCAGGGTGACCAGTACGGCCTGGGGGTGGAAGCCGGCTACCTGGTGAGCCGCGACCTGTGGCTCTCGGCCGGCTACAACTTCCTGGGCTTCGATGACCGGGACTTCGGGGTGGACAACTACACCGCCCAGGGCCCCTACCTCCGTCTGCGCTTCAAGTTCGGCGCCGACGACTTCGGCGCCGACGCGGCCGGTGCGCTGGAGGGGCCGCCTTGAGGAGCGCGCTCGCCTGGCTCGTGTTCCTGGGCCTGCTGGTGGCGGGGTCCGCTCCGGCTCGGGCCGGCTACCCCGCGCCCTGGCCGGACTCGGGCTCTTCTGACGTCGATAGCGGCTGGATCCCCTACACCTACGAGGCCGTGCCGGCCCACGACAACCCCTCCTCCACGGACCAGTCCACCGGGGGCACCACGCCGAACCAGGAGGCGGACGTGGTCTCGGACGGGGGGACCCGACCCTCGGTGTACTACGCCTACGACGCGCTCAACCAGGTGCTCTTCTTCCGCTTCCGTCTGGCCCGGAACGCGTTCAACAACTCGCCGGACGGCGGCTCCCGGGACGACCCGCTGAATCCGACCTGGTACAACGTGCTGATCGACCTGGACGGCGACGGCTTCCGCGAGTTCATCGTGGAACTGGACGGGAACTCCGGTTCCCCGGGCACACCCCTGGACCGGCTGCAGATCCACTACAGCAACACGCCTGACCAGTCGATTCCCGGGACGTCCATCTACGAGACGGTGGCCGGCCTGTACCCGGACGCCGACGCCCGGGCAGCGGTGGTCGACCTGAAGAACGTGCGCAGCGTCGCCCCCAGCCTGACCGGCCCGGCCGCCGCCTCCTACTACATCGACCTGCAGGTGCCCCTGAGCGCCTTCATCGTGGGCGGGACGCCGTTGCTCACCGCCACGTCCCCGATCTCCTTCGGCTACGCCACGGCCAACTCGAATTCCAACCCCTTCCAGAAGGACGCCGTCTACAACGGGGCGATCACGGTCGGGGTCAACACGCCCTTCCCCTTCGGCGACGTGCTGACTCCCGGAGGCGGGATCGTCCAGGAACCGGTCGTGCGGGACGTCGTGGCCAGTTGCTCGCGGCCCGCCGAGGTGCTGCAGGCCACCGTCCGCGACACCCTGGTGGTCTCGGGGGGGGCGGCCGTCAACACCATCGACAACGTCCGCTTCTACTGGCAGCCGGACGCCAACGGCGATGGGATTCCCGATCCTGGTTCCAGCCGCACCCTCATCACCACCCTGACCGCCCCGGTGCCCGGCCGCGTGGACCTCTACGAGTACACCTGGGACACCAGCACGATGCCGGGCGGCACCTTCGACATCTTCGCCGTGGCCACCGACCGGCAGGGAAACCAGGGGACCTCGCCCCCCGCGGTGTGCACCTTCACGGCGCTGCCCGTCAGCATCTCCGGAACCGTCTTTCAGGATGCCGACCACGACGCCTTCCGCGACCCGGGCGAGACGGGCACGGGGCTGGCGGGGCTCCATGTCAAGATGGTTCCGGCCTCGGGGGGCAGCGCCGTGGCCGCCGTGGCGGTGAATCCCGCCTCGGGGCTCTACACCTTCAGCGGGGTGGTGACCCCGGCCGGCAACTACGTCCTGCGCCTGGACGACAACGCCACGCTCAGCGACACGGTCGCCTCCCGGCCCTCCGGGTGGGTCGGCACCCTGGCCCCTACCCAGGAGCGCTCGATCGTGGTCGGACCCAACGACCTGGTGGACCAGGATTTCGGCCTCTTCCATGGCAGTATCCTGGGCGGGACCGTCTTCCTGGACGACGGGAGCGCAGGTGGGACGGCCCACGATGGAATCCGTCAGGGCGGCGAGTCAGGCCTTCCCGGGGTCGCCCTGAGGCTGCTCAGCGGCAGCGCCCAGGTGGAGGAGACCGTGACCGGGTCAGAGGGTTCCTATCGGTTCTTCCTGCCCCACGCGCTGGGAGGGACCTCGCTGTCCGTCCAGGAGACGAATCCGCCGGGGGCCACCTCGGTCAGCGGCTCACCCGGAAACACCGGGGGCGTCTACAGCCTGGCCGAGGATCGGGTCACCTTCCTTTACCAGGCGGCGACGGCGTCCTACTCCGGGGTGGACTTCGGCGACGTGGGGGCGACGCTCTTCCTGACCGATGGCCAGGCCCAGGCCAGGCCCGGCGGGACGGTCCTCTATCCCCATCGGTTCCGGGCCGGGACCGCCGGCACCGTGAACTTCACCCTGACTCGGGAGGCCTGGCCGGCCCTTGCGACCTGGAGCAGCGTGCTCTATCGGGATCTGG
>CAZQPM010000163.1:0-9302 GCA_964595195.1 uncultured Burkholderiales bacterium | reverse complement strand
CCCAGGCGGCGGATCGAGGGGCCCTGGCCCGGCTTGACCCGCCCCGGCCCGCATGATAAGGTTTGGCAGGTTTGTCCGGGCCCTGATTCCTGGCGGGTTCTCGCCGCCAATGGCCGCCGTCGGGGCGCTGAACCGCATCATCCGCAGCGGCGTCCATGACTTCAGGCCAGGCGCCCGGGCCGGAGAAGAGGCATACGATGTCCGGTCTGGTCTTCCTCGTGGCCTTTGCGCTGGGGATCCTCACCACCTGGCTGCTGGTTCCCGCCGTCAAGCGCCTGGCCGTCATGGCCGGGGCGCTGGACAGGCCGAACGCCCGCAAGGTGCACCAGGTGCCGATGCCCCTGTGGGGTGGCCTGGGGGTCTTCTTCGGCTTCCTGATCACCCTGGGCCTGATGCTGGCCGCCGTCGAACCGCTGCGCGCCGCCCTGACCCATCGCCTGACCCAGCACCTGGTGGGGATGCTGCTGGCCGGCGGCCTGATCGTCGTGGTGGGGATGATCGACGACCGCTTCGGGATGCCGGCCAAGGTCAAACTGCTGTGCCAGATCGTCATCGGCCTGCAGATGATCTGGTTCGGGATCCGGATCGACTACCTCAGCATCCCCTACTACGGGGTGGTCTTCCTGGAACCCTGGCAGAGCGTGCTCCTGACCCTGTTCTGGATGGTCGGTATCACCAATGCCCTGAACCTCCTGGACGGGCTGGACGGCCTCCTGGCCGGGGTCTCGATGACGACGGCCCTGGTCTTCCTGGGGGTCAGCCTGTTGAAGGGCCAGTTCGTGGTGGCCCTGGTGATGGCCAGCCTGGCGGGCTGCGCCCTGGGCTTCCTACGCTACAACTTCAATCCGGCCCAGATCTTCATGGGCGATACCGGCAGCCTCTTCTTCGGGGTGATGTTCGCCGGCTGGTCGATGGTGGGCCTGCTGAAGAGCACGGCCACCCTGGCCCTGATCGTGCCCGTCTGCCTGATGGGCGTGCCGATCCTGGATACGTCGATGGCCATCCTGCGGCGCAGCCTGTCGGGCCGGCCCATCTTCCAGGCGGACAAGGAGCACCTGCACCACCGGCTCCTGGGCCTGGGCCTGACCCAACGCCAGGTGGTGGCCGTCATCTACTTCATCAACATCCTGTTCGGGCTGGTCGGATTGGCCCTGGCCCTGACCGTCAAGTGAGGTGGCTTGATCCATGAGCTCCAGACTGCACGTCATGGCCGTGTTCGGCACGCGCCCCGAGGCGATCAAGATGGCCCCCGTGGTCCGTTGCCTGGCCGAAGACCCCGGCGTCAGGACCACCTGCGTGGTGACCGGCCAGCATCGGGAGATGCTGGACCAGGTCCTGGATCTGTTCCGCCTGAACCCCGAGGTCGACCTGGACATCATGCAGGCCAACCAGAGCCTGGCGGGGATCACCGCTCGGGTCCTGGAGAGGCTCAGCCCGGTCCTGGAGCGGGATCGCCCCGACGTGCTGCTGGTCCAGGGCGACACCAGCACGGCGTTCGCGGCGGGCCTGACGGCCTTCTACCACAAGGTGGCGGTCGGGCACATCGAGGCCGGCCTGCGCACCGAGGACCGCTACGACCCCTTCCCCGAGGAGATGAACCGGCGCCTGGTGACCCGGATCGCCGAGATGCAGTTCGCGCCCACGGCCTGGGCCCGCCAGAACCTGCTTCGCGAGGGGGTGCCGGCCGAGGACATCTACCTGACCGGCAACACGGTGACCGATGCCCTGCGGATGATCCTCGAGCAGTTGCCGCCCGGCGTGCCCGACGATCGGGTCCGCTTGGAGCCCGGGCAGCGCATGCTGCTGGTCGAGACCCACCGGCGCGAGAACCTGGGAGCCCCCATGGTGGAGATCTGCCAGGCCCTGGCCAACCTGGTCCAGGACTTCCCGGACGTGCGCCTGGTCTTCAGCGTGCACCGCAATCCCCGGGTCCGTGAGGTGGTGCTGCCGGCCCTGCAGGGGCGCGAGCGGATCCACCTGCTGGACCCCGTGTCCTACCCGGATCTGCTGCGCCTGATGCGCGAGTCCTACCTGATCCTCACCGATTCCGGCGGCATCCAGGAAGAGGCTCCCTCGCTGGGGGTCCCGGTGCTGGTCCTGCGGCGCAACACCGAGAGGCCCGAGGGCGTCGAGTCCGGGAACGCCCTGCTGGTGGGCACCGACCGCCAGGTCATCGAGCGGGAGGCCGCCCGCCTGCTGCAGGACGCCACCCACTACCGCTCCATGAGCCAGGCCGCCAGCCCCTATGGGGATGGCCAGGCGGCCCGTCGCACGGTGGAGGCCCTGCTGCACCACTGTGGAAGGCGAGCCGAGCGGCCACAGGAGTTCGTCCCGGGCGCCTGACGGCGGGGCCCTCGGAGGTGTCGTCATGCCCCAGGAACCGCTTTCCCCCCAGGACTCCTCCCCGGAGGAGCTGCAGCAGCGCATCCAGGCCTACCAGCAGCGGCATGGTCCGCAGCCCGGGTTCGGGCGGGCCGTGGCCCTGGTCATGTCCCTGGGGGTGACCACGGCGGCCGTGATGTATGGCTCCTATGTCCTGGGCGGCGTCTTGCAGAAGCACACAGGCCAGGCCTGGTGCCTGCCGGTCACCCTGCTGGCAGGGGCGGCCGCTGCGGCCTGGGTCGGTTACCTCCTGATCCGTCCCCTCCTGCGCGAGGACCCGTGAGCCTGGCCGCAGCCGGCCTGGTCGGAGCCCTGCTGGGCGCGCTGCACCTGTGGTGCTTCGCTCAGGGGGTCGGGGGTCTGCTGGTCAGCCAGGGGTCTGGCGCGCCGCGGCGAAGGTGGGGCGCGTTCGTCGGCGGACGGTGGGCGATGACCGCGGGCCTGGGGGGAGCCGCCGTGGTCCTGGGGGAACTGCCGCCCGTCGGGGTGGCCTTGGGACTCCTGCTGGTCCTCTGGGCCGCCCGGGTCGGGCTGTGGCTGGTGGCCCGAGAAACGCCAGCGTCAAAGGAGAGGTCGGCATGATTCAGTCCCTGGGGGGTCTATTCCTGGCGTCCGCTGCGACGACGGGGGCCTCCGGCCTGGAGGACCCTGCCCATCGGACGCTGTTCCTGTCCACGGTCCTGGTGGTCATGGTCGTGGTGCTGGTGGCCTGGGCCGGTCGCCGGGGCACGGGCCTCGTGCCCCAGGGCCTGGGTGCGGTCTTCGAGCACCTCTACGACTGGGTCGACGACCTGGCCTGCGACATGATGGGGCGGCAGGGGCGCCGCTACGTGCCCTTCGCCATGTCCATCTTCCTCTTCGTCTTCGCCTCGAACTGGTCGGGCCTGCTGCCCGTCCCCAAGCTGCAGCCCTCCGCCCCTCCGGCCGCCGTCCACCAGGCCGAGGCCCAGGCCGAAGCTGAAGCCGGGCACGCCGAGGCCCATCCCCTCTTCGAGGCACCCTCGGTCTCATTCAACACCACCCTGGCCCTGGCCGTGGTCTCCTTCCTGGCCTTCAACTTCTACGGTCTGCGCAAGAACCTGGAGGGAACCTCCGACGCCGCGCACGGACACGGCGGATCGGCGCGCCGGAGGGGTGGACTGCGCGGGGTGGTCACCTGGCTTGGCCACTTCTGGGAGCCCACCCCGATGCTCTGGCGGGACCTGTCGGGAGCCCTGCGCTACCTGCTGGTCCCCCTGCTGGCCTGCCTGTTCCTCGTGCTGAACGTCGTGGAGGAGCTGGCCCGCCTGATCTCGCTGTCCATCCGGCTGTATGGCAACGTCTTCGGCGAGCATGAGGTGAAGACCCAACTGGTCGGCACCATGAGCAACTTCCTGGGTCAGGCCGGGGCCGCCTTCCACAGCGGTTCGGCGGGCGGAGGCGTGGGCTTCGGGATGATGGCCCTGCTCCTGTGGGGCAGCTCGTTCTTCGTGCTGTGCGTGGGGGCCCTGGCTGGCTTCATCCAGGCCTTCATCTTCTTCGTCCTGACCCTGTCCTACATCTCCCACGTGGCGGGCGAAGAACACTGATCCTGGGCCTGTCGGGTGCAGGATCCTCATCCTCGGGGGGGAACCCGTCGGGGTTCGCAGCGGGGGAGGGCGCCCGGAGGGTCCCCTCCCCGGGTCTTGTCGGGACCTGGAGCCTGGAGGGCGCTGGCCCGTGGCCCCAGCAAACTGGTGGTCTGGTAGATGGCACAAGGAGGTCTGGAAGTCATGCTGGCAAGAATCGGCAAGTTCGGTCGCGCGTTGGCAAGCCTGGCCCTGGTGGTCCTGGCCGCCGCGCCGGCGATGGCTCAGGAGGCCGTCGCCCCCGGCGCAGAGGGCGGCATCCTGGGCGTGAAGGCCATGGCCCTGTTCGCGGCAGCCTTCGCGATCGGCGTGGGAACGCTCAGCACGGCCCTGGGTCAGGGCAACGCGATCGCCAAGGCCATGGAGGCCATCGGCCGCAACCCCGAGGCGGCTGGCACCATCCGCACGACGCTGCTGATCGGTCTGGCCTTCATCGAGTCGCTGTGCATCTACGCGCTGGTCATCGCCTTCATCGCCATCGGCTACGCCAGGTGACCGTCCGGGTGACGGGCGCCTGAGCCCCCCTTTCAACCGCGGAGGCACCGATGGAGATCATCCACTCCGTCCTGCAGAGCCTGGGCTTCGATCCGGTCAGCTTCGGATTGCAGGTCCTGCTCTTCTATGGGATGCACCTGCTGTTGACGCCGATCCTCTACCGTCCCCTGGAGCGCTCCCGGAACGAACGGGACGCCCTGACGGTCGGACGGGTTCGGGAGGCCGACCAGGTCAACCGTGAGGCCCTGACCCTGAAGGCCCGCTACGAGGAGGAGATCCGCCAGGCCCGCCAGGCGGCCCAGGCCCTGGTCCAGCAGGCCCGCAGTGAGGCGGAAGTCGCCCGGATGGCCCGCCTGGACGAGGCGCGCAGCCAGGCCGAGGCCCTTCGGCAGGCCGCCCACCAGGAGATCGCCGCGGAGAGGGCCGGGGCCGAGGCGGCCCTGGGCGGTCAGGTCGCCGGGTTGTCGCTGGCCGTGGCCAGCCGCCTGGTCCGGGATCTGGCGGGTGAGGCGCAGCACGGAAGAGTCCTGGAACGGCTCCGGGAGGCGATCTAGATGGCCAACGGCTTTGAGTTCACCGTCGGACTGGTCAACTTCGTCCTGCTCTTGTTCCTGCTGAAGGTCTTCATGTTCGACCCCCTGAGGGTGGTGGCCCGCGAGCGCGAGGAGAAGGCCCGTCGGGACATGGAGGAGGCCACCGGGATCCTGGCCCAGGCCCAGGCCCACCGGGAGCGCTTCGCAGGCCTGGTGGCCGGTCTGGATCAGGAGAAGGCCGGGCTGGCCGAGGCCGCTCGCAGCGACGCCGAGCAGGTGCGTCAGCGCCTGGCCGAAGAGGCCCAGAAGGAGGCCGGGCAGATCCTGGCTCGGGCCCGGGCCGAGGTGGCGGCCCAGCGCGAGGCCGCCCTGGCCGGGCTGCGGGCTCGCACGGCCGAGGCCACCGTGGCGCGCGCCGAGAGCCTGTTGAGGCGCGGTCTGGACGCCGGGGCCCAACGGGATATCCTGGAGAACTTCGTGGCCCGGGTGGGTGCCGCCGATGCTTGACGAGACCCTCGCCGAGCGCTACTCGGAGGCCCTCTACCACATGGCTCGCGAGGCTGGCGACGCCGGCGAGCAGTTGCGCCAGTTGCAGGCGGCCGTCAGCCACCTCGAGCAGCACGCGTCCCTGCGCCGCGCCCTGGAGTCGCCCGCCATCCCGCGCGAAGTCAAGAAGAACATCATCCGGCAACTGTTGGGGGACCGGGTGCAGGCCCGGACCCTGCACTTCCTGTATCTCGTGCTGGACAAGGGGCGCGAACGCCTGCTGCCGCAGATGGTGGGCACCTTCGAGAGGATGCTGCGCAGCGACGCCGGGATCGTGCAGGCCCGGGTGGAGGTTCCCGTTCCCCTGGACGACGAGTTGGAAGCCCAGCTTGTGGCCAGGCTGGCCGCGTTGACGGGCAAGAAGGTCCAGTTGGAGGTCCACGTGCGCCCCGAACTGATCGGGGGGGCCGTCGTCACGGTGGGCGACCGTCTCTACGATGGCAGCCTGCGGACCCACCTCGAGAGGATTCGGGAGCGGTTGGCGCGGGCCTAGGCCGCTCCCCCGGAGGAACACATGGCGATTCGATCCGACGAGATCTCCGATATCCTGCGTCAGCAGATTGAGGGGTATGACCCGGCGGTGCAGGAGATGTCCTATGGCACCGTGATCCAGGTGGGGGACAACATCGCCACCGTCTACGGCCTGGGCGACGCCCGGTCCGGCGAGTTGCTGCGCTTCACCAACGGGGTCCTGGGGATGGTCATGAACCTCGAGGAGGACTCCATCGGCTGCATGGTCATGGGGGCCGACAACGAGATCAAGGAGGGCGACCGGGTCGAGCGCACCGGACGCATCGCCGAGGTCCCCGTGGGCCAGGAACTGCTGGGGCGGGTCGTCAACGGTCTGGGGCAGCCCTCGGATGGCAAGGGGCCGATCGCCACGGGTCGCACGCGAACCGTCGAGTTCACGGCCCCCACGGTCATGCAGCGGCAGCCGGTGGGCGAGCCCATGCAGACCGGGCTGAAGGCCATCGACGCCCTGGTGCCCATCGGCCGGGGTCAGCGCGAACTGATCATCGGCGACCGGCAGACCGGCAAGACGGCCATCGCCCTGGACGCCATGCTCAACCAGAAGCACAGCGACGTCTTCTGCGTCTACGTGGCCATCGGTCAGAAGGCCAACTCGGTGGCGGGCCTGGTCGATACGCTGACCCGGCACGGGGTGATGGAGAAGTGCGTGGTCGTGGCGGCCATGGCCAACGAGTCGCCCTCGCTGCTCTACATGGCCCCCTACACCGGCTGCGCCATTGCCGAGGACATGATGTACTCCGGCAAGCACGTCCTGATCATCTACGATGACCTGACCAAGCACGCCAAGGCCTATCGCGAGATCTCGCTGCTGCTGCGCCGCCCGCCGGGCCGGGAGGCCTATCCCGGCGACGTCTTCTTCCTGCACTCGCGCCTGCTGGAGCGGGCAGCCAAGCTTTCCGAGGAGCTGGGCGGAGGTTCGTTGACCGCCCTGCCGATCATCGAGACCCAGTTGGGGGACGTGTCGGCCTACATCCCGACGAACGTGATCTCCATCACCGATGGCCAGATCTACCTGGATACGGACCTCTTCTACCAGGGTATCCGGCCGGCCGTCGACGTGGGCCTGTCGGTGTCCCGGGTCGGCGGGGCCGCGCAGTTGAAGGCCATGAAGCAGGTCGCCGGCCAGTTGCGTCTGGACCACGCCCAGTATCGCTCGCTGGCCGCCTATGCCAAGCTGTCGGCCGATGAACTGGACAAGACCAGCCGCGACCAGTTGGCTCGGGGTGACCGGGTCACCGGGGTGCTCAAGCAGAACCAGTTCGTTCCCATGCCCGTCGAGCAGCAGGTGGTCGCCCTGTACGCCGTCACCAACGGCCTGATGGACGACATCCCCTCCGAGGACATCGTGCGTTTCGAGGCCGAGATGCTGGCCTTCCTGCAGGATCGCCACGGCTCGATGCTGGAGCGGATCCGCACCCGCCAGGCGCTGGACGAGGAGTTGATCCAGGGGATGCGAGCGGCGGTCGTCGAGTTCAAGACCGGCTTTCGCGCCGGGTCGCGGGATTGACCCCGGGGCGTCCCCCAGAGGAGAGCGATGGCCAGCGACAGAGACATCAAACTGCGGATCCGCTCGGTGGGCAACATCGGGAAGATCACCCGGGCCATGAAGATGGTCGCGGCGGCGCGTCTGCGCAAGGTCGAGACCCGGACCCGGGCCAGCCGGCCCTACGCCCTCAAGCTTCAGGACGTGGTCGCCCAGTTGTCCGGCGCGGCCGAGGAGTCCGGCCACCCCCTGCTGGAAGTCCGCCCGGTCCAGAGGGTCGGTGTCGTCGTGGTCGGGGCCGACAAGGGGCTGTGCGGGTCCTACAACTCGAACATCTTCCGGCTGGCCCACGGCCGCCTGGACGGCCTGCCGGGAGGTCGGCCCGCGCGGGTGGTGCTGATCGGCAGCAAGACCCTGCGCTTCTTCCAGAGGCGCGGTCTGGAGCCGGACCGGGTCTTCACGGGCTGGGAGCCCGACCTGGTCCTGGCCCGGGAACTGGCGGACCTGCTGACCGCCTGGTTCGTCGGCGGCGAGGTGGACGAGGTCCGCTGCTTCTACACGCGGGCCGTGTCGGCCATGACCCAGGAGCCGTCCGAGGAGCGGATCCTGCCCCTGGCCGGCGTTCCGGGGCGGCGCGTCCAGTCCCTGCCCTACCTCTTCGAACCGGGCGCCCCGGAGGCCTTGGGCCGGATCCTGCCGGCCTACCTGCGGATCCGCCTGCATCAGGTCCTGCTCGAGGCGCGGACCTCCGAGTTGGGGGCCCGCTTGCGGGCGATGACCAACGCCACCGAGAATGCCGATAAGCTGGCCTCGGAGCTGACCCTGGAGTTCTATCGCATCCGCCAGGAGAACATCACCACCGAGATCCTCGAGATCTCCAGCGGCGCCGAGGCGCTGAAGGGGTAGATCCCCGGTTTTTCGTAGGAGGCAAGGTATGGCCACAGGCAAGGTCGTTCAGGTGCTGGGCTCGGTTGTAGACCTGGAGTTTCCCCCGGGTCAGTTGCCCGAGTTGTACAACGCCGTCCGCATGGAGCGCGAGGTCTTCCGCGACCTGGCGGGCGATGCCGTCAGGAGTCTGCCCGAATCCACCCGCGACCTGTTCCTGGAGGTCATGGGAGAACTGGGGAACAACCGGGTCCGCACCCTGGCCCTGGGCACCACGGACGGGGTGCGGCGGGGGATGACCTGCGAGGATACCGGAGCCCCCATCCAGATTCCCGTCGGTCGGCAGACCCTGGGCCGGATGTTCAACGTGTTGGGTCAGGCCATCGACGGCCTGCCCCAACCCCAGACCGAGACCACCTATCCGATCCACCGCCCGGCCCCCAGCCTTGAAGAACAGGTGCCGACCACCCAGGTGATGGAGACGGGCATCAAGGTGATCGATCTCCTGGAACCCTACGCCAAGGGCGGCAAGACGGGCCTCTTCGGCGGGGCCGGCGTCGGCAAGACGGTGCTGATCCAGGAACTGATCCACAACATCGCCAAGGAGCACGGCGGCTACTCGGTCTTCGCCGGCGTCGGCGAGCGCACCCGGGAGGGCAATGACCTCTACCGGGAGATGAGCCAGTCGGGGGTGCTCAAGAACACCGCGATGGTCTTCGGACAGATGGACGAGCCTCCCGGGGTCCGCTTCCGGGTGGGCTTCACCGGGGTCACCCTGGCCGAGTACTTCCGGGACGTCGAGGGGCAGGACGTCCTGCTCTTCATCGACAACATCTTCCG
>CAZQPM010000162.1:7471-9313 GCA_964595195.1 uncultured Burkholderiales bacterium | reverse complement strand
CGTTTCAAACGCATATTCGCCGACAACCGTGACCAGCACCCGGACTCCCGGGGTGGCTTCGAAACGGCAGCGGGCTGTGCTATGATGGGGGCGCTTTGGATACCGGAACGATCCGCGTGCCGATCAACCCCGACCCTCTCGGCCGCCCCCCCGGGGATGGACGGCGGGTCCTGTGGTACGCCCTGGGGGGCGTCGGTGTCCTGCTCGTCTTGGGTCTGGCCGGGCTGGGCCTGGCCGATCGCTTCCTGTCGCAACCCCTGGAGCCCGCCGCGGCCGTGGCCAGCCCGATGCCGGCCGTCTCCGACTCGGACCTGCGCTTCCGGGATCCCGTGACGAACCAGGTGGTGGACCCCACCCAGGCCCTCTACCAGGTCGACCTGTACGGGACCACCTTCTACTTCGCCTCCCGGGCCAGCCTGGACCGGTTCCGCGAGGACCCCCTGCGCTATGTGCAGCCCCGGGTGAAGATCCGCGTCCAGTTGGCCCCCGAGGGCTCGCCCGACGCGCAGGAGACGGGCGCCCCGACTCCCGATCTGGAACCCTCCGTGCCCTCGGAGGGCGATTCCTGGATGGATCCCGCCGGCCCCCCGCCGCCCATCGAGGCGGAGGCGGTCCAGCCTCCGGCCGGCGACGAACCGGTCATGCCCGAGGAGGCTCCGGCCCCTTCCCAGGCCGTCCCGGCCCAGCCGGGTCAAGAGGAGTCGGAGCCGATCCTGCCTGACGAGCCCCCGCGGTCCACCGCGCCCGCCGCCCCGGCAGGGTCTCAGGCCCCGCCCGGGGGCCCCGGGTGGCTGCCGGGCAACGAGCCTGCCCGGTTGCCCGACGCCCAGGTCCAGACCCCCGGGTCGATGCCCACCGTCTCACCCGGGGATCAGGACGTCATCATCGACGAAAGGGCACCTCAGGGACGCTGACATGGCCGGACCCGAGATCGAGATCTACACCTGGACCTTCTGCCCCTACTGCATCCGGGCCAGGCAACTGCTGGACTCCAAGGGGGTCAGCTACACCGAGCATCGGATCGACGGGGACGAGGAGGCGCGCGGCGTGATGATGCACCGCTCGGGCGGGCGCCGCAGCGTGCCCCAGGTCTTCGTCGGCGGGCGCCACATCGGAGGGTGCTCGGACCTGTACGCCCTGGACGCAGCCGGGGAACTGGACGCGATCCTGGCGGGTCAGGCCTGAGGCGCGCTGGAGGCGAAGGAGGCGACGGCCTCGTCCTCGGTGGCGTAGACCGGCAGGCTCTCGGTCAGGCCCAGCAGGCCCAGGACGCGCAGCACCTTGGTGTTGGCGCACAGGATGGCCAGGCGCCCTCCGGTCTCCTGCAGCTTCAGGGCGGCCTTCATCAGCAGGCCCAGGCCCGTTGAGTCCAGGTAGCTGACCCCGTCCAGGTCCACGATCAGGCGGGAGTGGCCCTGGTCGATCAGGGTCTCCAGGCAGTCCTGGACCACGTTGCTGGTGTAGAGGTCGATCTCGCCGTTCACGTCGATGAGTTGGGCCGGGCCGGCCGGGCGCGAGCTGACGTCGATCTCCATGTGGCTGTTCATGACGGGGCCTCCACCTGGGCAGGGGTGGGCTGGTCGCCTGGGCCAGGGGGCCCTGCCCGAGCCGCTGATTTGGCCTTGCGGGGTCTGGTCTCCTTCCTGTCGGAGCCCTTCCGGGGCGTGGAATTCGGCCAGGGTCCGGAGGGTCGCGCAGGCTGTCGACACTTCCTGACCTTCCTGTCGTCGACGGTGGTCGTCCATGAGCGGCCAGGATTTGAAGACTCTTCAATGCGCACCGAACCCCTGGATCCGCCGCAGGATGCCGGATCGCGGCTGGCCTGACCCGACCGATCAGCCG
>CAZQPM010000162.1:0-7371 GCA_964595195.1 uncultured Burkholderiales bacterium | reverse complement strand
CTGGATCCGCCGCAGGATGCCGGATCGCGGCTGGCCTGACCCGACCGATCAGCCGGGCGGCCGGGCACGGCCTGCTGACCCGCGGTGGTGTCAGGCGACACACCCCCCCCCTGCCAGCCGCGGTATGCTCCCAATGTCCGCAAGCAACCGAAGTGAAGCCATGCCTCGTTGTCTGAGAACGTATCTGCTGATCGGGGTGTTCGCACTCCTGGCCGCGAGCTTCTGGTAGCACCCGCCGCGGAAGGGACCTGGTGACGCTGCACGCCACCGGGCAATTGGAGGACGTCCTTGTCTGCAAGAAGGCCATCTGGCGCCCCCAGCCCCAGGCGAGCGCCTCTCACCGTGCGGCCGTTCATCGTCCACCTGTTCTCCCTGGTCCTGGGCGTGGGCCTGTGGGAGTGGGCCGTGACCGGGTTCCACGTCAAGCCGGTGGTGCTGCCCGCCCCCACGTCGATCCTGGACCGCTGCCTGGTTGATTGGCCGCTCCTGATGCACCACGCTCAGGTCACCGGGGGCGAGGTGCTGGCGGGGTTTGCCCTGGGCGCGACCGCCGGGATGCTGCTGGCGCTGGTCTTCCACCTGTGCCCGGGCCTGCGCCCCCTGTTGGAACCCTACCTGGTCGCGTCCCAACTGGTGCCCAAGGTTGCCCTGGCTCCCCTGTTCATCATCTGGCTGGGCTTCGGCACGACGCCCAAGGTGGTCATCGCGGCCCTGGTTTCCTTCTTCCCCACCTTCATCAATGCGTTCCAGGGGTTGTCCTCCTACGACCCCGAGCTGGCCTTCTTCATGCGCTGCCTGCGCGCCGGGCCCCTGGTGACTCTGGGCCGGGTCCAGTTGCCGTTCGCCGTCCCCTACATCACGGCAGGACTGAAGACCAGCGCCCTGTTGAGCGTCACGGGATGCATCCTGGGTGAGTTCGTGGGGGCCGACCAGGGGCTCGGGTTCCTGCTGTTGCAGGCCGAGGCCCAACTGGACACGGAGATGCTCTTCGCCTGCCTGGTGGTGCTGGCCGTCGGGGGCTCCCTCCTGTACGGGACCCTGGCCTTGATGGAAGGCACGATCCTGCGCAGGTACATGCCGCGCGGATCCCAGGAGGGCCCCCCGGTGGATGCGGCCGTCGCCATCCGCCCCCCCGTGCCCGTCCTCGAGGATGTGGCCACCGGGCCCGCCTGGTCGGTCGCCTGCGCTGCCGCAGTCCCAGGCCCCTCCAGAGCCGGAACGGAGGCGGGTTGAGTCCATGCAGACAACTGGGACGCTCCTGCTGGAGTTGAAGGACGTTCACGCGGCCTACCGCGGCAGCAGTGGCCAGGAGGTCCTCGCCGGCATCACGGGTCAGGTCCACGCCGGAGACTCCCTGGCGATCGTGGGGCCCTCCGGCACGGGCAAGACCACGCTGCTCCGGGTCCTGGTCGGGGAGTTGCCGGCAACGCGCGGGGCCGTGGACTACCACTTCGATGTCCGGGAGCCGGGGCAGTTCGGATACGTCAGCCAGAGCAACAGCCTGCTGCCCTGGCTGAACCTGCACGAGAACGTGCGCTTCCCCCTGCGGGTCCTGAAGCGCAAGGGCGACCATGCGGCATCGGTCCGGGAGGTACTGGGAGAGGTCGGCCTGGACCGGCACGAGTGGAAGTACCCGCACGAATTGTCTGGAGGCATGGCCCGGCGGGCGGTGCTGGCCCGGACCCTGGTGTGCCAGCCGCGCTTCCTGCTGCTGGACGAGCCCCTGGGCGGGCTGGACGCGGTGACCCGCCACCGCATGATCGACCTTCTGGTGGAATTGCGCGCGAAGCACGGCTTCACCCAGATCTGCGTGGAGCACGACCTCCTCGCCGCCGCGCGCCTGGCGGACTGCTTCTGGCTTTTGCCCGGGCCCCAGGCGCCGGTCGAGGCGATCGACTTCCGCCCCAGGGCACGGGGGGCATCCGGCCCGCCCCCTCCCCTGGAGGAGCGCGTCCTGTTGGTGGAGACCCGCCTGGAAGCGGCCGCAGAGAAATGGGATGAGCCCGGGCCCGGGCCAGGGAGGATGTCGAGATGACGGAGTTGCGAAGACCGTTGGGAGGTCGTGTCGCCCTGGAAGAGGGCACACCCACCGTGATCCCCGCGGCCCTGGCGGGTACCCCGCGCGATTGTCGGGTCCTGGTCGCCCGTCGGGACACGGACCTGATCGAATTCTCGGCCAGCGACGACCCCGGCGCACCCTGTCGACCCAGGTGGGCGGACCTGGCCCTGGGCCGGGGCCCTTGCTCGTACCGGTGCCGCTTCTGCTTCCTGCTGCTGAACCATGCTGGCCGCGTCGACCCTTCGTGCCCCGTGATCTACGACCATGCTGAGGCCGCCGAACGGGCCGTCCGGGAGTGGCTGACGGCCGACACCTGGAGACTGCCCTGGTCGGGAGGGCGAGAGGTGCCCCGGCAACCTCTGGATACCCTGGGCCTGGGCAGCAACCAGCTCGACTCGCTCCTGTACGAGGGGTATACGGGCATTGCGCGCCGCGTGATCCCGTTGTTCGCCGATCCTCTGACAAATCCCAGGGGCAACGACCTGCTCCTGCAGACCAAGAGCGCCAACGTGCACTTCCTGGAAGGCCTGCCCACCGACCACGTGACGTTGGTCTTCAGCCTCAATCCGGAATCCGTCGCCGACCTGTGGGAGGGCAAGTATGAGGACGGAGTGCGCATCACTCCGCCGATCCGGACCCGGCTGGAAGCCAGTCGCCAGGCCCAGGAGATGGGGTTCGAGGTGCGCTGGCGCTTCGATCCCATCCTCTCACCCGAGGGCTGGCAGGGGATGTACCGCGACTTCATCCACGAGGCGGCCGAGGTCGGCGGTCGGCCGACCCGAGTGACGCTGGGCACCTACCGGGAACGCTCGCCCGATATCCAGGAATGGCGGCGCTTCTGGGGACTTCCCGAGCCGGAGTGGGAACCCGGCGAACTGGTCCAGGACGGCACCCACCGTCACCTTCCCACCGGGCAGCGGAGGCTCCTGTATCGCACCGTGATCCAGCAGATCGCTGAGGTCTGGTCCCGGATGCCGCGGGTGGACCTGTGCAAGGAACCCTGCGATATGCGCCAGGCCGTGGGATTGACGGGGGTGCCCTGCTGCACGTGCCTGCACAGGTGAACGGCTCGGTACCCGGGATGACCGGGGCGACCCTCCCGACAGATACCAGACAAGGAGATCGGCAATTGAACAGACCTTCCGTGCTCTTGATGTCCTGGATGCTGGCCCTCCTGACCGTGGCCGCATCCTTGGGCCTGTCCTCGACCGGCCCCTGCCAGGCGGCCCCCCCGAACGCCAGCCAGGGCCTGCGGGATGTGACCATCCGGCTGAACTGGTACCCCGATGGCGAGTACTCCTACCTCTACTACGGAATCGAAAAGGGGATCTTCGCGAAGGCGGGGTTCCGTGTGACCCTGGCCCCCGGCAGCGGCTCATCGGTCTCGGCCCGCCTGATCGGAGGAGGCCACGAGGACGCAGGCCTGGTCAGTGCCGAATACGTCCTCATGGGTCTGGCCAAGGGGCTGCAGATGAAGACCATCCTGGTGATGTACCATCGCAATCCCGTCGTCGTCTACTCGCTGGCCGAGAAGAACATCCGTCGGTTGACCGACCTCTACGGCAAACGGGTCGGCGTGATGCTCGACAGCAACACCTATCCCCAGTATGAGGGAGTCTGCCGCCTGGCCCGACTGGACCGGAGCCGCATCCGCGAGATCCCGATCAACGGCCAGACCGCCCTGCGAGCCGTCGTGGACGACCGGATCGACGCCCACGTCTGGCACGTGCTCAATGGCTCCCTCCCGTTGCGGATGAGGGGATACAAGGTCAACGAGATTCCGCTCGAGGACCACGGGATCAAGATGTACGGCATGTGCTTCGTGGTGGGGCCCAAGCTGATGGGTGACCCCGATGCGGTGCGCCGCCTGCGGGGCGCGGTGCAGAAGTCGCTGGAGCTGGCCCGGGCCAACCCCCAGGCGGCCCTGGGCGCCACCGAACGAGCCCTGGGCCTCAAGGACTCGCGCATCGACAGGGCAAAGTTCGACACCTTCCTGTCGCTGGTTTTCGATTCCCAGACTCCGAAGCTGGGCATCGGCTACCAGACGGCCAGCGGGTGGCAGGCCACAGCCAGGACGCTCCATACCATGGGGCAGTTGGACGACGTCAACATCTACAGGCAGGCCTCCTGGACGGACTGACCAGGGTGCGGCCATCCGCTCGAGCCGCCCCCAGTCCCGGGTCTCCACGCCATCCGCATCCATCTGGAGGAACACCGTGCGCTTCATTCCGTCCCCAGCGGCCTTCCTGGCCTGCCTCCTGCTCGTCCTGAACCTGCCGGCATGGGCGGCACCGCTCTTCCCGGACACGGCTGGAGAACACCAGGCCCGAGACGCCGTGGCGGCGCTGGCGGCCCGGGGTCTGGTGGAGGGCTACCCGGACGGCACCTTCAAGGGGGACCGGGCCACCAGCCGTTGGGAGGTGGCCATGGTGGTGGCCCGCCTCCTGGAGAAGATGGAGTCGGAGCACGCCTCGCGTGCCTCCGAGGCGGACATGCAGGAGGTCCGAAGGCTGGCGCTGGCCCTGAGGGAGGAACTGGACGCCCTGGGGGTCCGGGTGACCGGCATGGAGGCAGGGACCTCGCGCCTGGACCGTCGGGTCGGCGAACTGGAGCGGATCTCCTTCTATGGCTCCCTGGACGCCCGGATGGTGGCCCAGAGCTTCCGCAACACGGGAGCCCCGGACAACGACGACGGCCGGGGCGGTGGGGGACTGGCCGGGGGAGTGCGCTACCTGGACTACAACTCCGCGGTCGGAAGCGGACCTGCGGCCATGTGGCGCCCCCAGGTCCAAGGGGTCTTCCCGGTCGTGGACTTCAAGAACGGCCGGGCCCTGACCAACGGTACCGGGTTCTCGTCGACCCTGATCCTGGGACTCCGGGTGAAGGTCTCCCCGGCCCTGGACGCGGGAGCCGAGTTCGCGGCCTACACCTCCCAGGGCGATCGCAACATCGATGCCTACTGGGGAAGTCCGGCTCCCTACCTGGGCAACCCCTTTGCGGCCAACCTCAACGGCAGCGGGGCCGCGGGCGCCGCTCAGGGCCTGGACCACCAGCCCTACAGCCGGATGGTCCTGGACAACTTCTGGATGACTCACGGCCCTTCCAAGACGAAGCTGCGCCTCGGTGCCATCGAGCGGATCCAGTTCGACCCGTTGGTCTACGTGGGTTCCTCGAACTGCCAGAGATATGGACAGGGCCGTCTTCCCGGCTTTGGCGCCGACCTCAGCGGCGAGACCTCGCTGGGCGACGCCGGGAAGCTCCGCTGGGAGGCCCTGGCCGTCCGCACCTCCTCGGCCAACTCCTACGAGCACACCGACTACCTGCCCCGCACCCTGGGGGCCACGGCGGCCTTCGAGTCGAAAGGGGGAGCCAGCCTGGTGCGGGCCAACGTGGTCCGGAACTGCGACGAGGCCCCCGCGGGCGGACCCCTGGTGGTGGGCCTGATCTCCGGCACGAACGTGCCCTATGGGGCGTCCAAGGGTTGGAACGTGCTGCAGTGGGTCAACCCGGCCGGTCACTTCGCCCAGCAACGGTCCCCCTACGAGCAGGCCCACACGGGAGCCGTCGACGGGGTCTTCGTCTCCAACACCGTGGACACCCGCCCCATCCCGGGCTGGAACGCGACCGTCGACAACGCCGTCGGGATCACCTCCGGGGGGGGCAACTACGGCCCCCAGGACCAGACGATCCTGGGACTGTCCGCCCGCCACCAGTGGAACCTGGACGACGACACCTCACTTCGCGTGAAGGCCGAATGGGCCCGCTCGGACTACCGCCCCAGCCGGAACTCCTCCTACTCGGCCGAGGGCCAGGCCTTCCGGGCAGAAGTCGGGGCCGCCCTGCTGGCCGGCAACCTGGACCTTTCGGCCTCGTGGCTGCGCGTTGCCCCCGACTACGCGCCCATGCTCTTCAGCGGCAGCCTCCTGGGCCTGCGAACCGTCCGGACATGGGGGTTCGTGGGGCGATTCCACCTGCACGACTCCAACCGCTACCCTCACAACCGCCAGGGGCTCGGCTTCAACGGGAAGTGGACCTTTGACGACAAGCACAGCAGCCTGGCGGTCACGGGTTCCTGGCTGGCCCAGACCCGCACCTCCTTGTACGACGTGCGTTTCCTGCCTGACTCCCTGGCGCCTGCCGTGCCGAACTACCCGGTCCTGGGCTTCTCGCCGGGCTTCATCGACCCCGTCTTCTGCGGTTATGCGAGCAAGTTGCAGTATGGATCGGGATCCAGGGACGCCTTCTACGGGGACCTGGGTCCCAGGGAGGACCCGCGTGGGAGGGTGCGCGACTATCAGGTGGCCTTCTCGCACTCCTGGGATGACCCGAAGGTCAAGGTGGAGCTGGGCTACAACAACATCAACTGGTACCGCCCCAGCGGCCTTCCGGCCAGCCTGGGAGGCAGCCAGAACCGGGTGGACCTGGACAGCGACACCTGGAGTCTGGGCGGCACCTGGGAGGCCAGCAAGGCCTGGACCCTGCTGGGTGGTCTGAGCCTGGTGCAGGTCCAGGGCCACTACGATCCCGCCGGCCTCTACAATGGTTACGCTGAACGCACCGGTTCGACGGGGTTCACCAATCTCGATGCCACCCAGACCGTCCCCTACCTGGGCGCCCAGTGGAACCTGGGCAAGGATACGCTGTGGGAGTGCACCGTCAGCCACTACGGCACCGTGGACCACGTGCCGGCTGGGGTCACGGCCGGATCGGCCCCGGACACCATCGGCTCCACCCCCCATCCCTTCAGTTTCGAGGGGTGGCAGATCCAGACCCACTTCAACGTGAAGTTCTGAGGGCGGCCGGGGCCGGCCTGGCCGTAGGGAGTCTCGGCCGGATTCCGAGAATAGAGTCACCGTGGAACCGGTCCTTCTGCTGAACGACGTCATCTTCAAGATCGTCTTCGGTTCCGACTCCAGCCGGCCGACCAAGCCTCGCGACCTGCGGACCCCCTTCGAGAAGTGGTTGCACGCCCTTGAGTTCGGGGAACTGTACCAGGAGGGCATGGAACCCATCCCCGAGGTCCTGGCGGAGGAGGAGGGACTGGAAATGGCTCTGGAATCGATGAGGAAGGCCTGCGCGAGCGACCAGGTGCGCGAGTTGATCGAACTGCGCCGGAAGGCGGCGCACGACGAGGCGACCCGCCTGGAGGATGCCATTGAACGGGGGCTCGAACGGGGGCTCGAACGGGGACGGGAAGAGGGCCTGGAGCGGGGTCGGGTGGAAACCGCCCGGAGGCTACGCGACGCCGGGGTTCCTCTGGAAACGATCCTGGCTGCGACCGGGCTGCGGCCTGAGGACCTCGAGGGCTGAAG
>CAZQPM010000161.1:0-9386 GCA_964595195.1 uncultured Burkholderiales bacterium | reverse complement strand
GATGCCGCACGAGGGGCACACCCGGCGCACCAGACGCTGCGCCAGCACCGCCAGCAGCGAGTCCGAGAAGTTGAACGGGTCCAGGCCGATCTCCAGCAAGCGCGCAATGCTCTCGGCCGCCGAGTTCGTGTGCAGGGTCCCGAAAACCAGGTGGCCCGTCTCGGCCGCCCGGATGGCCTCGGCGATGGTCTCCAGGTCGCGCATCTCGCCGACCAGGACGATGTCCGGAGACTCGCGCAGGGCGGCGCGCAGGGCGCTGGAGAAGCTGCGGGCGTGGGAGCCGATCTCGCGCTGCTGGATCAGGGACTTCTCCGAGGTGTGCACGAACTCGATGGGGTCCTCGATCGTGATGATGTGCACGTCCCGGTTCCGGTTGATGTAGTTCAGCATCGCGGCCAGGGTCGTCGACTTACCCGAACCGGTCGGTCCGGTGACGATGACCAGGCCCTTGCCGAAGCCGGAGATGTCCTTGAGCGATTTGGGCAGCCCCAGCTCCTCCAGGGTGGGCACGCGGTTGGGAACGGTCCGGAAGACGGCGCCGATGCCCCGGTGATGCAGCAGGACGTTGACGCGGAAGCGGGCCACGTTCGGGACCTCGTAGGACAGGTCGACGTTGCCGGTATCCAGGAAGGTCTGGCTGCGCGCCTCGTCCATGAGGGGGACCAACAGCTCCTCGAGTTCATCGCTCTCGATCGGGGTGTCGTCCATGAACCGGATCAGGCCGTTCAGACGCATGGCGGGGGGAGCCCCGGCCTCCAGATGCAGGTCCGACCCGCCCTGGTCGTAGACCGTTGTCAGGAAACCATCCAGGTCCATCTGCAGACTCATACCACGCCTCCGATCGTCCTGGAGAAGGAGTTCTTGTCGTGGGCCAGGTCCAGGGCATCCTGCCCCAGGACCAGCCCACACTCGACCAGTTCCATCAAGGACTGGTCCATCAGGCGCATGCCGTAGCGATGCCCCGTCTGGATGGCCGAATTGATCTGATGCATCTTGGAGTCGCGGATCATGCTGCCCACGGCGCCCGTATTCATCAGGACCTCCACCGCCACCGACCGCCCGTTGCCGTCGGCGCGGGGCACCAACTGCTGGGAGATGACGGCGCGCAGGGAGTCACCCAGCATCGTGCGGATCTGGGCCTGCTGGGTGGCCGGGAAGACGTTGATGATGCGGTTCACGGTCTGGGAGGCCGAGACGGTGTTCAGGGTTCCCAACACCAGGTGGCCCGTCTCCGAGGCCGTGATGGCCAGGGACATCGTCTCCAGGTCGCGCAGTTCGCCGACCAGGATGACGTCCGGGTCCTCGCGCAGGGCCGAGCGCAGGGCCGAACTGAAGGAGACCACGTGGGTTCCCACCTGCCTCTGGACCACCATGCTCTTCTTGATCGGATGCACGAATTCGACCGGGTCTTCGATGGTGATGATGTGCAGCGCACGATTCTTGTTCACGTGGTCGATCAGCGAGGCCAGGGTCGTCGTCTTGCCCGAACCCGTGGGCCCGGTGACCAGGACCAGGCCCTGATGCAACTCGGCGAGCTTGCTCAGTTCGTGGGGCAGGCCCAGCGAGGCCGTCGTCGGGATCTCGACGGGGATGGCCCGCAGGACCAGGCTGGGGCCCTGACGCTGGAAGAAGGCGTTCCCGCGGAAGCGGCGGGGCCCGAAGCCGGGTAGATCGACCTCGTAGGCAAAGTCCAGGTTCTGCTCGGCCCGCAGGCGCTCGCCGTCCTGTTCGGTCAACACCACGTCCAGGGCGCCGTGGGCGGCCTCGGTGGAGGTGACGGGATGATCCGTGACGTGCAGACGCCCGTGGACCCGGAAGGTGGGCCTGTGGCCGGTGGCTACCAGCAGGTCCGAGCCATGCCGCCGGAGCATCTCCAGAAGCAGGGTGTTGATATTGATCGCCACTGCGACTCCTCCAATCAAGAAGGCCGGGTACGGCCTGCCCGGGCTTTCGACCGAAGTTCCCGAGAGGCCTTCCCGGATGGACGCCGAACAAGCGGTCCGATCTCGGGGGCCAGGCCGGGCACGAAGGCCCGCCTCCAACGCCCTCAACGCCCCCATCCAGGCCCCGACCGAGGGGCCTTCCGCGCCCCCAGGCGCCAGGAAAGGAGAAATGAACTTGTCTGCCAACCGACTGTTGTCGTCGGACCTGCACATGGGTTCGCCCATCTACAGCGCGAACGGAGAGAAGGTCGGGCGCCTGCGCTTCACGATCTCGGATCCCGAACCTCCCTACGCCGTCCGGCAGTTGATCATCGAGAGAGGCATGCTGCTTCAGCGAGACGCCACGATTCCCGTGGAGTCGGTCCTGGCCTCGGAGAAGAGCGGGATCCGGCTGCTGCTGACCAACGAGCAGCTCCTGGAGATGCCTGAGTTTGCCGAGGGCCGATGGTTCCAGGGTCACCGCGAAGGCCCCCGCGAGAGTTCGCGGGAGTCAGCGCCGCGCGAAGGGGTCCGGGACTTCCACCGCGAGGGCGGGCTGGGCGGACCCGGCAAGCGCGGACGGCGTCAGGGTCGCCGCGGCCACCATCCGGACCGCGCGAACCCGGGGCGCCCCTAGCTGCTAACCCGGGCCTTCCGACCGTCGCGCTCCAGGCGGAGACGGGCGCCCTCCAAGCAGTGAAGCCGTCCCGCTCGGAGCGGGACGGTTTCACTTTGCCGGAGGCAGGGTCACCCGGTCCTGCAGCAGGTCAGGTGGTGGCCCCCTGGGGGCCGGGGGTTCCGGCCTGGCTGCGGGCCGCGAGGTCGCGCAGCAGTTCCACGGGCGCCCCCAGGCGAACGGCCGGTTCGGCCTGGGGCTTTCCGGTTCGGGGAGCGCCGGTGCCGACCTGGGGCGCAGGAGGAGTCGGAGCCTGTTCCTTCTTCTTCAGGAAGCGCCAGGTCCTGACGGCCCCGCCGACGGCTCCAACCGCCGTGGTGACCGCCAGGCCGGGCAGGCCGAACAACAGACCCAGGGGGCCTACGACCAGCGAACCCATCACGGCGCCGGCCACCAGTTTACCCCGAAGGCCCAGAGGATGCTTCTCGATCCACGGCTCGACCCGCTTGTTGAGGGCCGTCGTCAGGTCCGCGGTGAGGTTCCTCTGGATCTGGCGCACGGCCGGGCCCACCAGGGTCCCCACCGGCCCGATGACCGCACCCGCCACCGCGCCGGCGATCATCGCCGGGGGGCCACCCATGACGCCGGCCACCGCACCGGTGGCCGCGCCGGCCAGGGCCCCCAGCACCAATCGGCCAGCGGGCTTGGCAGCCCGGCCGCCGATGCCGGCGCCCGCGGCGCCCGCGATCATCATGGCCGGGTTGCCCGTCCAGGCGGCCGCCATGGCGCCTCCCAGCATTCCGCCGTAGACGCTGTCCCGGGTCACCGCTCGCCGACTGCCCGACAGGGTCCCGACGGCGCCAGCGAACCCCCCGATCACGGCGCCTGAGGCCGCCAGGCCCAGGCCCACCGGCCCGCCGACCATGGCCGACATGGCGTTCAGCGACAGGGCACCGATCGCAGCCCCGGTGGCCGTACCTGCCCCGACGGCCACGGCCATGGAACCGGCCTTCTCACCGGCCTTGACCCCCACGTAGCCGCCCAGGGCGCCCGAAGCGGCTCCCAGGACCCCGCCCGACACGTAGCCCTGGATGCCCCCGGCCAGGACACCGCTGGCCGTCGAGGAGGAGGGCAGGTCGCCCGACGTCCCCGGTCGGGGTCTGGCGTAGTTGCGAACCCTCTGCAGAAGCCCTGGCGAGGGGGAGTGGGAGATCGGTGTACTCATGGCCTCCCGAGTGTAGACCATGCCCACCCGGAGTGGATTTCCGCCATGTTGCCGCCTCGCCAGGGCCGCCAGACAGCGGACCAGGGATCCGACGGTCAGCCCGTCGAACTCGCCGTCCATGGTCACCAACCAAGCCTTCCTCGAACACCTGGAGCGAACCCGGCTGGAAATCGAGGGAAGACTGCTGCGTCTGCCCGAATCCTCGCGCCTGTTGCAGGACCACGGTTCCGGACCCACCAGCCAGGCCCAGCCGTATCTGCACGCGATCCCGACGCTGACCGCCCTGCTGCGGATCCTGCTGTTCTCGCCGCGAACCCTGGCAGCGCTGAGCGATCGTCTGTCCCGGGCCGGCGCCCCCCCCTCGCTGGACACCCAGGCCGTCGGGCGGGTCCTGACGTGCTTTGCCCTGGCTGGTTTCTACCGCCGGACGGCCCGGCGCACCGGCGACCCCCTCTTCGCCCAGCAGGCCACCCGCATCGCCTGCCTGGCGGCCTTGGGTCCCGAATCCCTGGAGCGCGTCGACTGGGCCGTCCAGGCCCTGGCCCGGGGACGCCACGGGGTCAGCCAGGACTGGATGGCCCCGGCGCTCCTGCTGGTGGTCTGGCTGACCGGCCTGGAGTCACCGGGCAAGGCCCGCCAGGCGATGCCCATGCTGGACCAGTTGTCCCACTTCGTGGACGAAGCCCTGGAGGCTGCGCTGGACAACCGGATCCACATGCAGTTCCCCTGGTAGTCCGGCCTCAGCCAGGCGACTCCGCCACCAGACGGTAGCGGCCAGCGCCCCGGGCCCGCTGCACCTCGCGGGCGTAGACCGGATGCTCGAAGTGGGCCAGGATGTCTCCGCGAATCGGGTAGACCTGCTCGGCCGCCTGCCAGGTCACCCTCTGCCGGCTCTCGACCTCCTCCACCGCGCCCTCGAAGAGGCCTCGCGAGGCCCGGGCCAGCCCCTCCTGCTGCAGATCCCGGCGCAGGGCCTGGAATCGCCCCTCCAGGTCAGGCTTGAAGAAGCGGAACTGGGACGCATAGAGGACGGCGTTATGGAAGTACTGGGGCAGGCCGACCAGGGCGTCGATGTCCATCTCGTGGACGTAGTCCAGCATCAGATCGACGGCCATCCGAAAGATCCCCAGACCCGGATGTTCCTGGCCCGGCAGGGCCTCCAGGCCCGGAGGGAAGGGAGCCAGGGGGTCCTGGAAACTCAGCCATTCCCAGATCAGGGAGCGGATATGGACCTCCCTGTCCAGACAGATCGACACTCCGGACAACTCCCCGCGGTGGGTGCGGACGTCCATCAACAGGAAGGGTTCCTCGGCGGAACGGTGACGCCCGTAGAGGCGGATGCGGTTCTCGAAGGCGTCGTCGCCCTCGGAGCGGAACTCGAAGTCCAGGTAACCGCGCCTCCTGAGCACCTCCAGGACCCCTCGGGACTCCAGGTCGCGCAGGACCCTTTCGGGACGGAAGGTCCCGAAGAGCAGGGCAGGTCCCCGGCGTCCGACCAGCGTCGCCTCCAGGTCGTCCTGGCTGAGCCCCCAATCCTCGGCCTGGTCCAGACGCACCGGGCGCAGGGTTCCCAACCCCTTCTTCATCCTCTCCAGCGCATTCTTGGCCATCAGGGCAGAGATCTCCAGATCAGTCGGCGCAGTTCGGAGGCCCCCCGGGGATTGGGCTCGATATCGCGCATCAGCCAACCGGAAGGATCCCCGGCGTGGTAGTGGGGACACGTCGGGTCCGCGTGGCGGGCCCCGTGCCCCAGGAAGTGACCGCAGACATCCACGATCTCCCCACCGTGCATGGCCGCCACCTGGGCCAGCAGGCGGTTGACCCCGCCCAGCATGGGCAGCCCGACGGCGAAGCGGTCGTGTCCGCTCTGCACGCGACCCGCGCCGTCCGTCGGGTCATAGATGTTGGCCATCCGCAGGGTCAGGTTCCGATAGAGCCGGCGCACCTGGCCCAGGATCCGCGACAGGCGGGCGGTGAACTCGCCCATGGCGATGCTGGTGGGAGTCAGGGCGTTCAGATAGCGGATGCAGTCGTTGCCGCCCAGGGTCATGGTCACCAGCACCGGACCCGAGCAGGTCGGAAGGTCGCCCAGGTCGGCCAGGACATCCTCGGCGGTGAACCCATCCCGGGCCCGGACGACGCGACGGGTCCCAGGGTTCAGCGACAAGAGGTCCTGGCCCGAGAACTCCGGGAACCGGTCGTCCCGGTTCCGATACAGCAGGGAGGCGGCGCCCAGGCCCGGTCCGGGATGGTCGTCGGTGGACATGCTGTCGCCCAGGGCCACGTAGAGATCGTAGGCGCGCATCGCCTCCGCGGTTCGCCGATTCCCCGGTCGGACCTCCAGACCGGGCGGGGAAGCGGCCCTCGACGCCGAAGGGGGGAGCCACAACGTTTGCAGTCCTTCCATCTGCAGGATTGAGGTGCGCCGTGGTCGATCGTTGGGAACTGCCTGACGAAGAAGAGGTCGAGAGTTCGGGGGTAGGCGACTGGTTGGACCGGGCCGTGGCCGAACAGGAGCACCGGAACCGGAACCTGGCCGGGCTCCTGGGTGAGGCGCGGGACGGTCTGGATCAGAAGCGCCGGGAACTGGCCGACCTGCTGAACTCCGGGCCGGAGGCTCCAGACCAGGACTCCCCGGCGGTCCCCGACCTGTTCCAGGAGGAACGGGCCATGCAGGATCGCAACCGCCAGAGGCTTTCCGGCTTCGCGGCCGAGGAACGACGCCGCCAGGAACAGGAGCGGCAGGCCCTCCAGGGGCTCCTCGGCACCTCCGCCAGGCCCCGCCGGCGTTCCTGACCGCGCCGGTCGGCCCCGCGCCCCAACCGTGAACGCTCCCCACCTGCTGACGGGAATCCTGGGGATCCTGGGTGGCCTCCTGGCCGGAACCGGAGCCCTCGGTCTGGTGGCGGGACGCCGATTCGCGCGGCACATCCAGGGTGACCCCTACCACCGGGAGGGGGATGCCCTGGCCGCCTATCTGCCCGGCTGCAGCGCCTGCATGCTGGCCCTGGGCCTGCTGATGCTGGCCGGGGTCGGGTGGGCCTGGTTGCGCGGGGTCGGCGCAGCCCCCTGAACCAGCCAGCCAAGAGAGGTAACGATGCTGACTGCCGTCCCGGTCGAGCCCGGCCGGCTTGAAATCGTCGAGGTCCCCCGGCCCCATCCAGGCCCGGGCGAGGTCGTCCTGCAGGTCGTCAGCGCCCTGACCTGCGGGGCCGACCTGCGGAACTGGCGCCAGGGTTCCGGCCCCTTGGGGCGTCACTTCTCCGGACGGGTGGCCGAAGTGGGCCCGCAGGTTTCGGGCTGGCGCGAGGGCGATCCCGTCATGGCCGCCCACACGGCCCCCTGCGGGGCATGCTACCCCTGCCAGCGCGACCAGGCGAACCTGTGCGAAGGCCTGGAGGTCGACGCGGTCGCGGGAGGGTTCGCCGAGTACGTTCGGCTGAACGCCTCCATCGTCCGCCAGGCCCTGCTCCCCAGGCCGGCCTCCTTGAGCTTTGCCGAGGCGGCCTTCCTGGA
This sequence comes from uncultured Burkholderiales bacterium, assembly GCA_964595195.1. GTDB lineage: Bacteria > Vulcanimicrobiota > Xenobia > Xenobiales > Xenobiaceae > CAZQPM01. Next base: position 2,107 of record CAZQPM010000161.1, on the reverse strand, counting down.
CCCCCTGGCGGCCGTCCTCCAGGGCCTGGAGTCGATCCCCGGCGAGCCGGAGGACACGGTGGTCATCCTGGGAGACGGACCGACCGGCCTGCTCTTCCTGACCGCCCTGCGGGCGCTGGGGCGTCCGCACCGCATCCTCCTGGCCGACCACGGCCGGGAACGCCTGGACCTGGCCGCCGCCCTGGGCGCCGACCGCGTCGTCGATTCCCAAGCCGAATTGGTCCTGGAGGCGGTCCGGGACCTGACCGGGGGTCTGGGCGCCGAGGTCATCATGGACTGCACCGGACGGCCTTCGGCCTTCGGCCGGGTCCTGGAACTGGCCCGACGGGGCTCGCAGATCCTGCTGGTGGGGGGGCGCCCCAGCCACGACCCGATGGAACTGGACACCACCCGCTTGCACTACGACCAGATCCGTCTGGTCGGCACACACCACTCCACCCCTCAGGCCGTCCGCGCGGCCGGCCGGTTGCTGGCCGAAGGTCGCGTCCGGCCGGACCGGCTCCTCAGCGGCACCCGAACCTTCGAGGAGCTACCCCGAACCTTCCAGGACCTCGACCGCGGCCGGGGCCTGACGTTCGAGATCCTTCCCCCACCACCCGAGGAGCCAGCCAGATGAGCGTCGCAACGCGCACGATGAGGGCCGCCGTGGCCCACGACTACGGGGACATCCGGATCGAGGAGATGGCGATTCCCGTTCCTGGACCGGGCGAGGCCCTGGTCCGGGTCCGCGCCTGCGGCATCTGCTCGGGGGACGTGACCCCCTGGTACATCCGCAAGAAGTGCCCCGTCGTGCTGGGGCACGAACCGGCAGGAGAGATCGTGCAGTTGGGAGCCGGCGTCAGCCGGTTCGCCGTGGGCGACCGGGTCTTCTTCCATCACCACGCCCCCTGCCTGGCCTGCCGCCACTGCCGGCGGGGCAACCACTCCATGTGCCCGACCTGGCGTGAGTCCCGGATCTTCCCGGGAGGAGCCGCGCAGTACGTCCTGGTGCCCCGGGGAAACCTGGAAGCCGACACGCTGACCCTTCCCGACGGCATGTCCTGGTCCGACGGCACGCTCGTCGAGCCGGTGGCCTGCGTGGTGCGAGCCTTCCACAGGGCCCGCTTCCAGCCCGGCGACAGCCTGGCCGTCATGGGCCTGGGCGTCATGGGTCAGATGATGGTCCTTCTGGCCCGACATCTGGGGGCCGGAACGATCCTGGGTTCGGACAGGGTACCCTATCGCCTGGAGAAGGGCCTGGAATACGGCCTGGACCGGGCCGTGGACATCACCACGGAGTCCTTCCCCCAGGCCGTGCGAGCGGCGACCGGAGGGGAGGGTGCCGACCTGGTCCTGGTCTGCCCCACCGGCCCCAAGGCGATGTCGGAGGGCCTGGAGTGCGCCGGGCGGGGCTCACGGGTGCTCATGTTCATGGGCCCCGAACCGGGCACGCCGCTGACCCTCGACATGAATCGCATCTACTTCGACGAGATCGACCTGGTCTCGAGCTACTCCTGTGGCCCCCGAGACACCCGGGAGGCCCTGGCCCTGGTGGCCGGGGGCGTGATCACCTCGGACCACGTGGTCACCCACCGCTTTCCCCTGGACCGGATCCAGGAGGCCTGCGACCTGACGGCCCGAGCCGAGGAATCGCTGAAGGCCGTGGTGGAGTTGTAGGACGGGGTCTACAGACTGGTGCGCACGCCTCCCAGACGCCAGGCCAGGGCATAGGGGACCAGGACCAGCCCCAGCAGCACCAGTCCGCAGGCCGAGGCTTCGAAGACATCGCCTTCCTGGATGCGCTGGAACACATACACGCTGGCAGGGTACCACCGGGGAGGACAGGTCATCAGGGTGATCGCCACGTCCTGCATGGCCGAGATGAAGACCATGATCCCCCCGGCCGCCAGTCCCGGCAGGACCAGGGGCAGCGTGACCTTGGCGGTCGTCAGGCCTGCCGTGGCCCCCAGGATCGTCGAGCTCTCCTCCAGCGAAGCGCCGACCTGCTGGAACGAGGCCAGGGTCGTGCGCACGCCGTAGGGCATCCTGGTCACCATGTAGGCACAGACCACCAGGGTCGCCGTCAGGTGCAGCGCCAGCGGCGGCCCGTTGAAGATCCCGATCAGGG
>CAZQPM010000160.1:0-9421 GCA_964595195.1 uncultured Burkholderiales bacterium | reverse complement strand
TTCCCGTTCTGTTTTAACCACCGAGGACACCGAGAACCACCGAGGACACCGAGAAGCATCGAGGACACCAAGGACGCGTCCGCGCGACTCCAGAACGTTCGCCGGTCGCCCGATTCCCGACGATCCTGGTCAGGACCCCGCCAGCCTGAGCCCGGGAAGGCTCGCTCGACCCGGAAGGTGCGGCCCCATGGCGCGAACAAGGCCTTGACAGCCCTGCCCGATTTGCCCAGAATCCTAAGGTAGAGATGTCCTAGTCCCGGGGTACGAAACGGTCAAGGAGGCCTACTCTCATCCTGCAACCTTCTGCGCCTCGCCGGCCATCCGGGGTAACCCTGATCGAACTGATGGTGGTCCTCGGGATCATCGGGGTCCTGCTGTCGGTGGTCCTCCCCAACCTGTCCACCAGCCGCGCCCGGGCCAAGCACGCCGCCTGCATCGCCAACCTCAAGCACCTGGGGGCGGCCCTGCAGGTCTACGCCAACGACCACGACGGGGACATCCCGGACGACCTGGACCAGTTGATGGCCGGGAATCCGGCTGCCCTGGGACGGATCATGACCTGCCCCTCGAACGAGTCGTCCTACCAGACGCTCTACCAGGTCAATCACCCGACCCGGCGCTACACCCTGATCTGCAACGGGGTCCACTACCGGCAGTTGGAGTCCTGCTTCCAGGGCTACCCTCAGTACTACTCGACGGGCAGCCTGGTCACCGGGCCCGGCCAGTGAAGGGGGCAGGTGGGCCGAAGAGCTCACCCTCGGGGGGGAGGTCCGGGCAGGTCCAACTGCGCGCCGCGCCGACGCCTCGCGGCATCGCGGTGGGCCTCCTCTCCCTGGCCGTCGCGGCCCGGCTCCTGGCCATGGGGTTCAAGAACTACCAGGCCTTCCCCCCGTCGGGAGGGATGGATGGGACCCTGGTCTTCGCCGGGTTGCCGCTGCTGGTCTCGGTCCTCCTGCTCCTGCTCACGATACTGCCCTTCCTGTCCAGCCTGGGTGTGGTCCTCACGGTTCGCAGGGATGGGTTGCGCTACACCGGCCGCAACATGTTCTTCGACGCCGCCTGGGGCCGCCTGACGTACCTTCCCCCGAACCGCAGGCTCAAGGGCTTTCGCAGCCTGACGCTGGGGACGCGGGAGACCCGCGTCCGGATCGATGAGTTGTTCTTCCCCGACTTCGAACGCCTGGCCTCGATGCTGGACAGGGTGATGGCCCGGATCGAGAGGGGGACGAAGGAGGACGGCGAGATCTGATCCTCCTTCGTCCCGGTCCCGAATCCGAGCCGGGTCGGCGGATTCTCTCTAGGAGCGGATCAGTTCCCGATACCGGGCCCCCGGTCGGGCCTCGAAGTCCCGGAAGAACCGCACGAAAAGGTCCTCCAGCGCGGCCTTGTCGGTGCCGTCGAAATAGACCTTGGACTTGGCATCCGTGCCCGAGGGGCGCAGGCACAGGTCGCGCAGGCTTCCCCCGGGGGCAAACCACAGTTGCAGGCCGTCCGACCAGACGTCCACCCGCTCCAGGCGCTGCCAGTCCTGGCTCATCCCAGGCATGGCCTGGATGAGGACGCTGCGGACCTCATCCAGGGTCAGGGGGCGCCCCACCGTCGTCAGGGAGGCGTCCTGCATGGCCAGGGCCAGGGTGCGGAAGTAGCTGTTGAAGCGATCCTTCTCCTCGATCCCGGCGGCCTTGGCCCGCGCCAGCTCCTCGGGGTCGAAGATGGCCTCGTTGTAGTGCACCTTGTCGCCCCGGAACTCCATGGGATGGCGGATTCCGCTGTGCTGGAAGAGGCCCTCCAGGTTCCTGTGCAGGTAGATCCGCTCGCCCTGCCCGGGTTCCAGGGATTCCAGGTGCAGTCGGGCCATCAGCGCCACGGCCGAGATGCAGGCCTCACCGCTGCTCTTCTCGCGCATGGCCAGGATGCTCTGGCCCAGCAGGTTGTGGATCGGCTGTCGGGGCCCGCCGATCTTGCCGCCGCTCTCCTCCCCGGCGTGGTGGATCTTGGGGCGGGGGCCCAGCGCGATCCGGTTGCCCAGTTCGTCCTGGACGTGGATCGGTTGCCCGGGGTGCCGGGCCATGGCCGCCTCGACCTGGCGCTCGATGGCCGCGATCTCCTTGAAACCGACCGGGGTCCGGACCACCGGGATGCCGTGGGCCTCGGCCCACTCGTCCCAGGCCAGGGCCGAGACGTAGGTGTGCACGTCGAAGTTGGAGTAGTCCTTCCAGGTTCCCTCGCCGACCATCTGGATGCGGTCATTCTCGGCCAGCATCAGGAAGAACTGGTTGGGTGAGAAGATCGCCAGCAGCCGGTCCTGCGTCAGCGGCAGGCTGGTGATCCCCAGGCGCTGCAGGCTCCCGGACTCCGAGGCCGGCACCACCTGGCCGGCCACGAAACGGTCCGAATCGGGGTCGACGTTGAACAGGGTCTGTCCCAGGGGGGCGTCCTTGAGCAGGATCTCGTAGCCGGCCGAGCGGACCACCTGCGGCAGGCTGGCGTCGACGCTGTCGTGGACCACCTCGAAGCCGTCGCCGGTCTTCCTTTGCGCCACCCGGAAGCCGATATCGTGGAAGAAGGGGTCCTCCTCGGTGCGCATGAAGCCGCCCTCGAAGGCCCCGGTGATTCCCAGTTCGTCCAGGACCGGCCGCAGGGTGCGGTAGCCGGCGCCCCCGAAGAAGTCCAGCTTCAGCCGCAACCCCTGGTCGACCGCCCGGCGGATCAGGTCCAGGGCCGGCCCGGAGGCCGGCCCCTTGCGCAGGTAGTCGGCATACAGGCGGCCCATCCGTGGGTAGGTCAGCGTCCGGTGAAGGTGCGGGTCGTCCTGGGCCGCCAGGCGGATGGTGTAACCCTTGGTCTCGATCTCCCGGAGGATGTCGTACATGTGGTCCACGATCCGGGCATACTCGGAGGGAAGGTACTGTGAGCCGTCAGGCCCCAGGATCTTGTCGCTCTGCTTCTGCGGGGCACCGTGGCTGGAGGTGTAGTAGTCTCCGCCGGAAAGGCCCAGCATGTAGGTCAGGAAGCTCCACAGGAAGATCGTGGAGGTGTCCCGGTTGGCCCGGTCCCCGGTCAGGAAGACGTGCAGTCCCCGAGCCGCGTAGATCCGCGAGGCCAGGGCCACGAAGCGGGGAGTGTTGGCGCGGACCTCGCCTCCGACGATGCGGATGGGATTCTGGCGGGCAAAACGCATGGCCTCGGCCAGGCTCATCCCGAAGACCTCCTCGAGGACCTGCACGCCGACCGGCCCCAACTGCGCGGCGACCTCGTGGGGGTCGGCCTGGGGCAGGGCGGCCACGCGCTCCTGGTGCAACTCGCGGACCAGGCGGCACAGGGACTCGCTCATCAAGGCCAGGATGTACTCGTTGATGCGGTAGCGATGGTCCCACGGGCACAGGACGTTCTGGTTCTCGCGGACGCCGGCGGTGGAGACCTTGGCTTCGGCGGCAAAGGCCTCCACCTGGGCGCGCAGTCCGATCTTCCGGGCCAGCTCGGGGGTCAGTTGGATCTCCTGGGCCTCCGCCAGGTCCAGGCGGAAGGGGGGAGAGTCGCGGAGGCTCCAATTCCTGGCCTCCCAGTCGGCCAGGCTGCGGCGGGTCTGCTCCAGGTAGTAGGTCCGCATCTGCGCCGGAGTCATCTCCGGACTGACCTCGAGGGCCTCGGGAATGTGGGCCACGGCTCTTCCTCCTCGGTCCCCGGAAGGCGACCGGGGAAGGGTGTTGTCCCGGGCCTGAAGCCCCGGGGTGTTGCGGTTCGCCAAGGGGGTCCCGGGGCCTGCGTCCGGGACCTCCTGGCCGCGGGCTGCGGGGCTCAGGGCCAGGCCCGCCAGCAGGGCCCCCAGGGCTACCCGACGCACGTCCGACGCCCCCGGCGCATTCTCAGGATTCCTGGCCCGATGGGCTGGGAGCTGCGGGCTTGCGAACCGTCGCCTTGCGAACCGCGGGCTTGCGGGCCGCCGTCTGGCCGGCTTCGTCGCTGGCGGTGCGGGCCTGGGAGCGGGAGGTCGCCCTGGCCCCGGTCCTGGAGGTCGTCTTGGAGGTCTTTCTCGTGGCCGCCCGGGTGGTCTTGCGGGCGGTCGCCTTGGAAGTCTTGCGGGCGGCTGGGGTCCTTCCGACCGCCGGGGCCTCCTCATCCCCGGCCGCCTGGGTCCGTCCCCGCCCGCGGCGGGCGGCAGACGGTTCGCGGGGAGGGAACTCGAACCCGTGCTTGCCGGTGTCCTTCAGGACCAGGATGGCCTTGAACGGCTTGCCGAAGCGGGAGATGAAGTTCTCCAGCAGTTCGGTCCTGCGCTGCTCCAGGTAGGGCTTCATCTCGTCCCGGGTGATCTCGCGCTGGCAGACCAGGCGGGGCAGTTGCAGGCCGGCCTTGCGGTCGGTCTTCTCCACGCAGATTCCCTGGCAGCGATAGTGGGTCGGGGTCTCCACGACCCGGCAGTCCTCGTGGAACGGGCAGCGCCCCACGGGTTCCTGGCTGACCGGCAGGTCCGCCGACTCCTCCTGGGCTCCCTCCGCCTCCAGTTCCACCTCGCCATTGGGGTTCAGGCGGAGGCGACCCCTGTAGGCCTGGCCCCGGGAGGTCGTGAAGCCCTCCAGGAAGTCGGTCTGACCGCTTTCGAGCAGTTCCCGCACCGTCCGGCGGTCCAGGTAGCGCCCGGCCCGGTCCTTCCAGATGATGAAGGGGCAACCGCCGTTGTCCTTGCCGGCGTTGCCCTCGCAGGCGTAGAAGCGCGCCTGCTCGCGGACCGGGAGTCGGCACAGCGGGCACGTCCCCACCGGGGGCTCCTGGCTGAAGATTTCCGAGTATTCGAAGGTCCGGGCGCGCTCCACGATGTCGATCGTGTAATCCTGGATCTCCGCCATGTAGGCCTCGCGCTGGTGCCCGCCCTCCTCCACCTGGTGCAGGCGGGATTCCATCTCGCCCGTCAGCTCGGGGGAGGCCAGACGGGCCACCTCGATGCGGCGCAGCATGTCGATCAGCAGGATGCCCTTGGTGGTGGCCTTCAGGGCCCGGTCGGTGCGCTCGGTATACTGGCGGGTCAGCAGCGCCTCGATGATCTCGGCCCGCGTGGCCGGGGTGCCCAGGCCCTTCTCGTGGAGGATTCGCGACAGTTGCGCATCGTCCACGTTCCGGCCGGCGTTCTCCATCAGGCTCAGCAGGCGGGCCTCGTTGATCCGGGCCGGTGGGCGGGTCTCATCGGCCTGGGCCTCGACCTCGAGGTTCCTGGCGGGCACCTGAGCCGAGGCCTCCTGGCCGGGGACCAGCGGCGGCAGTTCCCGGTCCTTCTCGGCCTCGGCGTCGCGACCGTAGACCTCGTACCATCCCGCCTTGGCCAGATGCCGCGAGCGCGTGCGGAACGAGTGCCCGGCGACCCGGGTCAGGCGCTCCACCTTGACCCAGGTGGCCGGGGGGTAGAAGGCGGCCAGGAAGCGGCGGACGATCAGGTTGTAGATCCGGGCCTCGTCCCCGCGCAGCGAGGCCGGGGGGCGCTCGGTGGTGGGGATGATGGCGAAGTGGTCGCTGATCCCCTTGTCGTCGAAGATCCGACCCTGGTTCTGCAGGCCGTTGGCAGCCAGGAAGCGGGCTGCGCGTCCGTAGAGGGGGAAGTCCACAGGCGCCTCGGCCGGCCTCCCGGACGAGCCCTCCAGCATCCCCAGCACGTCGTGGACCGGCCCGCGGTAGTCCGAGGGCAGGCATCGGGAGTCCGTGCGGGGGTAGGTGATCAGTTTGTGCCCCTCATACAGGCGCTGGGCGGCGCTCAGCGTCCCTCGGGCCGACATGCCGAAACGGCGGTTGGCCTCGCGCTGCAGGGAGGTCAGGTCGAAGAGGGGAGGCGCCGACTCGTTCTGGGGCTTGCGGGTCTCCTCGGCTTCGCCGCGGCCCTGGCGAACGGCCTGGAGGATCTCCTCGAGCCGGGCCGGATCGGTGATCCAGTCGTCCTTGCGGGGGCGGTCGGGGTCGGCCCGGAAGCTCGGGTCGAACCAGGTGGCCTCATACTCGTGGGGCCCGTCGTGGGGCCCGTCGTGGGGCCCGTCGTGGGGCCCGTCGTGGGGCCGATGGTGGGCCTGGGAGGCCCCGTCCGGGGCCAGGAAGCGACCCTGCACCCGCCAGAAGGGCGTGGGGCGGAAGGCCAGGATCTCCAACTCGCGGTCGACGAGCATGGCCAGGGTGGGGGTCTGCACCCGGCCAGCGGACCAGGAGTTCCTTTCCTGCCGGGTCTTCATCCGGCGGGTCAGGGCGCGGGTGGCGTTCATGCCGATCAGCCAGTCGGCCTCCGAGCGGCACCGGGCCGCGTCGCCCAGACGGTCATACTCGGTGCCCGGCCGCAGGGCTTGGAAGCCATGGCGGATGGCCTCGGGGGTCATCGACTGCAGCCACAGGCGCCGGGTCGGTTTGCGGATCTCGAAGTAATCCAGGACCTCGCGGAAGATCAGCTCGCCCTCGCGCCCGGCGTCGCAGGCGTTGATCACCTCCGTGACGTCCTTGCGCTTCAGCAGTCGCTTCAGCGTCGTCAGACGGGCCGAGGCCCCGCTCTTGGGCTTCAACTCGAAGGGAGCCGGAAGGATCGGCAGGTCCTCCAGCTTCCAACTGCGGTAGCGGGGATCGATCTCGTCGGGGTCCTTGAACTCCAACAGGTGGCCCACCGCCCAGGAGACGACGTAGGCCTCGCTCTCCAGATACTCCTTGTGATCCTCGAAGCCCCCCAGGGCCTTGGCGATGTCCTTGGCGACGCTGGGTTTCTCGGCGAGGATCAGGGCTTTGGTCACGGGCAGGCCTCCGCAGAGCGCGTGGCGCTCCATCTTTGGCGTGATTCTACCTTGCCGGCGCGATCCGTCAAGGCTTGGCCCGTGGGACGTTCCCGAGCGTTCAGGAGGTCTGGGGTACGGTCCCCGCGCGCAGCAGGGTCAACAGCATGATCGAGGGGGTGCGCGCCAGGACGCTGTGGGGCAGGTGGGCCTCCATGCGGACCCAGGTCCCCGGACCCACCTCGTGTTCGTCGGTTCCCACGGTCAGGCGCATCTGGCCCTGCAGGAAGACGATCTCGGCGGGCACCGCGGCGGTGTGCTCGGTCAGTTCCTGCCCCTGCCCGAAGGCGAAAAGCACCGTGCGGGAGCGCTCGTCGGCGTGGATCGTCCGGCTGAGGATGCCGTCCTGGGGGATCTCGGGCGTCAACAGGTCCTGGCGCAGCGTGTAGGGGGGCATGTCCGGCCTTCCTTCTGGCAGTCTTCCGGGAATGGGTTCCTGGTCCCAGCGTTCCCCGTCGGACCCCGGACGAATCATCGGCCTCAACGCAGCAGCTCGCCGCGCATCATGGTCAGCGCCCGGCCGGTCAGTTCCACGCGCCCGGTTCCGGGCACCTCGACGCGCACCACCCCACCGCGCCGCGAGGCCTGGAAGCCGACCAGGCTGGACTTTCCCAGTCGGTCGGCCCAGAAGGGCCCCAGGAAGCAGTGGGCCGATCCGGTCACGGGGTCCTCGTCGATGCCCACCCCCGGAGCGAAGTAGCGCGAGACGAAATCGGCATCGGTGCGATCGGCCGAGGCGGTCACGATCAGGCCCCGGCTGCCCAACCAGGCCAGGCGCCGGTAGTCCGGGCGCAACTCCCGCACCTCCTTCTCGTCCTCCAGCAGGACCAGGAGGTCGAACCGGTTGCGCTCGACGGCTTCGAAGTTGGAGACGCCCAGGATGCGATCCAGCTTGCGGGGGGCCGTGGTCGGCAGCCCCGGCTCCTCGGGGAAGTCCATGGTGATCGCTCCGTCGACCCGGCGGCAGGTCAACGGTCCGCTGCGGGTCTGGAATCGGATCGCCTCCTCGGGGGGGAACCGCCCCTCCTCCCACAGGAGGTGGGCCGCAGCCAGCGTGGCGTGGCCGCACAGCTCCACTTCGCAGCGGGGGGTGAACCAGCGCAGGAAGAAGCCCCCGTCGGGGTTCGGGTCCACGAAGGCGGTCTCGGACAGGTTCATCTCCCCGGCGATGCGCTGCATCCGGTCGTCGGGGAGGGGGACGCGGCACAGGCAGACGGCTGCAGGGTTGCCTCGGAAGGGGGTCTCGGTGAAGGCGTCGACGATGGCGATCGGTTGATTCATGGTGCGGGCGGTTCTTGTCGCGGGGAATCGGCTCCTGCGCCGCGCACCCGCGGGCTGCGGGCGGCGACGCCGGTCCGGTCCGTGCCGAAGGCAGGATTGCCCCGGCCCGTGGGCAACTTCCGGGCATGCTCGCAGAACTGGAGATCGTCAACTTCGCACTGGTCGAGAAGGTGTGCCTCCCCTTCATGGAGGGGCTGAACATCCTGACGGGCGAGACCGGATCCGGCAAGTCCCTGGTGGTCGATGCCCTGGGCTTCCTGCTGGGGGGCAGCCCGCGAGACAGGCCGTTGCGGTCAGGTGCCGAGAGCGGCAGCGTCAGCGGCCGCTTCCTGGATCCACCCCCGGAGGCCTGGGCACTGCTGCGGCAGTGGGGCCTGGCCGACGAGGAGGAGGGCGAACTGGTGCTCAGCCGCGACCTGTTCGCCTCGGGGCGCAGCACCTGCCGCATCAACTCGCGGATGGTCACCCTGGCCAACGTGCGCGAATTGGGGGCCGTGCTGGTGGACCTGCACGGCCAGCACCAGCAGTACGCGCTCCTCAAGCCCTCCCGGCACCTGCGCATCCTGGATCGCTTCGCCGGTCCCCAGCAGGGTCGACTGCTGGCCGCCTACGGCGAGGCCCAGCGACGCTTCCGGGAACTGGCCGGCGAGCTGGAGGACCTCCGCTCCGGAGAGCGCGAGCGCTTGCGGGAGGTCGATTGGGGCCGACACGAGCTCTCCGAGATCGAAGGCGTCCGTCCCCAGGTCGGGGAGGACCGCGAACTCGACGAGGAGATCCGGGTCCTGGCCGCTGCCGAGGATCTGCAGCGGGGGGCCGCGGAGGCTCACGAGGCCCTGGAGGGTGAGGGCGGGGCCGGCGACGCGCTGGGCCGGGCCGCGTCGGCCCTGCGGGGGCTGGCAGGGATCGATTCGCGCCTGCAGCCGGTCGCCGACCGCCTGGAGGAGGCCGCTGTCCTGATGCAGGAGACGGCCCGCGAGCTGCGCTCCTACGCCGAAGGGATCCTTGCCGATCCTCAGCGGTTGGAGGAGTTGCAGGGCCGGCAGGAGGCCTTGCGCCGCCTGCAGCGCAAGTACGGCCCGACCCTGGAGGAGGTGCTGACCTACGCCGATTCCGCGCGGGCCCGCCTGGCCGACCTCGAACAGCGGGGCCTGCGCTCCGATGCCCTGGAGGCCGAGGTCCTCAGCGCGGATCAGCAGCGCCGGGACCTGGCGGCCCGGCTCTCGGCTTCGCGCCGGCAGGCCGCCGGTCGCCTGGAGGAGGAGGTGGGCCGGGAACTGGGCCTGGTGGGCCTGCCGCTGTGTCGCTTCGCCGTGTCCCTGGAGACGATTGATGAGCCGGGACCCGAGGGC
>CAZQPM010000159.1:0-9499 GCA_964595195.1 uncultured Burkholderiales bacterium | reverse complement strand
GACCTGGCCGTCATGATGGTCGTGCATTCCATCTCACCCCTCCGCACCGCCTCGGTCGAGACCGTCCGGGAGTATCGCCGACTCGATCTCCAGGCCCTGTTCGAGGTCGTCACGCAGCCTGACTCCGGCATCTTCGTGGCCGAGGATCGCTCGGGCCGGCTGGTGGGACACGTGATCTCCATGGCCGGGCGCAACGAGTCCTCCACCGGTGAACCGCAGGGTTGGATCTTCGACCTGTCGGTGGCCCGGGACTACTGGGGCACCGGCGTGGCGGCCCGCCTGCTGCAGCGAGCTGAAGATTTCATGCGGGCGCGGGGCCTGCGCTGCCTGGGGTTGGGGGTGACCACCTCCAACCAGCGGGCCTTGACCTTCTACGAGCGCCTGGGTTTCCAGGAGGAGCGCAAGCAGATGGTCAAGCTTCTGTCCCCTCGCCCGACCGAGGAAGGTACTGGAATTCCATGATTGCAACTGCACCCGTCTCGCTGAACGGAGCCGACCTGGATCTGGCGGCCCTGGAGCAGATCGCCGACGGCCGGCCGGCCGCTCTGGATCCCGTCGTCCTGGACCGGGTCCGGGCCTCGCGGCAGGTCGTGGACGACCTCCTGGCCCGCGGGGAGGCGGCCTACGGCCTGAACACCGGCTTCGGGCGTCTGGCCCGTTGTCGCATCGAGCCCGACCAGGTGCGGGCCCTGCAGCGCAACCTGGTGCTCAGCCACAGTGCGGGGATGGGCCCCCTCTTGCCCGACCGGACCGTGCGAGCGATGATCGCGCTGCGCGTGAACGCCCTGGTGCGCGGTCTGTCCGGGATCCGCGTCGAGGTGCTGCAGGCCCTGCTGGATCTGCTGGCGCACGGAATCCACCCCTGCGTCCCCTCCCGCGGGTCCGTCGGAGCCAGCGGCGACCTGGCCCCCCTGTCCCACATCGCCCTGGGCCTGATCGGCGAGGGCCAGGTGTCCTGGCGGGGCCGGGTGGTTCCGGCGGCCGAGGCCCTGGCCGCCGAGGGTCTGAGCCCCGTGGTCCTGGAAGCCAAGGAGGGCCTGGCCCTGATCAATGGCACCCAGTTGATGACCGCCGTGGGCAGCCTGGCCCTGGCCCGGGCCCGGCGCCTGCTGAGGTGTGCGGACGTGATCGGAGGCATGACCGTCGAAGCCCTCATGGGCACCGACGCCAACCTCCATCCCGGCCTGCACGAGGCCCGCCCCCATCCCGGGCAACTGGCCGCGGCCCGGAGCCTGCGCCAGACCCTGGAGGACTCGGCGGTGATCGCCTCCCATCGGGATTGCGGGCGCGTCCAGGATGCCTATTCCCTGCGCTGCATGCCGCAGGTGCACGGGGCTTCTCGCGAGGGGTGGCGCTTTGCGGCCGAGATCCTGCACCGCGAGATGAACTCGGTCACCGACAATCCCCTGGTCTTCCCCCAGAGCGGCATGATCGTCAGCGGAGGCAACTTCCACGGGGCGCCGGTGGCCCTGGCCCTGGACACCGCGGCGGTGGCCCTGGCCTACCTGGGAACCATCTCCGAGCGCCGCTGTGATCGCCTGCTGGCGGGGAACGAGGGGCTGCCACCGTTCCTGGCGGGAGACCCGGGTCTGCACTCGGGTCTGATGATCGTGCAGTATACCGCCGCGGCCCTGGTCAACGAGAACAAGGTCCTGGCCCACCCGGCCAGCGTGGACACCGTGCCCACCTCGGCCGGGCAGGAGGACCACAACAGCCACGGGCCGACGGCTGCCCACAAGCTGGAAGGCCTGGTGGGCAACCTCGAGCGGATCCTGGCCTGCGAGTGGTTGTGCGCGACCCAGGCCCTGGAGCACCGGCGCCCCCTGCGCTTCGGGCAGGGCACGGAGGTGGCCTGGTCGGTCCTGCGCGAGGTGGTTCCCGCCCTGGCGGGCGACCGTCCTCCGCATCCGGATCTGGAGGCCGCCCGGCGCCTGCTCGAGGAGGGGACGCTCTTCGCAGCGCTCGACAAGACCCTGGGGCCCGAGTCCTGAACCTCGGGTTCCTGAGTGCAGGGGTTCATCATCCCGGGGCAGAATCCGCCTGATACCGTACGGCTGCGAGCGTGGCTCGCGAAATCGGCTCGCGGCTGTGGCTCATGACTTCATCGCTCACGAGGTTGCAGACTGTGGCAAGGAAGCCCCGACATCGCGCCGACTCGGAAAGCACCGAAAACTCTGCCGAAATGACCGTGGAGGCTCGCCTGGCCCGCCTGGAGGGAGAGGTCGAGGACATCAACCTCACCGGCTCGGTGCAGGCCAAGGATCTCCAGACGCTGCGCGCCCGGGTCGAGCAGTTGAAGAACGAGATGGAGGAGATCTCCGAGGGGGCCTCCGCCGAGGACCTGGGCCGGGTCGAGACCGCCGCTGCCGACCTGGAGGGCCGCATTCAGGAGGTGGAGTCCTCCCTGATCTCCCGAGCCGCCGAGATCGAGTCGGGACGCGAGGCGCTGACCCGGGTCAGTCAGGAAACCTCGGCTGCCGTGGCCGAACTCAAGGGGCGCCTGGAGCAACTGGCCCGGGGGGAAACCGCCGCCCACGACCTGGAGGAGGGGCTGGGACGGCTGCGCCAGGACCTCGACGAACGGTTGGGCCAGCTCAAGGCGGAGTTGGAGAAGAGCAGCTCGGGCGTCAAGCCCGCCGAACTGGACAAGCTGCGCACCGAGCTCAGCGGTCGGCTGGACGACGTGGCCGGGCGGGTGGAGTCGACCCGAGGGGCCCTGCGCACCGAGCTGGATTCGGTCCACGAGGTGGTGCGCGTCGATCTGGACAACCTGCGCCAGAGCCTGCAGGCCTCGAACCAAGGCGACCAGTTGAAGGCCGTCCACCAGGAACTGTCCGATCTGAAGGCCTCCCTCGAGGGAGCGGAAGGGCTGGGCCAGAAGGCTCGGGAAGCCCTGAACCAGGTCAGCGGGCTGGAGGAGCGCCTGAAGGGCACCGAGGCCATCTTCCAGGCCCTGCAGGAGAGGGTCGACGAGGCCGCCAGCCGGATCGAGGTGCAGTTGGAGCGGATCGACCTGGCCAGTCGGTTGGTGCTGCAACTGGATGAACGGGTCCGTCGGGTCGGAGGCGCCCTGGAGGGCGGGGGCCTGGATCCGGACGCCGAGGGCCTGGAGCCCGTCAAGGCGGAACTGGGTTTCGAACTCAACGACCTGTTGGCGGTCATGATCAAGCATCAGGCCTCCGACCTGCACCTGAAGGTGGGCACCCCGCCCACCGTCCGCCTGGACGGCGAACTGATTCCGGTCGGCAACCAGGTGCTTTCCCCTGAGGATGCCCGAAGCCTCATCCACTCGGCGATGACCCCCGCCCAGAGGCGACAACTGGCCACCCGGCGCGAGGTGGACTTCGCCCACGCCAACGGCACCGCGCGCTTCCGTGTCAACGCCTTCCAGGAACGCGGCAACCTGAGCGCGGCCTTCCGGATGCTGCGGACCGAGATGCCCACCCTGGAGGACCTGGGTCTTCCCGCCGTCCTGAAGACCATGGCCTCCCTGAACAATGGCCTGATCCTGGTCACCGGTCCCGCTGGCAGCGGCAAGTCCACCACCCTGGCGGCGATGGTCGACTACATCAACGCCAACCGCAAGATGCACGTCATCACCGTGGAGGACCCGATCGAGTTCTACCACAAGGACAAGCTGTCGCTGATCACCCAACGCGAGGTGGGCAGCGACACGGCGACGTTCGCCGACGCCCTGCGCCAGGCCCTGCGGCAGGACCCGAACGTGATCATGGTCGGCGAGATGCGCGATGCCGAGACCATCATGACCGCGGTCGTGGCGGCCGAGACCGGCCATCTGGTCCTGTCCACCCTGCACACTCCGAATACCGTCCAGGCCGTGGACCGCATCATCGACACCTTCTCGGGAGAGCTGCAGCGCCAGTTCCGCCTGCTGCTGTCGAACAGCCTCAAGGGCGTGGTTTCCCAGCGCCTGCTGAGTCGGGCCGACGAGAAGGGGCGCGTGCCGGCGACCGAGGTCATGGTGGTGACTCCCACCATCTCCTCGTTGATCCTGGAAGGCAAGACCGAGGAGATCTATCCCTACATCCAGCAGGGTGCCAGCGATGGCATGCAGACCTTCACCCAATCCCTGCTCCGGCTCTACGAGGCGGGCCTGATCAACAAGGAGGAGGCCCTCTTCCACGCCGACCAGCCGACCGAATTCCGCCTGGGCTCCGAGGGGCACTCGACCGACTCGGCCGCAGCCCTGGCGGATGATACGCTGATGAACTGGCTGTAAGAGGGAATATGCCTCTTTCCTTTAGCGGGTTCGGCGACCCCTTCGCCGACGCCGATCAGGCCCCGGAGCCCTCCACGGTGCGGTCCCGGATCGGGCAGATCCGCGAGGCGGTCGATCGGGCCTGCCTCGCGGGGGGTCGGGATCCGAACTCCGTCCGGCTGATCGGCGTCACCAAGACCCTGTCACCCGAGGAGGTCCGGCCCGCCATCGAGGCCGGTCTGGAGGACCTGGGCGAGAACTATCTGCAGGAGGCCCGCCAGAAGGCCTCCCGCCTGCCCGGCGCCCGCTGGCACCTGATCGGCCACCTCCAGCGCAACAAGGTCAACCTGGCCGTGGACCTGTTCGAGACGATCCACACGCTCGACTCGGCCCCGTTGATCCGCCGTCTCGACCGGCGCTGTGGCGAGCGGGGCCGGAACCTGCCGGGCCTGATCCAGATTCGCTTGGGGGGCGAGGATACCAAGCACGGGGTGGACCCCGACGAACTCTTCGACCTGCTGGACGAACTGCGGGAGGATCCCCCGCGCTTCCTGCGCCTGGTGGGGCTGATGACCATCCCTCCTCCCGGGCCTGATCCCGAGGCCAGTCGGCCTCACTTCCGCTACCTGAGGACTCTCCTGGAGCGGGTGTTGGAACAGGGATACCCCTTCTGGCACGGTCGCGAACTGTCGATGGGCATGAGTGACGACTACCTGGTCGCGGTGGAGGAGGGCGCCACCATGATCCGCGTCGGCCGGGCCATCTTCGGCGAACGCTGAGCTCCGGCTCTCCAAGAAGGAAACCCTGGCGGCCGACTTGAAATATCGTCAACTGATCCGTACCTGGCCCGACCTGCCCCTCCTCCGCAGGTTGAGAGTCTGTTGTAACGGCGGAGGTGTCTAGTGGGTGCCAGAATGATGGAGAAGCTGCGGCAGTTCTTCACGATGGATGGAGACTACAGCCAGTCGGAAGAGGTCTCCTCCGAGGTGTCGATGGCGGCGCCCCCTGTCGGGAACCGGCGCGAGGGTCGGGCCCGCGGCACCCTGGTCGGCCTGCCGTCTCCCAAGAAGCAGGAGGTCCTGATCCTCGAGCCCGGCTCGTTCGCCGAGGCCCGCGAGATCGCCGAGGCCCTCAAGGTCAAGAAGTGCGTGATCCTGAACATGCGGCGGACGGACAAGGAATTGTCCCGGCGGATCGTCGACTTCCTTTCGGGCATGGCCTACGCGTTGGACGGCTACACCCAGAAGGTGGCCGAGCAGATCTACCTGTTCACCCCCAGCCACATCGAGATCATGGTTCCCGAGCGCCAGTCCCCCGAGGTTGGGGGGGGCGTGGCCGCTTCCGAGCACGATTCGGGCGGCTACGGGGCTTCCGGTTTCCGCTGAGTCCGGGCCTTGGGGCTGGCAGCGCCACTGGCCCTGTACATCCACCTGCCCTTCTGCAGGCGCCGTTGCCTGTACTGCGACTTCACGGCGTTCCAGGATCCCGGCCTGGCCCGGCGCAGGGAATACCACCAGGCCCTCCTGCAGGATCTCCTCCAGGAGGGCCTTCGCGTCTCTCGACCGATCGGGACGGTGTTCCTGGGAGGGGGGACTCCCAGTCTGGCTCCGCCGGAGTGGATCGAGGAGATCCTGGCCGCGTGCCGCGGGGCCTTCACCCTGGTGGAGGGGGTCGAAATCAGCCTGGAGGCCAACCCCGGGACGGTGGGCCCGGGAGACCTCGGTCGCCTGAGGGCGGCGGGGGTCAACCGTCTTTCGCTGGGCGTCCAGTCCCTGGAGGACCGCCTGCTGGCGGGGATCGGCCGGATCCACTCGGCCCGTGAGGCACTCGAGGCCGTGGCCTGGGCTCGCCGGGCTGGCTTCGACAACCTGAACCTGGATTTGATCTACGGGTTGCCCGGCCAGGACCTGGCGGACTGGGAGGCGACCGTGGAGAAGACCCTGGACCTGGCCCCCGAGCACATCGCGGCCTATGCCCTGATCGTGGAGGAGGGGACCCCCTTGGAAGCCCGGGTCCGGGGGGGCCAGGTCCGCCTGCCCGAAGAAGACCTCGTGGCCGATATGGAGGCCCTCCTGCGCCAGCGCATGCGCGTCCGGGGATACCGCCAGTATGAGATCTCCAACTGGTCGCTGCCCGGCCGGGAGTGTCGCCACAACCGGGTCTACTGGTCCAACGGCGAGTATCTCGGCCTGGGGTGCGCGGCCGTGTCCTACCTGGGGGGCTGGCGGATCCGTCGCCTGGTGGACTACCAGGACTACATCCGCTGTCTGGGGCAGGGGGGCTGGCCCGTGGCCGACGCCGAACGCCTGGGATGCGAGTCCGCCCTGAAGGAGACCCTGATCCTGGCCCTGCGCACCCGTTGGGGAGCCGACCTGGTGCGGGTGGCCCGGCGACACCACGCCCGTGCGGCCAGGCTGTCGCGGTTCTTCGACACGCTGCCCGGGGGCCTGGTGCAGCGGCGCGGGTCCCGGGTGCGCCTGACCGCTCGGGGGCGCGACGTGGCCAACGAAGTCTTCGTCCGTCTGCTGCAGACGGCCCTGGTGACCCGGCGCCCTGGGGGGGCATCCAGGATTTCTTGACAGTCCCTTCCGGCGAGTGCTAACGTTTCCTGGAGGTGCCGAGGGGCCGGACGCAGAGTCGGCCCACCTGGCAGCACCCGAGAGGATCGCCGTGACTCTGGACCCGAGGCAGGAACAGGTTCTCCTGGCAGTGGTTCGCGAGTATATCCGGACCGCTCAACCCGTCAGTTCTTCCTTCCTGGTGGAGAACTACGGCCTGAACTGCAGTTCCGCCACGGTCCGCAACGTCATGGCGCGGCTGGAGGAACTGGGCTTCCTGGGCCAGCCGCACACCTCCGCGGGCCGCATCCCCCAGGATCCGGCCTACCGCTTCTACGTGGACCGTCTGGTGGAGTCCGGGATCGGCACGCCCCCCGAGGCCCCCGCCATCCGCGACGAGGTGGGGGCCAGCCAGACCTACCTGGATTCGCTGATGGAGCAGGCCAGCCGCCTGCTCAGCCAGACCACGCGACATACCTCGTTGATCCTGGGTCCCCGCCTGCGCCGCAACTTCTTCCGCTATCTGCAGTTGGTTCCCCTGGGGCCACGGCGGCTGTTGTTCGTCCTTCTGACCCGGACCGGTTCGGTGGTCGAGAAGCTGTTGGAGCTGTCGGTTCCCCTTCCCCCCGATCTGCTGGAAGGCATGACCGAATCCTTGAATCGGCGCCTTCGGGGTCTGCCCTTGGTGGAAATATCCCAGGAGCTCCTGGGTGAGATGCGTCCGAAGGTGGACGAGCAGATTCTCCACGGGCTGACCATGGCGGCGCGGGACGATTCCCTGGATGCCGGGGCCAGGTTGGTCCTGGGCGGCACCAGTTGCCTGCTGGACCAACCCGAATTCCACGACGTCGAGCGGCTTCGCCAGTTGTTGAAGGTCCTGGAGGAGGAGGAGATCCTGGCCGAGGTCCTGACCAAGACCCTGGAAACCCCGGGATTCCGCATCTGGATCGGACAAGAGAACGAGCTGGTCGAGATGAAGGGCTGCAGCCTGCTGGCCGCGACCTACTACCTGCGCGGAGAGCCCCTGGGAACCGTGGGGATCCTGGGGCCCACCCGGATGCCCTATGACCGGATGCTGTCCCTACTGTCCTGCGTCGCGCAGTCGGTCAGCCAGAGATTGGAGCGATTGGGAGGACTTCAGGCCTGACCGGGCTGGAAGCCCCTGGCCTCCAGGAATCTGTCGGGCGGCGCAGGGGCTGCGTTCATTGGTCCCGAAGCAGTTCCGCCAGCGGCTCAATCCAGCACAGAAAGGCGTAGCAATGGCGGACGAGAAACGCGCTGACGGTGGGCCAGCCGGCAGGCCAAAGCCCCGACCTCCCTCCTGGTTCAAGCCCGAAGCGGGCCCGGTCCCTCCACCACCTGCCACCGTCGGTTCGATTGCCCGCTCGGCGCCGGTCCCTGCTGCGGCCTCACCTGCCGTCACCCCTGATCCTCCCGGTGAGGAGCTCCTGGGCCCTCCGCCCAGCGCCAGCGAGGAGGGCCTGGATTTCCTGGCGGGGGGCGAGGGCGTCCCGTCCGCGCCGGACCAGGATGATTCCGAGCGTGCGCTGTCCGCGCCGATCCGGAAGGAACCTCAAGAGGCTCCATCCGCGCCGATCGACCAGGATCCCGATGGGGCACCGCCCACCCTGGCCCGGAGGGCACCCAGGCCGCCCGCGGATCTTCCCGACCCGGAAGATCTCTTCGAAGCCCTGGAGGCGGCGGGCGACTCGATCACCGACGACCGGATGAAGGCCGAGGTCGACCAGTTGACCTCGATCATCTATCAGGTCGAGACCCTGACCTATCTCAAGCCCCGATTGGCGCGAATCCGGCGTGAGGGTTGCTCGCTGGGCGACCTGACGGCTCTGTACCGTCTGGTCTCCCAGGCCCTCCTGGAGCAGATGCTCAAGCAGGCCGAGACGGTGGCCCATATCCGCGCCGATTGCCAGAAACGCCTGAAGGAGGAGCAGGAGGCCCTTCTCTTCCAGGCCTCCAGCGAACTGATCCACTCCGCCCTGGGCAGGAAGGCGCCCGAAAGCCGTCCCGAGACTCCGCCCGCCGCGTCGGCGCTGCCCGGTGAGGACACCGTACCCGTCTCGGTCATGCGGCGGCAACTGGCCATCAAGGATGACATGCTCCTGGCGGCCCAGGAGCGCCACGACAAGCTCCTGCGCGACGTGCAGAACATCCGCAATCGACAGGAGAAGGAGCTGGATCTTCAGCTTCAGCGCGCCCGCGAAGCCCTCTTCCGCAAGCTCCTGCCGACGCTGGACAGCTTCGATGGAGCTCTGCACGGCCCCTCGGGCCTTGCGGATCTGGAAGCCGTCGTCTGTGGCCTGCACGCCATCCATCGCCTGATCCTGGACGCCTGCGAATCCGAGGGTCTCCAGCCCATCCAGGCCGTCGGCACCCCCTTCGACCCCAACGTGCACGAGGCGATGGGACATGTGGAGAACCCGGAGGTTCCCGACGACCACGTCTACGACGAGATCCGGCGGGGGTACCTGCTGGGGGACAAACTGCTGCGAGCCTCCATGGTCCGTCTGAGTCGCAATCCCCAGATGGCAGCGGTGCCCGCGGTCGAGGCTCCGGCGGAGGAGGCAGCGGTGCCCGCGGTCGAGGCTCCGGCGGAGGAGGCAGCGGCGCCCCCGGTCGAGGCTCCGGCGGAGGAGGCAGCGGTGCCCCCGGTCGAGGCTCCGGCGGAGGAGGCAGCGGTGCCCGCGGTCGAGGCTCCGGCGGA
>CAZQPM010000158.1:0-9535 GCA_964595195.1 uncultured Burkholderiales bacterium | reverse complement strand
ATCGCTATCGAGCAGAAGCGGCCAGATTCCGGCCAGGGAGATCGAGCAGCCATAGGCGGGTCTTCTGCATGTCCCCGTCGAATCCCGTTGGTTGCACCCAGCCAGGATGAGAGGACCGACCGATGAAGCTGATGGCCCTGCTGACGAGGCTCCTGGCCTTCACCACCGCCTCTTCGCCAGCCTGAAGGTCCGGTAGAGAAGCGCCATCCGGCCGCCTTCCAGCCTGGCAGGCAGGGGTGCAGGCTCTCCACGGGGAACTGCCCTCACCCAAGACGCCGTGAACGCCAGGCGCCCGAACCCCTCGGGCGCCCTTTCATACCTGCGTTCCAGCCCAAGCCCGGCCCGAAGGCCGCGCCAGATCGAGAGGTCTACCCGACATGAGCGACCGATACCGTTACGTCCTGGATGAGAAGGAGTTGCCGACGGCCTGGTACAACGTGGCCGCCGACCTGCCCGAACCCCTTCCCCCCTACCTGGGCCCCGACGGACAGCCCGTCCGCCCCGAACAACTGGCGGCCATCTTTCCGGGCGACCTTTTGGAGCAGGAGATGTCGACCCGGCGCTACGTGGACATCCCCGGGCCCGTCCTGGACCTGCTGCGGACCTACCGTCCCAGTGCCCTGACCCGGGCCCGCCTCTTCGAGAAGGCCCTGGGCCTGCCCGAGAACGTGCACATCTTCTACAAGTATGAGGGCGGCAACGCCTCGGGGTCGCACAAGGCCAACAGCGCCATTCCCCAGGCCTACTACAACAAGATCGCAGGCATCCGCAAGCTGACGACCGAGACCGGGGCCGGCCAGTGGGGCACCGCCCTGTCGATGGCTGGGGCGCAGGTGGGCATCGAGGTCGAGGTCTTCATGGTGCGGGTTTCCTACGACCAGAAGCCCTACCGCCGCATCCTGATGGAGACCTTCGGGGCCACGGTGCACGCCTCGCCCACCGACCTGACGGAGGTGGGCCGGCGATTCCGCACCCAGGACCCCAAGACGCCCGGCTCGCTGGCCATGGCCATCTCGGAAGCCGTGGAGGTGGCCCTGAGGGACCCGGGGACCAACTACTCGCTGGGTTCGGTTCTGAACCACGTCTGCCTGCATCAGACGGTGATCGGCCAGGAGGCCATCAAGCAGATGGAACTGGCGGGCGAGGAACCTGATGTCGTGATCGGGTGCTTCGGCGGGGGCTCGAATTTCGCCGGAATCGCCTTCCCCTACTACCGGCGCCGGCTGGAGGGCCGGAGCCGGGCCCGCCTGCTGGCGGTTGAACCCCTGGCCTGCCCCAGCCTGACCTGCGGCGAGTATCGTCACGACCTGGGCGACGCTTCAGGGATGACGCCGTTGCTGCCGATGTACACCCTGGGTCACGACTTCGTGCCGGCGGGAATCCACGCGGGCGGTCTGCGCTACCACGGGGGCTCACCCCTGGTCAGCGCCCTGGTCAAGGCGGGCGAGGTCGAAGCCGTCGCCATCCCCCAGAGCGAGTGTTTCAGCAGCGCCCAGAAGTTCGCCCGGGCCGAGGCCCTGTTGCCCGCGCCCGAATCCAGTCACGCGATCGCCGCTGCGGTTCGCGAAGCCCGGCAGGCTGCCGAGGCGGGCCAGGCGCGGACGATCCTGTTCAACCTCTCGGGGAACGGCTACCTGGACCTGGCCGCCTACGATTCCTACAACAAGGGCCAGATCCGCGACTACGACTATGCCTCGGGGACGGAGATCCAGGTGCCGGTCGAGGCTTAGAGTCGCCGGCGACCCGGCATCCGTCGCGTTGAAGGCGCGTCGCCGGGTCGCCCTCCGGACTTGTTACAACCGCACGGACGGATCTTCACGAGTCGGCAACAAGTGTCGTAAAATCTTCACAACCTGCCAGCCCCGGGGGGGCTCGATTCCATCTATCGTGAGGACATGATGATCGAGAAGATCGGCAGCACCAACCAGGCATCCAAACCCGTCGAGGGCCAGACCACCACCGTGAGGAACCAGCCCAGCCCGGCGCCTCACGCCGACCAGGTTCAGAAGCCTGCTGAAGACAGGGTCGACCTGCGCGAAGAGGCGGCCGAGCCCTCCCCTTCACCGGGCCCCGAGGCCAAGGCGCCCGACCTGCAGGTCGGCAACATGAACCTCGGTGGCGGTAACAAGCAGGCCCGCGCCAACTTCGACCAGATCAAGAAGACCGTCGGAGAACAGGTCGTCGGGAACGGCATCGACGTGGCCACCTTCCAGGAGGTGGACGTCGGGACCCGACGTGCTGGCGGCAAGGACTACAACAAGGAAATCCTGTCCGCCGTCTTCGAAGCCGACTTGGGGGGGCACGACACCCACCCCGTGGGCGACAACAAGTACGAGACGACCCTCCCCAACGGCGAGAAGGCCACCGTCACGATCACCCAGGAGAAGCCTGAGGACGACAACGGTGACGTCACGGTCTACACCGCCTCCTACAAGAACGAGAAGGGTGAGGACGTCCAATACCAGATGGTCCACGGCAGGTCCATCGACCACGATGGCGGGACCTTCGGGAACTCGGTCCTGCTGGGACCGGGCCAGACCCTGCCGCGCGACCAGGACGGGAAGATCCCGGCCGACGCCATCAAAGTGCACGAAGTGGGTGACGACCGCGGGGCCAGGGAACGGCGCACCGCCCTGGAGGTGAACACCACCGAAGGCCAGACGGTCATCAGCACCCACCTGACCGCGGGCAGCGACGACTGGCAGCAGAAAGCCCGCAGCGCCGAGTATCGCTCACTGGACCAGATCGCCAAGGGCAAGCCCGACGTGATCCTGGGCGGCGACCTGAACTCGGCGCCGGGCGACACCTACACCGTCGGAGGGATTGCGGGCTGGAACCCCTTCGGCCGCGACTATCAGTACCCCGAACCCGGCGACATGGGCTTCAAGGAGGCCACCGACGGCGACGGCCTGGACCATATCCTGGTCCGCGGCGCCACTCCACGGGGTGAGCACTCGGTGGACGGGGTCGAGAGCGTGCACGACTTCCAGTGGGTGGACGTCAAGCGCTGAGGATCCAGACGCCCGCCCCCCCCTGACCCCGACCTGGAGGAGGCCCAGCGGCCAGCGCGCCTCCTCCAGGTCGGTCTTCACGAGTTCGGGGCCTGTTCGGTGCCGCCCGGGCCAGCCTCAGCGACGGCTTCCCTGACGATCTGCTGGAAGACGGGGAAGATCGAGGGGTCAAAGTGGCCCGGGGCCATCTCCTCCATGATCGACAGGGCCTTCTGGGGCGTGAAGGCCTGCCCCCGGCCCGAGGCGTCCACGCGGTAGACGCGCGGCGTGGTCAGGGCGCTCCAGACGTCAGCGACGGTCATGACCCGGCCCAGGAAGGGGATGTCCTCTCCCTTCAAGCCATCGGGATACCCCGAGCCGTCGAATTTCTCGTGATGGGCGCGCACGATGGAGGTCAACTCGTCCATCCCCATCAGGTCCGCGAACAGATCCGCCGAACGGGCGGCATGGGTCTTCATGATCTCGAACTCGTCGGCGGAGAGCTTGCGCGGGGCGTTGAGGATCTCCTCATCGATGAAGATCTTGCCGACGTCGTGCAGTTCGGCGCCGACCCTCATCAGCTCGCGCTCCTTGCGGCCCAGGCCCAGACGGTCGACGATCCGCAGCCCCATGTCCCGGACGTCCATGGAGTGGCGCCAGGTGTAGTTGTCCTTGCGGTCCAGGGCCACCAGCATCATCCGCATCACGTTCAGTTGGGCCTCGACCCTCAGGTCTCCGTACTTGTCCAGGTTCTTCTCCAGCGCAGCCACGGCCCGCGGGTGGTAGAGGGTGCCCGCCCCGGCCCGGATCTGCTGGAGGGCCTCCCCTGCCGACAGGTTCCGATAGCCCGCCGAGCGCCGCTCCAGATAGTCGTCGGCCACTTTGAGGATCTGGGCCTCGAGGGGCATGTCGCGGTAGTCTCCCCGGCCCAGGAAGCGCAGGAAGGCCAGGCTGTCGTGCAGGGTGCGGTTGGGCGCCAGGATCTCCACTGCCCATTCGAAGATCCGACCGAAGCGCTCGGACTCCTCGAGGGTCAGGGGATCTCCCCGGCGCTGCTTGAGAACCAGGGCCCTGGAGAGGGAGACCTTGCCGATCTCGTGCAGGTAGCCGGCGAAGAGGATCTCCTCGGAGACCATCGGGCACAGCATCTTGCTCATCTCCCGGGCCAGTTGTCCGACCTCCTTGCAGTGTTCGACCTGCTGGTGCCCTCCGGCGGCCTCGTTGAGCCGCATCAGGAGGTCCAGGTTCGAGTAGTCCAGTTCCAGGCGGCGTCCGGCCTGGAACTTCTCCTGCTCCTCCCCGGCCCCATCCTCCGCCTCCAGCAGCGACACCCTCTGTTCCATCAGGCGGTTCATCTGCAGGGCCAGTTCCGGCAGGCGGCGGTAGAGGGCGATGAAGTCCTCGCGCCTCAGGACCAGGGTCTCGACCTCATCCAGGGCCTTGACCGTGGCCGTGCGCGGCTGGTCGACCATCAGGGCGATCTCGCCCAGGCCCTCACCCGGACCCAGCTCGGCCAGCACCAGCTCGCGCCCGTCGAGGGTGCGCACCACCTGGACGTGGCCTTCGCGGACCAGGAAGAAGCTGTCCCCCGGGTCCCCCTCGCGGACCAGGGTCTGCCCTGGCCGGAAACGTTGCATCAGCAGCTTTTCGGCCAGGGACACCAACACGGGGCGCGACAGCGAATAGAAGAGGGGATTGCCGGCCAGGAAGTCGGCGATTCCTTCGCAGGACGCATCGGCCTGGCAGATCATCTGGACACCTCACTTCCCCCGCTCGGTCCAAGGCCTTCAGAGCCCTCGCCGCCGGACGGGTTCATGACGTCATGTGCCCCGGATCGAGCCCGGCGACACCCCGTTCCTGGATTCCAGATTTCGGTGACCGTGTCGGCCAGGGGCCTGGAGGCTGCGGGAGAACCCCGCGATGGGGTCGGCTCGGGACCCGGATGGCGGCCGGGCCCGGGTTCCGGCAGGGGGAAGTGCGGGGACTGCGAAAAGGCCCGGGTGCCGGTCCTCCCCACCGGGGACCAGCACGGGCGATGGAGCTCGCCTTGAACCGCTTGTAGCTGATGGCTCCTACCCGCGGGTAGGAGCCTTTCTCGTCCACCCGCCCGAACCGACTGCAGGAAGGGGCCCTGGGGGCGCGATGAAGGAACACTTTTCCCAGATGCTTCTGGTGGGGGTCGGCGGATTCGTGGGCGCCAACGCCCGCTACCTGGTGGGCCTGGCCGCGACGTCCTGGCTGGGCACGCGGTTCCCCTTCTCGACCTTCTTCATCAACGTCAGCGGCTCGTTCCTCCTGGGTCTGGTGGGCACGCTGGCGGCCGAACGCTGGCTCCCCCACCCCGAGTCCTTCCGCCTGCTGCTGGGCGTCGGTTTCCTGGGTGCCTTCACGACCTTCTCGACCTTCGAGTTCGAGACCCACGGCCTGGTCCAGGATGGCCAGTGGATGCTGGCCGGACTGAACTTCGTCCTGAGCCCGGTGCTGGGCTACGCCGCCGTCTGGTTGGGAGTGCTGGCGGCGCAGGCATGGAAGGGCTGAGGGTGAATCCCATCCCCGTGAAGCTGCAAGGCGAGAACGTGCTGTGCCGGTTCATGCTGACGAACTACCAGCAGCACCACCATCGCCCCCTCTACGAGGTGCTGGTGGAGCGGGCCTGGCGCCAGGGCCTGGCCGGCGCCACGGTGCTGAAAGGCCTGCAGGGGTTCCTGCCGGGCGGCCCCCTGCTGGTGCGCCACCCTTGGAAACCCAGCAACGAGCTGCCCGTGGTGGTCGAGGTGGTCGAGCGCGCCGAGGCCGTAGCCCGCTTCCTGGCCCTGGTCCGCCCCCTGGTGCAGCGGGGCCTGATCACCCTGGAACGCGCCTGCGTGATCTACTACCGCGCCTCGGAACAGCCCCGGGACCTGGGCCCCAGGCCTCCCCAGGTGAATGGCATCGACAAGGAGGTTCCGCCGCTGATGGACCTGCCCGAGGAGGGGACCCTGCTGCGCATCTTCGTGGATGATTGCGACCGCGATCCCCAGAGCGGCCGCCTGCTGTACGACAACCTGGTCCGTCTGGCCCACCAGAGGGGCCTGGCCGGAGCCACGGTCCTGCGGGGCACGATGGGCTTCGGCAAGCACTCGGTGGTGCGCGCCGCCCGCTTGATCGACACCCCGCTGGACATGCCGGTGGTCATCGAGATCGTGGACCAGGAGGCCAGGATTCGGGACTACCTGGCCGCCGTCGACCCGCTGATCACCGAGGGACTGGTCACACTGGAAGGTGTACGCATCTACAAGCAGGTCTCCCGGCCGAACTGAATCCCAACGCCCCTCCAGGCGAGCGAGGAACCCCGTGGATTCGCGATCTTCCGCACTCGGCCCGGGGCGGACCGAAGCGCTTTGGGGCCTCCGCTCGCGCCCTTCGGATCCAGATGTTCACAACTCGGAAATATTCCTTTCAATTTATTTTCAGACTTGATCCCACCCCGCCCCCTACAATGGACTCGAGACCCTTTGACCTGGAGGAGCCATGCTGGGCACCAGTTTCATCACCGAACACATCAAGAACTGGGACCTGATCACCCCCGAGAAGCGGAAGGAAGCCTACCAGACGGTCCAGAGTCCGAAGGTCTCCTACGCTGCCCAGGCCGAGGGTCTGACGCCGACCCGGACCCACACCCTGGACGACAAGATCCAGGTCCTGAAGGCCAACCAGGAACTCTTCAAGGGTTGGGGCGAGGTCAACACGCCGAAGGACAGCAGTCTGCGGAGCTTCCTGACGGCCGGTGACAGTGGCCCGGCCGCGGAGCTGCCCCCGCAGATCGCCAGCGAGGATGTGCAGGTGGCGGACGCCGGCGCCAACACCTTCAGCAAGGCCCCCGAGGCCAGGGTCCAGGTCGGCGAGGATGGCAGCCTCGAAGGAGACCAGAGCCTCATCCAGGCCTTCATGGCCGCCTACCAGACCAACGATGCCTTCGAGCAGGGGTTGGGGCGCGACATCGACTACCGGGGGAACCAGGACGGGCGACTGACCGTGCAGGTCAACGATCCGACCGCGATGCCATCGATGTTCGGCGGGGGCCCGCACTACAAGGTCGGCCAGGGGATCATCTCCACGTCGTCGTCATCCGCCTTGGATCCGGACGTGATCAATCACGAGGCCGGCCACGCCCTGCTGGACTCGCAGCGACCGCAGTATGACAACGGGAACTCGCGGACTGCCAGCGCCCACGAGGCCTTCGCCGACGGCACGGCCCTGCTGATGGCCCTGCAGGACAAGGATGTGCGGGCCGACGTGCTGGCCCGGCGCCGGGAGGGCCAGGACTCCAACGTCGCCTCGACCATGGCGGAAAGCCTGGCTTCCGAGGATCCCGATGTCAAGACCGGGGACCGCACGGGCGTCCGGGACGCCTCCCGGATGACCGAGAAGGCTCCCGAGAAGGACGGTGAGGAGTGCCACGACTCTTCGCGCCGCTTCACCCACGGCCTCTACCAGAGCGTCCTGGCCGTGGAGGCCGACCTGCGCAAGCAGAACCCCGGTATGTCCGAGGACGAGGCCCTGGCCCAGGCAGCCCAGCGGGTCCAGGCCGACTTCACCCGCAGCGTCGACTTCCTGCCCTCGGGCAACCAGGCGACCCAGAGCGACCTGGCCCAGGCGATGATCAAGGCGAACCGGATCGACGGTGGCGGCGACCTGGCCCGCACCTACAGGACGTGCTTCAACGAGGCCCAGGTGCCCGTGGCCGACTCCGCCGACACCATGCAGGAGCTGAAGAATCGGCTGATCTCCGTACTGCCCGGCTCGCGGGCTTCCAAGGGCCTGAGGAACTCCGAGGATGCCGTGCGCAGCCAGGTTGGCCCCCAAGAAAAGGGGATCCAGGCCGCCGACCAGTGGCTGGAGAAGAACGCCTTCGTCCTGGGCGTCAAGGACCAGGACCTGGCAGCCCAGCGGATCTACCACAACGACAAGGGCGAGACCTGGGTCGAGTTCAGCAACGGCCAGGGTCTGGACGGAGACGACACCACGATGGCCATGCGCGTCGGCTTCAACGCCAACGGCCGGATGATCCACGCGGACCCGGATGCCTACGTGAAGGAAGAGGCGGCCCAGCAAAAGCCGAGCTGATCCCCAGACGGCGTCCGCCCTTCGGACCACGTGCCCCCGGCCGCCCCTCGAGAGGTCGACGGGGGCTTGTTCCTGCCGAAGGTGAACGGCCCGCTGCGCCAGAACCCACCCGACCATGACGCACCGAGAAATCCTCGACCCGGGTGACCTGGCTGCACTCCTCGCTGGCATTCCCCTGTTCGGAGCCCTGGACCAAGCGGACCTGGCCGAACTGGCGGCCCGATTCCAGCGACGGTCGGTGCCAGCCGGCAGGACGCTCTTCTTCCAGGGAGACCGGGGCGCAGAGTTGTTCCTCCTGATGTCGGGGTCGGTGCGCATCGTCCTGGCTCATCCCGCGGGGCGCGACGTCACGCTGGCCCTTCTGTCCGCAGGGGAGTTTTTCGGGGACATGGCCCTGTTGGATGGCCATCCCCGCTCCGCCTCGGCGATCACCGTGGAGGCCTGCGAGGTGCTGGTGCTGCACCAGGCGGACTTCTACGCGGTCCTGGACCGCTCACCGGGCTCGGTCCGCCGCCTGCTGGCCTTCCTATCGGAGCGACTGCGGCGTGCCAACGAGAGGCTCCAGGACGTGTCCCTGCTGACGCTTCGCCAGAGACTGGCCGGCCTGCTTCGGGAACTGGCCCTGCGCCACGGCGAATCGACCGAGGTGGGCGTCCTCTTGCCCCGGGAGATCAACCACAGGTTCCTGGCTGAGACGCTGAGCACCAGCCGCGAAAGCGTCACCCGCGACCTGGCGGAGTTCCGGCGCCACGGCCTGGTCGCCCAGGAGGGGCGGCGAATCCGCATCCTGAACGCCGAGGGGCTCAAGCGCGTCCTGGAAGGCCTGGAGTGAGCCAGGAATCCCCTGCTTTCGGTACCGATCGACACTGATCCGCCGCCCGCCGATGCACTACCCTCGGCATGGGAAGGATGGGCCACGGCGAACGGGGGGGAAAAGAGCCGCAGGAATGAGGCTCGCGGCTCGGGCAGGGGACCAGGTCCCTGTCCGGGCCGCTTCCTGTCCTGGCCCCCGCGCCCGATCTGCGGGCCAACCTCCCAGCCAGGGCGATGGGCTCCGGGCTGAGGGGGGGTCCGCGGCCCCTCAAGGAAGGGACCGACACCGGAACCGGCACTAGAAAAAATTTCAACGCTGCAGAGCCCCCATAGAAAAGCAAGAAACCCCGTGACTTACGGGGTTTCTTGCTGGTGGGCCGGGCGGGACTCGAACCCGCGGCCACCTGATTAAAAGACTCGTGAGCCATGAAGCGCAATAGCCTGAGCCCCAGGGGTTTGCCGAATCGGTGTTTTCGCTGGTGGCTGTTTTGGTGGCTGTTGACCCTGAAAAGGGGGGTTCCAGGACCCGGGCGGAGGTCAGTCCTGGAAGGTGTCGATTCGAGCCACTGCCGACTGCAGCCTGCCCGGGGCGAGGTGGCTGTAGCGCAACGTCATGGCCATGGTCT
>CAZQPM010000157.1:0-9548 GCA_964595195.1 uncultured Burkholderiales bacterium | reverse complement strand
CAGGCACCGCTGATGTAGCGGGCGCGGCGTAACTGAGGTCCGAGGTCCCGGGAGAGCACCTCATGCGAGCCGAAGACTTCGTCCACCAGGAAGGTGGCTTTCCTTCCCCCCGCCGAGACCACCACCCCGGGAGCCGGTTCGGGTTGGGAGTCCCCGGGGACCTCCGGTATGTCCAGGATCTGGCCGAGGCGGGAGACTGGAGCCAGCGAGCCTCGGAAGAGGATCACCTGGCTGCCCTCGACCGATCGGATTTCCCTGGAATGGACTCGGGTCACCGCCTCGACCCCGGCCAGGGGGAAGACCAGGAAGCGGCCGCGCTCCTGGACCAGCAGCCCGTCGAAGGTGGCCAGGCTGGTCGGCATCGAGAGGATGAAGGTGGTCCCCTCGCCCACCTGGGTCTGAACGCGGATGGTCCCCTTCATGGATTCCACCCTCTCCCGGACGATGGCCATGCCCAGACCCCGGCCCGAGAGGTCGGAGACCTCCGACCGCGTGGAGAGACCCGAGGAGAAGATCAGGTCCAGGGAGTCCACCTCCACCCCCTCCGCCAGCAGGCCCTGCCTGCGCGCGGCCTCCAGGACCTCGGTCGTCTGGATTCCCCGCCCGTCGTCCGAGACCCGGAACTCCATGACCCCGGTCCCCCGGGAACTGACCTCCAGGCGCAGCCGACCCTCCTCGGGTTTTCCACAGGCTCGCCGGTGATCGGTCCGTTCCAGTCCGTGGTCCAGGGCGTTGCGGACCAGATGGATGAGGGGGTCCTTCAGGGCTTCCATGATGTGGCGGTCCAGTTCCAGTTCTCCTCCACGGACCGAGATCCGGACCTTCTTGCCCAGTTGCCGCGCGATGCGCCGGGCGGCCATCTCCAGCTCCTCCAGCAGGGGCCGCACGGGAGCCAGTCGGGCACTCTTCACTTCACCGAGCAGGGCACCCAACTGGGCGTCCAGTTCGTGGTGGTCGGCCGCCAGGTTCCGGACGTGGCGCTGCAGGCTGGCCGTGAGGCGGCGCAAATCCTCGCGACCGGCCGAGGCCTCGGCGCGGGGGTCGGGGTTCGCAGCCTGCTCGTCCGCCTGGCGTCGCAACCGCTCCAGCATGGCCGCCAGTTCGCGGGCCTCGTTCCACCGCTGGCGGCTGTTCAGGCGGGCCAGGACCAGTTGTTCGCCGCGGCGCAGCAGGGAGTCCAGCTTCTCGGAGGCGATGCGGAGCGTCTCGCCGCCGCCCCGGCTGGTCGGCAGGGGGGGGGCATGGGCCCGGATGGGTTCTTCACGGGAGGCCGCCGCGGACTCCGAGCCAGGTCTGCCCTCCGGGAGGGAAAGGGGAGGAGGCATGTCCTGCGGAGAGGGCAGGGGAGGGCCCGGTTCCGGGGATTGGACCGTCGCAGGAAGAGGGGACGCGGGGCGGACTTCGGGGGGAGGGGGAGTCGGGCCGGCGGCCTGCTCGGTGACGTCCAGCCCGGCGGGGATGGGAATCTCCAGCATGCCGGCAGCCTGGACCGCCATCTCCAGGACCCGGGTGGCATCCTCCCGATTGGCCCGGTTGGGATCGGACTTCCAGGTGGACAGGATGCTCTCGGCAGACTGGCAGACCCGGCCGACTTCGTCGAACCCCACGGCCTGGGAGGCTCCTTTGAGGCTGTGGAACTGCCTGTAGACCGTCTCCAGGATGGCCGGGGCCACACCGGCCTCCTCGTCCAGGGCCGATTCCACGGCGGCGACGCCTTGGACGATGCCCTTGACGTGTTCCTCGGCCTCGGCCCGGAACGTGGCCATCAACCTCTGGCGGAACTGTTCCTCCCGATTGGTCAATGGTGTTCGCCCACCTCGCCCTCGACGTCTCCGCTTCGCAGCAACACCTTCAGACTCATCGACATCTCATTGAGGACGCGTGCAGCCCTTTCGGTCTGGCGCGTGCTCTCCAGGGCCTGCACGCTGGCGTCGTGGATGGCGGAGATGGCCTGGGCGATCTGCTCCACACCGGCCGCGTGCTGGTCCGAGGACGCCCGGATCTGGCTGGCAGCGTTGGACGAGTGGCTGATCGTGTCGGTGAGGCTGCGGATCACCTCGCCGGCCCGATTGACCAGGTCCATCCCCGCGTCCACCGACCTGGTACCGGCCTCGGTGTTGCCCAGGGCGGTGGTCACGGCCTTCTGGATTTCGCCCAGGATCGACCGGACCTGGACCGTGGCCTGACGGGACTGCTCGGCCAGGCTGCGGACCTCATTGGCCACCACCGAGAAGCCGTAGCCGTGCTCGCCGGCCCGAGCGGCCTCGATGGCGGCGTTGACGGCCAGCATGTTGGACTGCTCGGCCAGGTCCTGGACCGTGGAGATGATCTCTCCAACCGCCTGGGTCTGTTCGGAGAGGCGCTGCATGCTGGAAGCCAGCGATTGGACCTGGTCGCGCACCCGCACCATGCCTTCCACGGAGCGCTCGACGGCCTCCCTGCCGCTCAGCGTGACCTCCTCGGACTGCAGGGCCAGGCTGGCCACCGCTCCCGCCTTCTGAGCGGAAAGGGCCGTGACCTGTTTGAGTTCCTCGACCGTCACCGAGGTCTGTTGGACGGCCGCGGCTTCTTCGGCGGCGGCCGCCGCCTGTTCAGAGGTGGCGGCCAGGATCTCCGAGGCGGCCCCGGCCAGGCCCAGGGCCGTCTGGTTCAGGGCCCTGAGGACCTCCTCCACCCGGTGTCGGGCTCGCCGCTCGGATTCCAGTTGCTGCTCGACCCTCTCGGTCATGGCGTTGAAGGCTTCGGCCAGCCCCGTGATCTCGTCGTTCCCCGCGACGGGGGCGCGTGCCTTGACCTGACCTCGGGTCACTTCCTGAGCCGCCCGGTGCAGGGATTTGATCCGGCTGCTCACCTTGCGGCTCAGGACCAGGACCCAGAGGACCAGGCACATGAAAAGGACGTAGCCGCTGCTGGTGACCATGTTCGACTGCTGCGCGGTCTGCTCGGTGCGCACCGACATGGCGCTGGCCGCCAGGGTGATTCCGCTGAGGATCCCCTGAAAGCGGCCCTCGACGTTGGCCTTGGCCAGGAAGTCCGCGGCCTCGTGGGGGTTCCTGGTCCTGGCCAGGCCCTCCAGGTCCGTGCGGAAGCCCGCCCACAGGCCGATGGATCCGTCCAGACCCTCCCGGATGCTGCCGAGGTCCTCCGGGATCTCGGTCGGCAGCAGCGTCAGTTGCCGGGTGAAGTTGTCCAGTTCCCGGCTCAGGTCGGACTGCAGGCCGCCGCGGGTCTGGGCGTCCTCGACCCAGGCCATCCGGTTGCTCAGGTAGCCGATCCGCCACAAGGTCCTCTCGGCCTCCGAGGCCTGCTGGCGAACCTTGTTGACCGCCTGGACCCGAGGATCCATGACGGCGACCATGAAGAGCGTCACGGCCGCACTCAGCACCAACAGGATCAGCACGATGAAGGACATCATCCCGGCCAGGGACTTGCGGCTCGCGATCGTGGCCAGGGCGGGGCCTCCGCCGGTCTCCGGTTGGAGATCCCCGGCTCCAGGTCGACTGTTCATTCCAGATCCTCCTGAACGATCATCCTCGGGTCCCGCGCCAGGACCTCGAGGTCCAGGACCACTGCCAGTTCCTCGGTCGTCCCCCGCACCACGTTCCGGGGAATCCGCTCGGTCACCTCCGGAGGGGGGCGCAGCGAGTCGACATACAGCATCCGCAAGCGGGAATCCGCCAGGATTCCCCAGCGCAGCCCGCCGGCCTCCACCAGGATCGCCCGGGGGTGGTCGGAGATGCCGCGCCGGGGGATGTTGAAGAAGAGCCGCAGGTCCATCACCGACCAGATCAGTCCACGGACCGAGACGATCCCCAGGACGAATGGAGGCACCCCAGGCAGCGGTGCCAGGAAATTGGTCGGGACCACTTCCCGGACATGCCGGGCTTCGATGGCGTAGGCCTCGGGGCCCAGGCGGAACTCCAGGAGACTCAGGCGCCTCTCGCCTTCCTGGAGCCGGGCGACGGGGCGCGCCAGCTCGCGGGCCCTTCTCTGGAGGACGGCCTGGGGGGCCTCGGTCACGGCGAACCTCCCTGTCGTGCCCAGGTGCGCTCCAGTTGCTCGGCCAGGTGTCGGGCCTGACCCACCGTCAGTCCGGACCCCTCCGGAATCAGCCGGGTGGGCTCGGCCATTTCGGTAAGTTTCCGGAAGTTGGCCAGCGAGCGTCCGACGCCGGCATCACCGTTCCGGGCCTGAACCCGGGCCATCTGCAGGTGGGCCAGGGCCAGGTCGGGTTCCAGGTAGAGCGCCCGGCGCAGGGATTCCTGGGAGTCCTGCCACAACTCCATCTCCTCCTGGACCAGGGCCAGGACCAGCCACCCGGCGGCCGAGACGGGATTGGCCTCGACACACGAGGTGGCCCGGGCCAGGGCACCCACCAGGTCTCCCCGGTCGGCTGCATTCCGGGCCCGGGCCAGCAGGTCCGCGGCATCCGGCAAGGGAGTGGCCTCTGGCCTGTCGGTCGCGGCCGGTTGCAGCGGCGCCGGCGTCGCCACCGCTGCGGGCAGCGGGAGGGGGTCCGGCCTGGCCACCCGGGTCGTCCGGGGGGGAGGCTCCGGTGGCGGCGCACCGGTGCCCTGCAGCCGACGCAGGACCACCGAGCCGCAGCGCAGTCGGAACAGGCTCAGCCCGGCAGGAGGGTCCAGAGGCACTTCGGTGGGGGCCAGGACCAGCCACCCCCCGGGTCGGAGGCATTCGGCGAAGCGCGCGATGATGCGGGACACCAGGTTGCGCTCCAGGTAGATCAGGACGTTCCGGCACAGGAGAAGGTCCATCCGGTTGGTCAGTGGATCCGGGAAGTCCTCGGCGCTGAGGTTGTGGCGCTTGAAGGTGACCATCTGGCGGAAGGCATCCTTCAGCCGGACCGTGGCCCCCGAAGCCTCGAAGCAACCCTGCCAGCGTTGCCGGTCCAGTTCTCGCAGGGACCTCTTGCGGTAGACGGCCATCCTGGCCCTCTCCAGGGCCGCTTCCGACAGGTCGGTGGCCAGCAGGTGCAGCGTCCAGTCTTCAAAGTGGGGGAGGTTGGCCCGCAGGAGCATCGCCAGACTGTAGGCCTCTTCGCCGGTGGAACAACCGGCGCTCCAGACCCTGAGGTTCCGCAAGGAGGCCTGACGTTGCACCAGGTCTGCCAGGATCTCCCGCTCCAGGCTCTGCCAGAGATTGGAATCCCGGAAGAAGTAGGTCTCTCCGACCAGGATCTCCTGGATCACCAGATCGCGCAGGCGCTCGTCGGGGCGGCCCTCCAGGGCCGTCACGAAGTCCTCCAGAGCCGTTCCGAACCCCGCTCGTTCGGCCGAGCGCCGCAGGGCGCGCGCCAGTTCCCCCTGGCGACTGCCGGGGAACCATTGTCCGGCCCACTGGTGCAGCAGGGCCTCGAAGCGTTCGGCCAGCCCGGGACTCATTTCAGGCACGAGGTTCGGAGTCGGCAGGCCCGGGCCCTGCGACCGCCTGCTCAAAGGCGATCCCGTCGACGGGGTTCAGGAGTCGTTCGGGGTCCTGGACCACCAGGATCCCCTCGGTCGCGGTGACCAGGCCCTGCCCCTCCAGTTGGATGCCCAGGGCCTCCTCCGGGGCGACCGGGGGTTCGCCCTCACGAATCCCCTCGACCCGGTCCACGGGGACCACGACGGTGCGCAGACCGCAGCGGACCAGCAGGAACTGGTCGGCAGGCCGCAGGGCCCTGGGGGGAAGACCCAGCCGATGGCGCAGGTTCAGGACCGGCAGGATCCTTCCGTGATGGTTCAGGGCCCCCAGCAGACCGGGTGGACCGCTCTGCAGGGGAGTGACCGCGGCGGCTCGTTCGACCCGGACCACCGACTCCAAGGCGACCCCCAGGACCAGGTCGTCCACCCGGAAGGTGACCAGGAGGTCGGCCTGCTGTGGGGCGGGACTGGGGTGCATGCCTGCATCATACTGCAGCGCCCGTACCTGGGGAAAGGGGCGGAGGACCTCTGGCGTGCACCTGGAAGCCCCCCCTGGTCATGATCAGGGGTAGAATTCTTCTGATAGGAAGCGAACCTTCGAGTCCGATCCCGGACGCGTTGCTGGCCTCGCCAGGACTTCAGGTGGAGGTCCTGGCCGACGCCCGTGGGATCATGGCGGACCCGGGCCCCGCCCCTCCAGACCTCCTGATCATCGGTCCGAGGATGTGGGACACGGTCCAGGTGGAGTGGATCCAGGACCTGCTCCGGCTGTCACCGGGTTTGGAGATCCTGGTCATGGACGATGGTGAGTCGCCGCACCCGGTAGAACCCGGCCCCCCGGTCCTGACCCGTATTCCCCCGTCGGTTTCCCCCGAGATCCTGGCGATCCTGGTCGACGGTGCCCTGGAGCGTCGGCGCCTGGCTGGCGAGAACGCCCGACTCGCGTCCAGCCTGCGAGGGTGCCTGGCCGAGGTGCAGCAGACCCGCGACCGGGCCCTGCAGGTCGGGCGCCTGGCCACCCTGGGATTGCTCATGGCGGACGTGGCCCACGAACTGAACAATCCGCTCAACGTGATCCTGGGCTTCTCGGATCTGGTCATGGAAAGCCCCGATGACGGACCGGCCGTGGCTGAAGCCGCTCGGATCCTGTTGGAGTCCGCCAATCGGGCCGCAGCCACGGTCCGCAAGCTGCTGGCCCTGGCGCGGGCCCGCCCCCCTCAGTTGGAGCGCGTGGACCTCAAGGCCCTGGCCCAGGCCGCCATCGGGTGGAGGGAGCACCACCTGCAACTCCACCAGATCGAGGCGCGCCTGGAGGTGGACCCCGACCTTCCCCCGGTGGAGTGTGACCGGCACCAGGTCCACCAGGTGTTGCTCAACCTCTTGCTGAACGCCGAACAGGCCGTCGGCTCGCGGGGGACCATCGACGTTCGGATCCGTCGGGGAGCCAGGGACGAGGTCCGGGTTTCGGTGGCCGATTCGGGTAGCGGTGTCGCTCCGGAGGATCTGACCCGCATCTTCCAACCCTTCTTCACGACGCGAACCCCCGAGGAGGGCACGGGTCTGGGCCTGGCCAGTTGTGTCAGCATCGTCGAGGCCCATAGCGGATCGATCAGCGCCCGGAATCGCCCCCAAGGGGGACTGGAGGTTACCTTCCAACTGCCCTTGGAGGTGGCTCGGGAGGCGGAGGACCGGGGCCGGGAGGAGGCCGCTTCCTGGCGAGCCCCGGAGGGGCTTCGGGTCCTGGTGGTCGAGGATGATCCCTTGGGTGGCGAGTTGTTGTCCCGCTATCTGGGGCGCTTCCACGTCGAGGCCCACGTGGCGCGCAGCGGTGAGGACGGGCTGCTCGAGTTGGAGGCGGGGGGCTATCAGGCCGTGATCTGCGACCTGCGCATGCCGGGGATCGGCGGCGAGGGCTTCCATGAACGCCTGCGGGAGAGGGATGCCGACCTGGCGCGGCGCGTGATCTTCGTCACCGGCGACGTGCTGAATCCCCGGGCCCGGACCTTCCTGGCGGAGTCGGGCTGCCCGCATCTGACCAAACCCTTTTCACCGAACGAGCTGTTGGAGGCCCTGGACCATTGCCTGGCGGGGCGGTCGGCGGCGCCCCCCGAGCCGGCCGGCGGAGGAACCCTCCGCGAAGCGGAGAAGCCGCGCCCGTGTCCAGCAGTGGAGGAAGCCAGCCCCCCGCCATCCTGAACGTCGCCAGCCTGTCACGGAATGGCGACCTGCTCCGGAGGGCCGCGAACCTTTTGCGCCGGGGCGGTCTGGTGGCCTTCCCGACCGAATGCGGCTATGTCCTGGCGGGACGCGCCGATGACCCCGAGGTCCTGCAACGCCTGGCCGGCCTGCGGCACCGTCCCCCAGGCCTGCCCTGGACACTGTACTGCAGGGATTCTCCTGAAGCCCGAATTTATCTGGGCGAACCTGCAGACCTGGTCGGTCGGGTGTCCGCGATCCTGTGGCCCGGGCCCCTGACGCTACTGGCCCGTCCCACCTCGCGGGTTTCCCCGAGCCTGAGCTCGGGGCTGGCCAAAGTGGCCGTCCGTGTTCCCGGGCACCGTCTGGCCCAGGCCCTGCTGGGCCTGTGTCGCTGTCCCGTGGCAGCCTGCGTCGCCCGGAAACCCGGGGGCACGCCGATGGCCTCGGCGGCGGAGGTGGTCCAGGTCTTTGGAGTCGGCCTGGAGGTCGTCCTGGAGGGGCGCGATCCGGCAGGTTTCCTGGAATCTGCCGTCCTGGACCTGGCTGGGGCCTCACCTCGGGTGATCCGGATGGGCACGCCCGGCTGCGCCGAGATCCAACAGGTCCTGGGACGCCCAC
The DNA here is from genome assembly GCA_964595195.1 of uncultured Burkholderiales bacterium. Lineage (GTDB taxonomy): Bacteria > Vulcanimicrobiota > Xenobia > Xenobiales > Xenobiaceae > CAZQPM01. The sequence continues at coordinate 1,311 of CAZQPM010000157.1, read as the reverse complement.
CCCTGCTGTCCGGCGACCAGCCCACGCCAGGTCACTTCACCCGTTACTCGCCCGAGGCCCGCCTGGTGGTGGTCGAGGGGGATTCGGACCGAGTGGCCCGGCGCCTGCGCTTCCTGGCGCAGACCACCGCCGGCCGGGACTCCGTGGCCCTCGTGGTGACTCCTCTCCTGGGCCGGGGAACCCTGGCGGGGCAGCCCGGCTTGCACATCCTGCCGGAACCCGACCAACCCGAGGAGTTGGCAGCCAGGCTTTTCGACCTGCTGCGCAGCTTCGAAAACAATGAGTCCCTGCGCCTGGTCCTGGTGGAAGGTCTGCCTCGCGAGGGGGCCACGGCCGATCTGATGGAGCGTCTGACCAGGATGGCGCACCAGACCCTCAATACGGAGGACCCGGGCTACGCCGGTCAGGCGGGGCAGCATCTTCGCCAGAGGACCCGCAAGCGCTGACGGCGTCCAGGACCACGACGCGTTCCACGCTGTGGTGGCAGCATCCGTCGGCCAGGCGCAGGGCCCCGTCGTCGCACAGGTCGTCGGCCAGGCCCTCGATCGGTCCCCCGGCCGTGAGCAGGCGGACCCGGCGGCCCAAGGTCGAGCACACCGCCCGCAACTCCGGCAGCAGGCAGGCCAGGCCTCCCGAACGGTAGGCCTGGTAGACCCCGTCGAGCTCGTCCAGGACCGTCTCGCAGACCCGGTCCAGGTCCAAGGGACGGCCGACCTCCAGGGCCAGGCTGGTCGCCGTGCCTCTCAGTTCCTCGGGGAGATCCTCGGTGCCCAGGTTCACGTTCAGGCCAAGGCCCAGCAGGGCATGCTCGATCTGCGATCCGGTCAGGCGGCACTCGGTCAGGATTCCGGCCAGTTTGCGTTCTCCGACGTAGACGTCGTTGGGCCAGCGGAGGGAGGCACGCGCTCCCCACGCCCGGACGGCCCGGACGCAGGCCAGGCCGGCAGCCAGGCTGAGACCTTCCAGACTCGGCGGGCGCAGAAGTACGGTGATCCAGAGCCCACCCGGTGGGGAGTGCCAGGATCGCTCGCGCTGCCCGCGGCCGTGGTCCTGGCGATCAGCCCGGATGACCAGGCCCTCGGGGGCGCCCTCTCGGGCGCGCCAGGCCGCCCGGCTGTTGGTCGAGTCCAGGACCGAGTGGCGCTCCAGGGGTCCATTCAAGTGCAGTCTGGGCATCTTCCGGCCTCCGGCGGCCGGGCTTCGGACAGGCTGCAAAGGCTCCTCCCCGGCACTTTGCGCCCCTGGGGCCTTGTCCAACCCCCCACTTAGCCCCCCGGGCCCCTGTCCAGCCCCCCACTTTGCCCCCCCGGC